>CAZNAX010000040.1:0-21849 GCA_964570965.1 uncultured Desulfatibacillum sp.
CCGCTCATGGAATGTCAGCGGATATTACCTTCTCAGCAGAAACGAACTGCGGGTCATGCCGGCGCCGACCGAGTCGTAAAGGACGAGGCGCGCGTCTTTGAGACGGTCCAGGTTGCGGTTGATGGGAAAGCCCTGGATGGTGTCGGGCTTGAGGGCCCCGCGGGATAGGTCGTAAGGGAGCCGCTGCATGCAGACCACCGAGCAGTTGCCGCGCTCGTGGATGTTGACCACCATTTTCTCGGCCAGGTACCTTGCAACTTCCGTGCGCTCCGCGGCTTTTCCATCCGCGAGGACTTGTTCGAGCGTCAGGGGCAGCATGGCGAAATTGGCCTGGTGTTCGATCAGCAGATCGATGTCCTGCATGGTGAGCCGGTTGGCGGAAAGAAGCTCCGACAAATGCGGTTTGGCCCCTCGGGTGGCATAGAGAAAAACCCCTTTTCCATCCATCGCCCCATAGACTTCTCCGTGGTCGAAATTGGCTTCGATGAAACCGGCAAAGCAGCCGTGGCTGCGGGTCAAGGTGTCGATGACGCCTTTGCTGGGAGGCACGCTCGCGACGGCGGAGCCCGCGATGAGGCTCAGGCGGACGGGCTGCCCCTTTTTCAGATACACGGCCGCCAGGCGGCGGTATCGGCCCGAGGCCGTGCAGGCGCAGGCGATCCGCTGCACGGTGTGCGGGTCGCCGCCGGCGGTCATCAGGTCGTAGGCGAAGCCGGCCCGGTAGCCCTCGTAAATCTCAAAGGCCGCACGGAAATTCTGGAATGCTCCGGTCGCCGCCTCCTTTGGAAATAGGCGTTTCATCAGCGCCTGCTGAACCCGGGCGGCGGTCGCCGGTACCCGGCATTCGACCCGGCCCAGCTGGTTGTCGACGATGATGCCGTCCAGGCGGCCCTCCCGCACCCAGGGCAGGAGCGCCGCCGCAATAGCATCGCCGGCAGCTTCTCCTGCTTCGACGGATGCCTCGGCAATGACCCGGCCGGGAACGGAGCTGCCGGCGCTTCCGCCGACTTGAAGCAGCGTAGCCATTGCGTCGTCGCCGAAGATGATGTTGGCGGTATCCAGGGGAGGGAAGGCCCTGGCGCGATGAATGTTCTCGGCGCCGACGACCACGGCCAGATCGCCGGATGCAAGCATTCCGGCCAGCGCCAGCATGTAAAGTACCTCCACGCTGACATTGAAGCCCGGGCAGCCGGCATAGAGGTCGAGCACGAGCGCCTGAGGGCAAAATTTGCGGATGCGGTCATGAAGAAAAAGGCTGGTCGGCCCAGGGTCGAATTTATCCTCTCCGACGTTCGTGGCCGCAATGAGCACCCGAATGCGCGCGGGGTCGATTCCGGCGGTGTCGAGCAGGTCTTGGAACGCCAGGGCCCCGATGCGCTCGTCCACCGGGGCGACTCTGCGGGTGCGGACCCCGATGCGCTGCTCGATGGTTTCGCGGGTGACGGGGATGCCGCCCTTGAACACCATGCTCGTGTCTTCATACATCGCGTTGTCCACCAGGCTGCCGCCGTTCCAGGCTCCCTGGGCGATGATGTCCAGCACGCAAGTTAGGGTCATAGCCGGCTCCTCCCTCCAATGGCGGGGGTTCACACGTTGAACCGAAAGTTGATGATGTCGCCGTCCCTAACCTCGTAGGTTTTTCCTTCCAGGCGGAACGTCCCGCGGCGGCGGGCCTCCGCCGTCGAGCCGGCGGCCATCAGATCCTCGTAGCTGATCACCTCGGCTCGGATGAATCCTTTCTGCATGTCGCTGTGGATCGCACCGGCCGCTTCCGCCGCGGGTGTTCCGCGACGGATCGTCCAAGCGCGCACCTCGTCGCTGCCGACCGTGAAAAAGGACATTAGGCCCATGACTTCGTAGGACAGGCGAATCATGCGGTCCATTGCAGAGTCGCCGATCCGGTACTCCTTGAGGAACTCGGCCGCCTCCTCCGGGCTCATGCGCGTCAATTCCTGTTCGATCTTGGCGCGCAGGGTCAGGCAGGTTTCGCTTGCAGCCAACCCGCCGATGTCCGGCATCTGCAAGTCGGATTCCTCATTATTGAAGACCACCAGCATGGGCTTGGCGGTGAGTAGAGCGAATCCCCTCAAGGGTTTGGCGTCCGCCAATTCGGGGCGGTGGCGCAGCGGGGTTTCGCCTTCCAGCCGCTTGCGGCATTCGACCAGCAGCGCCTGCTCTTCGGCATTCAATTTCTTGCCGCGCCGGTGGTCCTGTTCGATGCGCTCCAGGCGTTTTTCCAGCTGCACGAGGTCCGAGAGGATCAGCTCCTCGTTGACCGTATGAAAATCCGCGGCCGGATGACGGACCGGGCCGTGGTTGCGGACGACCAGGATCAGGGCATCGCAGTCTTTCACCGGCAGCCAGGGATTGGCCTCCTTCTTCTGGCTGCCCGGTCCCGGTAGAAAATATTCCACCTGAGCATAGATGGTCTTCTGGGGGTCGAACATCCGGCTGAGGCGGTCCACGCGTTCATCCGGCACACGCACCACGGCCAGGCGGTCTTCCCCGCGGGAGGCCGTTTCGCCGCCCTGGCGGGTCAGAGCTTCAAAGGTCGTTGAGCGCCCGGAAAGAGGAAGCCCGATGACTCCAAGTCTCATAATGGTTCACCTATGGGTTTAAACCGCGGCGGCAGCGGGCCGCCGAAGGCTCCAGCGGTTGATCAGCAGGACCGTCACGATGGGGATGATCAGGCCGATGAGATTCACGGCGATCATCAAGCGGCCCAGTTCGCCGTAGCTGCCGCGTTCGATGATAAAGATTTGATTCATATAGTTGGTGCCGAGGCTGGCACCGGAAAGCGCTAGGTTGGTGAACGCCGCCATGACTGCGAAATAAGTGGCCTTCTGCTCCTGGGGCGCCTCCCGGGCGATCCAGGCCAGCATGGGCACCATGGCCACCTGCCCCAGCGGTGAGTCGGCCATGGTGTCGATGAGGGCGATGGTGCGCGCGCCGAACCCGAACATCCGCTCCGTCCATTCATGCAGTCCGTAGTACAATCCAATGAAGGGCAGCATCATCACCGAGCTGTACAGCGACAGGAACACCACCAGGTACGGGATCGGACGACGGCTCATCCAGCCCCGCAGGGCGAACAACCCCGCAATGGCCAGGATCGCTGAAATCTGGCGCAGGGTGCCGAAAAAGGCCTCGTCGAACCCGAGCACGTCGATCTGCCACCACCCGGCCCCGGCGCCGAGCCCGGGCATGGCGCGGAAGACGAAGACGATCAGGGCGATGCCGATGATCTCGCGCCGCTTGTCCGGCGCCATGGTCCCGAGGAGCTGGTGGACGAGATAGCCGATGATGGCCAGCGAGGCCAGGAAGATCGCCTCCATCTTGGCCGCCAGATCGGACAGCCCCAGCAGCAGGCTCGTGACGACGAAGACCGCGCTGCCCCCCAGGATGTACCAGTTCGGCGCCAGGGTCGGCCTCGCGGCGTGCAACATCGAGCGGATGTCCGGCTCGGGAAAACCGCGTCGGCGCAAGCGGCGGCGGCGCAGCCCCATGTTGATATCGCCCAGCGTCACGCCCATGACCGAGATCAGCGGTATGACGAGCGAAATCCAATACATCAGGGAATAGGAAAGGGTCTTGGCCAGCCAGCCGCCGATTCCAGCCACCATGGCGGAGCCGCCGATGATGGCAATCCGCCCCAGGGTCTGCATGGTGATGTGCATGCGCTGCAGCTCGCTGTCGGGAATCGGTTCACCTTCCGGCGTGTGCCGGGGGACGGCCTCCACCGTCATGGCATCGGCCACCACGTCCTGGAACACGAATCCGACGGGCGATATCAGCGCCGAGATGATGTACCAGATTTCCAGCGGCAGAAAACCCGCCATTCGTTCCTGGTAACCGGTGAGTCCCACCATGATCAGCAGGCCACCCGCCATCAGCAGTGCTCCGAAATAAACGAAGAAGGATTTACGCTGCCAGAACAGGTCGACCATGTGCCCGATCGGCATCTTGAGCGCCCAAGGCAACCCCGCCCAGAACCCCAGGCTGGCTAGAAACGCGGCGGACAGCCCCAGCTGGTCCTTGACGAAAAAGCTTTCGATGATCCCCGTAAATCCCGAGACTCCCGCCGCCAGGTAGACCATCAGCGGCGGGAGATAGCTCAGGCGCATTTCCCGAACGATGCCGAGAAAGTCCGCGCTGAACCACTGCCACATACGGCCGAGCAGGCCAAAGGCGCGATGGGTGCTTGTTGGGTTTGCCATAGTCAAAAAACCGCCTGCGCCGGAAGGGCGCAGGCGGTGGTGAGCGAGTTGCGGTTTCCAACGCAGCGTTGCTTATATCACAGGTAGTCGTCGAATCAACCCCGGCTCGCCCGCAGGCGGCCTTCGGCCAGCTGCGGGGATACCCGCTGGATGTCAGGAGGAGTCGCGCCGGCCGACGGATAGGTCTTTGACGGAAATGGTGCCTTGGGAGTCGAACGGCAGCGACGAGGGCAGGAAGGCGCCGCCGCTCATGCGCACCTTGCCCTTGACCTGGTAGCTGAGATCTTCGCGGCCCTGCAGGCTGAGCAGCCCGCGAAAAATATCGATGACCGACGTATAGACCTTTATCGGGACCGTATCGGAGCCGAAGGCCTGAATTCTGACCGGGGTGTTGGACATGCCGTAGGCGAACGGCTTGCCGTTGATTTCGACATCGCATTCCACCCCGCGGATATCCAGGTCGACGTCGTTTGGGTTCTGCACCCGCAACTGCACCAGGAAGGCGGACTCCATGCCGCTGGCTTCCAGCATTTGGATATTGGACAGCGAGATGCGCGGTGTTTCGAGCGGTTTGCCCAGCCCGGCGCAGCCGGCCATCCACCCGGCCAACCATAATACGGCGGCCATCCGATACGAAAACGGTTTTTTCATGGGCAGTTACCTCATTTGACAGCGGCCGAGACCGTCCGGTTCCTATTTCTTGCCGGGCAGCAACCCTTTGATCAGTTCGCCAGCCTTATCCTTGATGGGCGCCGCGCCGCCTGCCGGCGGGGTGAGCGCCTGTTTGAGCCGGTCCTTGGCCAGGCCTTCCAGATCGGGCCGGAATGCGGGCCTGGAGAAGGTTCCGGATACGAGGACGGGCACTCCCAGTCCGGCACGGTCCTTATCGTCCCCCTGCCCTTTGAGGGTGCCGACCACCTTGGGGTCTATCCTGAAATCCAGGGTTTCTTTTACCAGATCCGCTTGGCCGGAAGCCTGCAGCCGCAGCAGCGGCGACTTCAGAACAGCTTCCGGCGTGTGAAAGACCCCGCGTTCGATCGTGAAGGGCACAAGCAGTTCGGCGAAGTCGGTGCGCGGTTTCGCACCGGTCTTAACCTCTCCGCTGAAGGCCGCCTTGACGTTTCGGACCATATTGGCCAGATCGACTCCTACGATGGCGCCGTCGTTGAGAACCAGGTTGCCCCTTCCGTTCAGATTCTGCTTGATGCGGGCGGGATCCTCACCGCTCGTCGAGAGCGTGAGCCGAGCCTGGGCGATCCCCTCCAGAAAGTCTTTGTCGGCAACATCTTTCAGCAAGGGGTTAACCTGAACCCGGTCCAAATTGAGCTGGGATTCCGTAACCGGCATTTCCCCCTTCAAATTCACCGCGGCCTTTCCGTCCGCGGTGCCCTGGTAAAGCTTCATCGCGAACGGGTCAAGCGAGAGAACGCCGTCTTTCGCCGTGATCTTCATATTGACGTCTTCCGCCTGGGCATGCGCGACGGTCAGCTGGCCGATCTTGGCATTCCCGCTCAGCACCAATTTCCGCCAGGCGGTGTAGTCGGTCTTTTGCGGAGGCCCACCGGCCGGTTGGCCGGTATGCGGCGGACCCGCACCAGTCTTGGATTTGGGCGGAAGGTAGCGGTCGATGTTGATCTGGTCCAGGTGGAGGTCGAAAGTGATGTTGGGCTTGACGAACTCCGCGGCCTTGGCGGTGAAGGCCAGCTTCGAGTCGTCCAGAGCCAGTACCGCATCGGAAACCGCTACGGCCTTGGCATCCGCGTTTACGCTGGCCTTGAGAGACAAACGCTCCAACACCTTGGCATCGGCGGTCGGGGGCAGAGACTGCCCGATTTCAGCAAGAAGCCTGCGCGGTGAGAATTCCGCTACTTCCACCTCGATTCGGGCCAGCGGGGCCACAAGAAAGTTTTCCACCGTGCCCTTGATCTTCAGCTTCAACTGAGCGAAGGCATCGGTCGTCAACTCCAGGGGTACGGCACCCTGTCCGGGGTTTTTCCCGACCGGGCCGAAGCGGCCCTCAGCCGCTATGGGTTTTTGGTTCACCGTAGCCGAGAGAGTCAGTCGCACCGGCCGGTCGAAGGACACATCCCGCAACGCCACATTGAGGCCAGCAATCTCCTGGCGCGATCCCTTCCCGTGATCGATCATCAGGATCTGTCCATTTTGGATGCCGAGCTCGCCGATCAGAAGCGATGTGATGGGCATCCCGGTTTCGGTGGCGGCCTCGTTTTCGGCCGATGGTTTGGCCTGCGCCGGTCTCGCTGCGAAGTCCCAATTGACGCGACCGTCCTTGTTCGTTACCAGCGACAGACGCGGCTCGTTCACCACCAATCGGTCCACCTCGATCTGTTTGGACAGCAGAGGCCACAGCTTTACCCGCACGTCGAAGGATTTCACGGTCACAAAGTCCTTCTCGTCGAATGCCGGGGTATTGCCCAGCCTGAGATCAGAGAACGACACACCGGCCCAGGGAAATAGACTCAGGCGGACGTCTCCCCCTACGCTGAGCGGCCGGCCGGTCGCTTCGAGAACGTATTTCTCCAGTTCGGGTTTGTAGTTGTTGGCGTCAATGAAGTTAGGAATGACCAACAGGGCGCCGATGACCACCACGACCAGCGCGAGCACGACGACCGCCGTCCATTTCAGGGCCGATTTCATTGGGCTGCCTCCGACGACTACTTGTAACATTGATCTTAACCACTGATCCTGTCAATTCAATATAATTCATTTCGTGGTGGATCGGGCAACAACTAGTGCGAGACGTGTTTCCGGGAAAACCCGGAACTCACGAACTTCCGCCCCTGCGAAGTTTACAGCCGGGTGGTAGGATATCTTCGCCCGGTTGCGCAATGGAACGCGGGCAAGCCGGCGGAGTTAAAGGAGCGCAGGGCTTACCGCCCCTCGCCGGCCGGCGAGGGGAAAATAGGGGCCCCGGTCGTTACGCAGGGCCTCCCTGGGAAGCGCGGAAGTCTATTTGGATTTTTTCTGGGAATAAATAGCGTTCTGCAGTTTTTCGGCCAGAGACCCGAGGGACGAGCCGCGGCTGTTGGGGGTGAAGCGCTGCCATTCCCCTTCGTCCTCAGAGCTGGACGAACCCAGTGAAATGCGGCGCCGTTGAAGGTTGATCTCTTCGATGGCCACGTTCAGCGTGTCGCCTTCCTTGGATTTCTCCAGGGCGGCAGCGGCTGAAGAGCGGCGGATACTGCTCATCGGAAGCAGCCCGGTGATGCCCGGCGCCAGCTGAATAAAATAGCCGAATTTTTCCTTTTTTTCGAGGACCCCGTCCACCCGCTGGCCCACTGAAAACCGCTCCAGGACTTCGACCCACGGATCGCCTTCGGCATCGCGCAGGCTAAGGGAGATGCGCTTTTTCTCCGTGTCCACGGCCTTGACCGCCACGTTGACGGTGTCCCCGGGGTTGACGACATCCTCGGTTTTGTGAACCCGGCGGGTGTAGCTCAATTCGCTGATGTGGACCATGCCCTCGATGCCCGGGGCAATTTCGACGAAGGCCCCGAAGTTCATACAGCGCGTGACGGTGCCGCGCACGACATCCCCTTCCCGGAATTTGTCCTCCACGGTGAGCCAGGGATCCTCTTCGAGCTGCTTGATGGAGAGGCTGATCCGCGGCTGGCCTCTTTCGCCGGCCGGGTCGATGGCCAACACCTTGACCCGCAGGCGGCTTGAGGGCTTGAGGAGGTCTGTGGGGCTTGCCGTCTTGGACCAGCTGATCTCAGAGATGTGGACCATGCCTTCCAACCCGGGGGTGAGTTCCACGAAGGCGCCGAAGGGCATAATTCGCGTCACCTTGCCGTCGAGCACATCACCGGTATTCAACGTAGCCATAAACCGCTGGCGTTCGACTTCGAGCTCGCGGCTGAGGAGCGCGCGCCGAGACACGACAATGTTGCGGCCCTTGTCCTCGAAACGGGTGATCAGGAACTGGTAGGTCGCTCCGACATGCACCGCCGGGTCCGGCACCGGTGAAATGTCGATCTGACTGATCGGACAGAACGCGCGGCGCTGCATGATGTCGATATGAAAGCCGCCCTTGCAGGTCTCTTTGACCTTGCCTTCGACGGGGGCCGATTTTTGGTGCGCCTCGCGCAGGATGTGCGCTCCGCCGATTCCCGCAAGGGCTCGGGAAAGCCGGATTTCGCTTTCCCCCACCGCGGTCACGTAAAGCTCGAGCTCGTCGCCTTCGGCACACGTGAGGTTCTGATCCGCGTCCAGCAGCTCGCTGCGGTCGACCACCGCGTCGATTTTCATTCCGGTGTCTACGAACACCGTTTCCTTGCCGATCGAAATGACCCGGCCTTTGACCCGGTCGCCGACACGGGTTTCGGAGCGCACGCCCGGGCTGAAGGCTTCGAGCAGATCGGCAAAATTCTCTTCCGGCGCGGGCGCCTCTGGATGATTGGTCATGAACGTCGTTCCTCCCCTAAATGATACCAGACGGCACCCCATAACAGAAACACTCAGCAATTACAAGCGCGGTCGAAACCCGTTAGGGCGACGTCCGAGCGTGGCCCGGCTGAACGGCACGGGGCCATTCGTTTGACAACGGGCACGGTATGGGATACGGCACCCCGCATGACTCGAGCGACGCCGCCCGCCTCGCCCCGCGGGTATCTGATGGAAAGCGATGAGGAAGCCACCCGCCTGGATGTCAAGACGGACGGCCGCACAGTGGAGGAACATGCCCGCTGGGCGGGGGTGAAGCCCGGGCAATGCGTAGCGGATCTGGGCTGCGGTTCGGGAAAGACCACGTTTCATCTAAACCGTCTGGCTCAGCCCGGCGGCCGGACGTTGGGAGTCGATATCGCCGCGCAGCGGATCGATTTCGCGCGGCGGAACTACCGGGCCGAAGGGCTCGAATTTTTAGTAAGAGACATCCGCGAGCCGTTGGGTGAGTCGGGGCCATTCGATTTTATCTGGGTCCGCTTCGTCCTGGAATACTATCGCGATCAAAGCTTCGATCTGGTTCGTCATATAACCGATGATGCACTCCTGCCCGGCGGCACGCTGTGTCTGATTGATCTGGATTGCAATTGCCTGCGGTTTCACGGCTTCCCCCCGCGGACCGAAAGGGCCGTGAACCGCATCATGGAGCGGCTGGAGGCGCACTGCAACTTCGATCCCTATGTGGGGATCAAGCTTTATGCCTATCTCTACGACCTGGGCTTCGAGGATATTCAGGTCATGGTCGCACCCCACAATCTCATCTACGGAACTTTCCGGGAGGACGAGAAATTCAACTGGTACAAGAAGGCGGAGATCGCCGGAAGGCTTTCGGGATATGATTTCGAGGAATACCCAGGAGGCTATGTTGAGTTCATCGCCGAACTGGATCAGCTGTTCTCCGACCCGAGGGTCTTCACTTACACCCCGCTAGTCATCTGCCGGGGGCGCAAACCGAAGGCGTGAAGGGGTTCGCCGGCAGGATGGGTGCCGGGGCCGGGCCCTGCTTGCCGCCAAGGATCAACGGGGCCCTAAACGTATTTCGTCAGGCGGCTGAGGTATTTGTAATAAACTTGGTTGTTGGCGTCCAGAATATGGAACGCCCAGAGGTGGTAGACTTTTTCGATGGGGAGTCCATTTTCCTCGGCATAGGACAGCGGGAAGATCAGGGCGGGTATCCCCTCCTGACGGGTGGCTCTCAGCGTCAGCCGCAGCGCGGACAACAGGACCTCCGGCGGCAGGTTTTCAGGTTCCAAGACCAGGACATTGAGGCAATGGACCAGATCCGAAAGATTGAGCCCGATGTCCGAGACGTTGGCGATGATGAAAGCCTTGAGGCGACCGCGTTCTCTCAGCGCGAACAGATGCCTTTCGCGCTTGAAGCCGTGATTCTGAAACTCCCGGCAAAGGAGCTCTTCGCGACCACTGACGGGATCGAGGTCCATGGCCTTCAGCATGAGCCCGCCGGAGAGCCGTTCATAGAAAAAGGAGAGTGTTTCCTGATCCACGGCAGTGGCCGCGTCGATCTGCCACCCGTCCGGCAGGATGGGAGTATCCTCGCAGGGATCTTCAAATCTCACGAACGCAAACGGGTCCACCGAGCAGCGTTGCGGATTGTTGATGTGCCGGGCCACCCCGCCGAAGACACGGCTCGGAAACCGGTTCTGGGGCCGATAGTAGCACACCATGTAGTCCATGTGCAGGCCGCGGATGCGGAAGGTGTCGTGCACGAACCGGCCGATTTGATCCAGGACGACCAATCCGGCCTTGGGCAGCGCTGATTTTCGAGCGGCATGGTGGTGGATGAGCCAGGTCCTTTCCCAGAAGCGGATCGTGGCCATGTGCCCGAGGACCACCCCGTTGTCCTGGTAGACGAAATGGCGGGCGATATCCGGGCTCTGCTGGTACAGTTTTGCGTAAGTTTCCTTGATTTCCTTTTTGTTTTTTTCGATCAGGGCGTATTTGGCGGGATAAATAAAGCCCGTCTCAAACAGGAAATCCCATAAGGCCTCCAGGTCGATGTCATTGCAGATATAGGCGTTCTTGTCCTTTACCTGATGCAGAATCCCCAACAGCTTGATGTGGTCCTGGGCGCTCACATCGATCAAGGCCAGCCCGCAACGCACGCGCGGCTGTTTCTCCGGCCGGGTGAGCGGTTTGCGGAAGACCACCTGGACGCTGCATTTGATCTTGAAGATGTTTCCGAAAGAAAGCTCGACCTCGGGCAGAATCAAGCCGGGCAGGAGCACGCTGGCGGCTTCATCCTCCTCCACCGCAAAGCCCGAGCCGGAGAGATCGACTGCTTTCAGGTCGACCCGTCTCTGCGTGAGGGGGTGGCGAAAGATGATGTTCGGCGAAGGCTTCAGGACCTGACGATCGCTGCGAAACTCGGCTTTACGGTAGCGCCGAATCTCGTGTTTTAAAGGCGCTAGCACATAGCCGCGCGTGTCGCACCCGGGCGTCGTGCGCAGGATGCGACATTCGCTCGAATAAAGCGTCTGGCGGCCGGAGTGGAAAATGACCTGCACCGGCAGCGCTGCGTCGATCCAGTCAAAGCGCTGGGGGGCAACCGCCTGGAGTTCGACCCGGAAGGAGGAGGAGGTGAAATCCAAAAGCGACCCTGAAAAAGAGGAGCTGTTTTGAACCAGGTGGACGGTGATGTTTTGGCAGCGCTGACGTTCGATCCGGCGATGGCTGATCTCGCGGCTGACCTCCGGCAGCGCCAGCCGGCAGCCCCCGGGATGAATCTCGATCATCTCGGCGGCCGTCTGGATAAACTTTTCGCCATGCGGCACGAGAATACACTTCAGCTCATGGGTCTGACCGAGGCATGCGCCGTCGGGTTCTTCAGACCACACGCATTCCAGCACGGGCCCGGAGCACGGCAGCGGGAAGGCCGGAATGAGCCGGCTGCGGCCGGAGGGGCGGTGGGAATAACAAAGTTGGATGCGGCCATCCTGGAAATTGACGAAATTCAGTCGATTGATCAAATGGTCCAAGGTGATCTTGCGGCCGACATCTTCCTGGGCGGGTTTGGAGCGGCCGGAAATGGCTCCGGCCAACAGCGCCTTCTCCCGGACCGTAACCCCGGTTGAATGGCCGGTTTCGGGGACCAAAGGGAGGTGGCCTATTACACGGGCATCTTCGTCGAAACGGGTCGGTGCGCTTTTTACGGTCGTTTTTTTTAGCATGATTCGCCCATGGGAGGGTTTGCTGCCGCTTCGGCCCTCCGGTTCTGCAGATGAGCCAAATCGGTAGCCTGTTTCCCGAGCGGCATGCGGCTAAGCCAATTTGGGCCAAGAATTTAACTACATAAAAATAAGAATAAAAATGCTTACCAGATGAAAGCCAGGGACGCAAGGCCAATCAGCAGTCAAATAAACATTTAACCTTATGCAAGTACTGATAATTCTTACTAAGTTGCCTTTTCGATATTTTGAACTATCTTATAGACCCAACTAAGCCGGGCCGTGGATTCAACCGGCCCCTATCGGATATGCAACTGGAGGGAGCCGTAACCATGGGGAACCAGATTCGGACCACGATTTTGATGGCCTTGTTGACCGGGTTGATCCTGCTGATCGGGCAGTTGATCGGCGGACGACAGGGATTGGTGATCGCCCTGCTGGTCGCTGCGGGCATGAATTTTTTTAGTTACTGGTTTTCCGACAAGATCGTCCTGAGGATGTACCGCGCACAGGAAGTGGGGCCGCAAGACGGGCCTGAGCTGTACGGCATGGTACAAGAGCTTTGCCGCCGCGCCAACCTCCCGATGCCGAAGGTTTATGTCATCCCCCAGGAGGCGCCGAACGCCTTCGCTACCGGGCGCAACCCGGAGCATGCCGCGGTGGCGGTGACCGAAGGTCTGCTTAAACGCATGTCGCGCGAGGAGGCCATGGGGGTGCTGGCCCACGAACTCGCCCACGTAAAAAACCGGGACATCCTGATTGGAAGCATCGCCGCCACCATGGCGGGCGCAATCATGATGCTGGCCGACATGGCCCGCTGGTCGGCCATATTCGGCGGCGGTCACCGCGACCGCGAGGGCGGCGGCGGGGGCGGACTGGGGTTGATCCTGATGGCCATCATTGCGCCCCTGGCAGCCATGCTGATCCAAATGGCGATCTCTCGTTCGCGGGAATATCTCGCCGACGCCACGGGAGCGGGTTTTGCCGGGACACCGGAAGGGCTGGCTCGAGCTCTGGAAAAACTGGGAGCCTACTCCAAACAACTGCCGATGGATGCCAGTCCTGCCACCGCGCATATGTTCATCGTCAACCCACTATCCGGGCGCAGTCTGATGAATCTTTTTTCCACCCACCCGCCGCTGGAGGAGCGGATTGCCCGTCTGCGCGGGCAGCGCTTCAATCCCGTTCAGGCGCCTGCGGATCTCGAAGGGTCCGATCGCCAGGGGCAGGCCCGTGCGATGTGGGACCGTCTTTCCGGCAAGAAATAGGCGCGCCGCGTCTGCTCCGCGGCAGCCGTACTATCCGTATTCCATACCTAGTCAGGCCGCCGCCCCTCGTTCTGGAAAAGGCCCCCCAGCAGGTGCCCGATCGCCGCACATTCCAGGCCGAACGGCAAATAGCCGGCATAGCCCAGCAGCGGCATGGCGAAAATCTCAAACCGTTGAACAAACGGAATGCTGTACCTCCACTGGGCCAGGCTGAAGTAATTCCACATTTCCCAAAAAAAGCCGCAGATGAGGGCCGCCAGCATGGCCGAGGCCGGATCCGTCCAATTCGCGCGGGCCAAGTCCTGCAGCGGGTGGGATTCATGCCGCAGGCTTCTCAGTGCGACGAGGATCAGCAGCGGAGCCACCCACACCCAGGAAAAAAAATAGACCGGCCATACTCCGATGGCGGCAAGTCCTCCTGACGCCGCAACTAATACGAACCACGGCAGAGCGGGGTGATCGCTGAGGGCCAACGGTTGTACTTGACTGAAAGCGCGCTGAAACCCGGCGAAGGATCGGATGAGCTCTTGCGTGCTCAGGACGGCCGGCAGAACCGTTGCGAAGGGCAGGGTGGCGTACCAGAAATACTCCCATGGTCCAAAGACGGCTCCGGTATAGTACCAGTTCTGCACGAAGCGGTTGAGGTACTCGAAGAACCACCAGAATAGCGCACTGGCCGGAAACAGGCTTAGGAAGAACCGCGGGCGGTCGGTCAGCAGCGAGCGGCCCGTGCGGCGGCAGCATAGCGCATTGACCATGGCGATATAAGCAAGCCAAAGCGGGGTGAAGGTGTGGGGCTGGATGGAAGCAACCCAGGCCATGCGGGTCCAGGCCAGAACCCAAGCCATAATTCCGGCTGCTCCGGCCACCCATCCCCACCATGGGACGGGCAGCGGCCCGGCCGGGGTTCGCGGGTGCGCCACGCGATAAGACCGAATGGCCCGATGACCGATTGCCGAAATCAGTATGGCAATCACCGCCGCATAGAAACAGAAAGCCGCCCAGGAAAAAGGTGGGTGGGGCACAAAACGGGTCTGCGGCGGGAACTCAAAGTACGGATCAAGGCGCATCCCGGCCAGCCAGGCCCCCCCAAGAGGCAGACCGATCAGCATTGCCGATAGGGGGATGAAGGTCAGCAGGAAGGATTTAATGCGCGACATGAGAAAAGCATAAGAAATCAGAAAAAAATGCCGGCTAGTGGGCCCAGCCGGTTTTCATACTCTCCGGCAACTCGCACTCCTGGGCGGCTTTGCGGGCTTCCACGTAGTGGGCGGCGGCCAGGGCCGCGGTGCAGCCGTCGGCTGCGGCGACGATGATTTGCCGCGCGTACTTATCCCTCAGATCCCCGATGACATAGACGCCCGGGATGGTCGTGGCGCATTTTTCGTCAGTGATCACATAGCCTTCGGCGTTTTTGCGGATGCCGGCTGGAACCAAACGATTGTTGGGAACAAACCCGATGAAGATGAAAAGCCCGTCAGTGGCCAGTTCGCGCGTTTCCCCGTTCTGAACGTTCTTGAGATCCACTGCGCAGACCCCGTTGCCATCGGCGTGGATGGCCGTTGCCACCGAATTCCAGACGAACTCGATCTTGCACTCGGCCTTGGCCCGCTGCTGGAGCAGGGCGCCGGCCCGCAGCTGGTCCCGGCGGTGGACGATGTAGACCTTCTGGGCCAATTTGGCCAGATAAAGGGATTCCTCGATCGCCGAGTCTCCCCCGCCGACGACCACCACGGTCTTGTTGCGGAAAAAAAATCCGTCGCATACGGCGCAATAAGAGACGCCCTTGCCGTAGAATTCCTTTTCTCCGGGAATCTCGAGCTTGCGGGGGCTCCCGCCGGTGGCAAGAATGACGGCATGCCCCTGCAGGCATTCGCCTCCCGCCAAGCGGACCGTGTGAACATCCAGCCCCGGCTCGATGGCCGCGACTTCATCGGAACGGACCTCCAACCCGTAAGATTGGGCGTGATTGACCATTTTCATGGAGAGTTCCGAGCCGCCGATATGCTCGTCTCCCGGCCAGTTTTCAACGCTGTCCGAAAGGTTCACCTGGCCTCCCGGGGCCGCCATTTCCACTAAGACGGTTTTGAGCGCGGCACGCATGGCGTAGATTCCGGCTGTCAAACCGCCGGGCCCGCCGCCGATGATGATCAGGTCGTAAACGCCAATGCTGGTCATGGAAAAACTCCTTCAATCGCTGGTTTGGGAAAGCCGGTCGGTAAAATCGGTGAAGGCTTGCATGACGCACCGAGTCCTTGGCCCGGGCCGGCCGTCACCGATGACCTCGTCATCCACCCGCACGATGGGCACAATGAGCCGGTTGGAGGAAGTGATGAAGACTTCATCGGAACGGACGAGTTCGTCGCGATGCATATCGCGGATTTCTATGGAATATTTTCCCTCGGCCAGTCCGAGCACCTTCTGGCGCGTCACCCCGAATAATATGGCTTTGCCCGGAGTGACCAGCCGGTCCCCGAAAAAGGCGAAGAGGTTGCTGGTCGTGCCCTCACGGACCCGGCCGTCGGCGTCGACGTACACCGCCTCGATTGCGCTCTTCTGCCGCGCTTCCGCCAAGACCAGGATGGCGCGGATGTAATCGATGCTCTTGGTGCCGGGGATGGCGCGAGTATGGGTCACTGTGATGATTTTGGCTCCTTCCCGGTACCACGATAGGGGGTATTGACTGAGGGATGACACCAGGATGGCCACTCGCGGCCGACCCTGGGGGGTAATGAAATCCGGACTTGAGCCGCCCGTCACGAGGATGCGCACGCTGGATTCCACCGGCGGGTTGCGCTTGAGGGTATCCTTCACCAACTGGATCAATTCGTCCTCGGAGACCGGCAACTCGATGCCGATCTGCTTGGCGGAGCGGAACAGGCGTTGCACATGGTCCTGGATGAAGATCGCCTTGCCGCCGTAAGTACGCATGAAATCGAAGCACCCGTATCCCCGCAGCAGACCGAGGTCGTTGATAGGGAACACCGCTTCCGCCTCCGGGACGAATTTTCCATCCACGTAATAGACATTTGCCATGGCTGTCCCCCTCGCGGTTTTATAGAATCAAGAACGGCTGCATTATACGACCGGAAGCAGCGCGTGACAAGCACGGAATGGAGCGCTTCGGTTGCGCCGGCGCGTCGGATGCCCCATTCCCGCTGCATGTGACTGCCGAAACAATCGCCCGCCCGGCCCGTCTAAAGACTTCTCCGATTAATGCCGATACCACCTCCGAAGCGTGATTCGTGGACAGGGTGGAGGTCACACAGGCATTGGGGACCGACAATTGATGGACGCTCAATTTGAAACGGCACGCAACCCTCCCGGCAGCTGGGTTATAACGGAAGGCAAACTGGTTCGTCTGGACCCCACGGCGTTTGATCCGGAGGCCGAAAAAGGCGTTGTAAAGGAATACCGCATTTCCGAAATCGGCCGGTACCTGCTCAACCCCGGACCCATTGAAATCCGCAAACGCCTGGTGGGCTGTGAGGTGCATTCGGCGCCGACCTGGCTGAGCCGGGTGAAAGACCGTTTGTCCGGTTGGAGCAAAGCCCCCCGCCGCAAGCCCGAGATGCTTCTTGCGGGTTTCAAATTGAAGATTCCGGCATTCAAGGATGCGGATCTCGATGCGCACTTCAAGAAAATAGCCGACGACCTGCGGGGATTTGATCCCTTCGCCAAGAAACTGGCCCGTCTGGAGCCGCGGCGCCTGTCGCATTTCATAGGCATCTGCGAAGACATCGGCGGCGGGTATTCGTATTTAAAGCTGCAGGGCTCCGCTGACGAAAAAATCAGGTACCTTTCCAGCCATGTGGGACGTGCGGTCCGCGTGACCATTCATCGGGCCCATGTGAGCGATGGACTTTTCGAGTTGCGAGCCTACCCGGCAACGGGATTCAACGCGAAGCATTCCTACCGGCTTTACGCCTACAGCCGGGACGGCCAGCCGGCGGCCTGCGTGCTCACCTCTCTCGGAAACCTGGATTACCGCCTGCCTGATCCGCAGGCGGTGAAGTACCTGGGTCTGCTCGAACACGTCCTGTCTTCGAGCCCGGACTTCCGGCGCTGCTTCGAGGCCTGCTTTGCAGGTGCCAACCAGCCGGTGCGTCTTTTTTTCAATCGGCAGCTGGAGGTGGACTACTCCAAGGCCAACCTGCCCGAAATCTACCGCGACGTCTTCCGCAGCTCCGAGACGGCGGCTTCCAGCCGTAACCTGGTGAAGCCGGTGCTGAACTACCTTCAGGTGGCGGTCTCTCTGAGCTATCTCCCGTCGCCGGACAGTGCGGACCAGCGGCTGTTCACGCACATCTGCATCCTGCACGATCTGCGGGCGCTCGAACCGTTGCGCAAAACCCTGCCGGCGGTCTACGCCGAGATGAGCCAGCGGGCCTTCAGCTCCGAAGCCGGCCGGTATTACGTCCTGGACTCCATTACGGGAACCACGCATGCCGACTGATTACAAAGAGACCGACTACGACTGGATTCGGGAACTGCTCGACTATCCCCGCGCCCTGGAGGGGCGCCTGGCATTTTTTGACGATACCTCCCAGATTCGGATACCCGAGGATCCGATCGAACGGGTGATTTTTCAGGAGCGGGCCAAGATGGCCATTCGCAAAGTCGCCCAGAACCGCGGGCACATGCTGATGGTCGGCCGCCCCGGCACGGGCAAGTCCATGCTGGCGGACATGTTCCGGGAGGTGCTGGATCGATCCATCGGCGACTACCTGCGTCCCCAGGATGCCATCGTAGCCTTTCCGGGCAAGGACAAGAACCACATTCGCGTGGCCTATGAAAATCCGGAAAAAGTCGAAGGCGTGCTGCAGGATATCCAAAAGGCACTCGATGCCGCTCAAAACAGCGGCGAGGAGTTCAGCCTGGAGGATCAGATCGGCTCCATCCGCAAAGTCAAGCACGGGCTGCTGGCCGCCGCGGGCCTCAGCGCCGCCGCGGGCCTCTGGTTCGCTCCGGCATTCATCGCCGTCGGTCTGGCCGGAATGGGCGCCATCTTCCTGTACCTCCAGGAAAACAACCACCGGGTCCAGGAGAAGATCCAGCGCGAGACCACCGGCAGCCTGCGGCCGGACATCAAACCCCTCCATGACATGATGCCGGAGGTGCTTTACGACCCGCGCAAGGAAAGGGACCTCATGGCGCGCATCTCGGAGCCGAGCGCGCGCAACATGAAGGGCGGATTCCGGCACGACCCGTATCAGTCGGGCAATCTGCACACCCCCTGCCACAAGCGTGCCTATCTGGGGGCGCACGCCACCGCCCCCATCATCTATATCGACGAGCTCAAAACCCTGGTCAAGATGCATTACATGGCGGACCTGCTGGAGATCATGCAGAACCAGCAGTACATTCTGGAGGGCGGCAAGAACGCGGGCAGCGGCGCGGCCGACCGTTCCGAAAACTACCTGCGGGCGGAGAACATCATCGTGGCGTGCTGCAACCACGATACATTGGCCTACCTTCAGGAAGAAGGGGACGGCGCGTTTCTCTCGCGGATCGAGGACAAGGGCGAGGTGGTGCATATGGAGAGCGCCGTGGCCGAAACCCCGGAAATCATCCGACACGTGGCGCAGTACGTGAAACAGGAGATCGTCAACCTGGGCCGCGATTTCCAGCGATCCTGGGGCGAAGTGATCACCCGCGAGGGGCACGCCAGCGTGCGGCAGCGCAGCGAGCATATTTTCGGCCGCCGCCTGCCGGCGGATTTTCGCTTGCAGGAACGCGAGTTTTCGCGCAACGCGGTGATGGAGATCGTCAAGGAGCTGCGCTGCCGGTCCGGCGACGGCAAATTGAGCGCCATCCTGCGGCCGATCAACGGAATCATCAAGTCAGCGGAATTCGAAGCCATCCTGGAGAACTCCCCCCGGGTGGAGCCGATTCACGTCCGCAAAGCGCTCGATGAGCACCTCAGCCTGGAAGGCAGTCTGTCGCGCGAGATCGGCGAGCACAAGAAGTACCTGAAAAAATACATCACCTCGATGACCGACTCCATCGGCTACGTCGTCGGGCTGGCCGTCATCTATGCCAAGTCCAGCGGACAAATGTACGGCCAGCCGCTGCCGATACACTGCCAGATCAACGCGGGCAGCGCCGACAAAGTGGCGGCGCCGGGGAAAATGGGGGAGATCGCCAAGGCGGCCGCCCAGAATGTGAGGGCCTCCATTAAGAAAGTGCTGAAGAAAATCGGTGCGCCGAACGTGGGCTATGAGATGCACGTCGAATACATCCAGGCGCACGGCGGGGTGGAGGGCGACAGCGCCTCGGTGGCCATGGACATCGCGCTCATTTCGGATTTCATCAAACAGCCCGTCAACCAACGCTACGGTGTGACCGGGTCGCTCACGGGCGACATCATCCTTGCGGTCGGCGGGGTGACCGAGAAAGTCCGCTCGATCATGGACCCCGAGCTGGGCATGGAGGGCGCGTGCATTCCCTGGCTGAACAAACACGATGTCGAGCCGCTGCTGGTCAACGCCCAGGCCGAGTTCATCCGCCATGCCGACATTCCGGGAATCCGGATCTATCGTCGGGAGGGCCGGGCGGAGCCGTTTGACATCTATTTCTGCAAGACAAAATACCACGTCTATCAGGTCCTGATGGGGCTGAACAAGGAAGCCGTGGAAGCGCGCATGGTCGAGCGCAGCCGCCAGGACCTTGAATTCTCAAGATACGCCCATCCCATGAACGGGGCCGTTCAAAGCCTTCCCGCGTAGGGCCGGCCGCCGCTTCCATCCGGCGATCGCCGCCGGCCCTCATTTTTTCGTCAGGGACGTCAGCAGGGCCCTCAAAAATTCAGCTCCCGGTGGATTTGGACATCCCGGCCGCCCGCGCAGCCGACGGTAAAGACCCCTTCGGTTTCGGAATCCAGATTGATCAGCAGGCGACCCTCGAAGAAGCCGGGAGACAGGCGTTTGGCTCCGGTCAGCCCCGTTTCTTCGTCGACGGTGAAAAGCAGTTCGATCGGCGGCCGCCGCAGCTCCGAATCCTCCGCGATGGCCGCTCCCAGCGCAAGGGCCACGCCGTTGTCGGCCCCCAAAGTCGTTCCGTCCGCATGCATCCAATCCCCGTCCCGGACGATCCGGATGGGATCGCGGGCGAAGTCATGCGCCGACTCCGGGCTCTTTTCGCACACCATGTCCAGATGGCCCTGGATGACGACGACGGGCGCCTGCTCGCAGCCCGCCGATGCCGGCACCGTGATCAACAGATTGCCGGCCGGATCCCTCCTGGACGGCCAACCGTGGGTACCGGCCCAGCGTTCAAACCATCGGGCGACGGCTGCCTCGTTCTTGGAGCAACGCGGAATCCGGCTGATTTGCTCAAAATGATCCAGGACACGTTGGATGGCGGTCTTCATCATCGATTCTCCCGGCTCGGGGGTGAGCTGCTCCGGGTGCAGGGCGGTCCCATCCGGCAGCGTTGACATTTCAGGATGGTTTGTCATAATGCAGCGCCAATCACAAGCATGATCGGCGCGATCCAGCACGCTAAGCGGTTTCACCACACCAGCGGCCATTCCCATCCGAGGGGGTCCATGTCCGGGTTCGATCTGACGGAATTCTTTAAACTGTCCTCCGTGCTCAACTACAACTTGAGCGCGGCGTCGCTGAATCGCTACAATGTGCTCTTGTACATCCTCGGCGGCAAGCGCCTGGATCTCGACGAGCGGCTGGAACTGGAAAAGAAAAGCCTCATGATGGAGGCCCTGGGGTATCTGTTCAGCGCTTACAGCCACAAGCGCCGGCGTTTAGGCCCCATGGCCGTGCTGCATCCGCTCAGGGCCGCCGCCCTGATGACGCGTGCCAAGGAGATCCCCAACCTGGGCAGCCTGCTCGCCGTGCTTTTTCACGACATCCTGGAAGACGTGCAATCCGTGGATTTCGAGGTCCAGGAGTGGCGCGACATGGAGCAGCGGCTCTTCGAGATGCTGGAGCATATGCCGCCGGAGGCGGAGTCCCGGCTCATCCAGCGCCTGAAATGCCTCACCCGCACCCAGTCCGAATCCTACTACCGCTACATCGGGCGAATGCTGGAATGCTCGGCGGCATTTCCCGATGTGGTGGAGGTGAAGCTGGCGGACCGGCTGGACAACACGCTGGACATGCGCATCGACTTAGAGGACCCGCTGGTCGGCATCGACTGCTTCCAGAACATATTTCAATTGCTCTTCGTGAACAACTATCCCGGCTACGTGCCGCGAACCGAGCACCAGCCGGCCACCGCCATGAACGGCGCGCGGCGGCTGCATCAGCTGTACAAAAACGCCGTGCTCCTGTCGCTCATCCGGCAGCTGCCCTTTGCCGCCGAAACGGCGGCGCGCCGCACGCTGTTCAACGCGGTCGCCGAGGCGAGCCTCAAGGAAGCCCAGCGCACGTTCATGCACCTGCTGGGGTACCATTTCAAAGACCCCCCCGCTCAGCGCCAGCTCATCCTGGATGCCATGGACTACTGCTTCAGCGGCCGCAGCGACCTGGTCACCAAGCCGGACGGGCAGCGCATGCTGGATGGGCTGTTTGCAACCTATTTCGCGCCCGCGGACGGCAGGGTCCTGAAACAGCAGCTGGCCAGTCTTTACCAGAACAAACCCCTCATGATCCAAGCCTCCATCGCCTTCATCGTCATCTTCCTGGGCTTCCTCAACGATTCGCGCTACTTCATCCGCGGCATCAGCATCGAGGGCATCGAAGCGGCCTGAAGGCC
>CAZNAX010000041.1:0-21841 GCA_964570965.1 uncultured Desulfatibacillum sp.
GGTTGATAGGCCAGGTGTGTAAGTGCGGTAACGCATTTAGCTTACTGGTACTAATTGGCCGTGTGGCTTGGCCACAAAATAATTGACACGACTGCTTGATGCTTGGCGACATACTCGCATATAAATTGTCGGAATCTAATGTTGTTTTTGTTTTTCGGTGGCTATAGCGAAGAGGCGACACCCGTTCCCATCCCGAACACGGAAGTTAAGCTCTTCAGCGCCGATGGTACTGCACGGAGTCCCGTGTGGGAGAGTAGGTCGCCGCCGAAATCTTTTTAATAACCCGGGTCGATATCGATCCGGGTTATTTTTTTGGGTGTCTCCGGCCGGGCGTTCCTCCTAAAACTCTACGTAGACGTTCCCACCTCCTCTGCCGCCTAATCCGGTTAAATTCAAAGGGGATAGGAGTTCAAGATGCAAACCAATACATTATTAAATTGAAAAATTGCGAGATGCCGCGGCCAGGTTGGGCGGGCGGGACATGACCCAGGAGATTGGATCAGCAGACGCGGCCCTCTATTTTCAGGCCTTACCCCGGGTGCCGTTGATGCTGATGTTCTGGGATGCAGAACCGGAAGACGACTTTGAAGCCGAAGCCAGGCTGCTTTTTGACGAAACCGTTACCGATCAATCATCGATTGTTAGAACTGCGCCCACAGTTTCATCCCGGCAGTTGCAGGATCGAGCTCGCTGCCGCTGGGTCAATTCCGTGGTTTGATTCCAGGTCCTTGATTTAGTGGTGCGCCCGGCTGGACTTGAACCAGCGGCTTTCAGCTCCGGAGGCTGACGCTCTATCCCCTGAGCTACGGGCGCATGGTATTTGCATCGGGTTTCAATAATGGAATCAGGTCGGTTAGTCAAGCGTGAAATAAATCGCTTCAGCCCGAATGAGCTGGGGCGTTCTCCAGCGCGGCCTTGGCTTCGCCCACCACATAGAGAGAACCCGCCACCAAGGTGAGACTTTGCGGCGAAGCGGTCCGCATAGCGTAGCGTAGCGCGCTTCCAACATCCGGAATTATCCGAATATTGGAAATCAGCTTCTGGGCCATTGATTCTATTTTTTCCGGAGGCAACGCGCGATTGATTTTCGCCCGTGTGATAATCAGGCGAGCGGCTTTGGGCAGCAGCAGCCTCAGCATGGCCTGGAAAGGCTTGTCATCCAGGATTCCGATCACCATGGTGATTTTGCGGTCTTTGAAGCGCGCGCTCAAGTGACGTGCCAGTTGCCTGGCAGCCGCGAGGTTATGTGCACCGTCGAACATGACGAGGGGCGTTTCGCTGACCAGCTCCAGCCGACCGGGCCAGCGGTTTGTCATGAGGCCTTCACGGATGGTCGGAAGGCTAATACGCGGGGCCTTCTTCATTAGAAGCTCGCAAGCGGCCAGTGTCAGGGCGGCGTTTTCAGCCTGGTAGCCTCCTTGGAGGCTGGTCGCCATATCGGGCCAGATATGGTTTATGCCGTAATAGGTGAAACGGTCGCCGTTGGTTCGCCGAACCCTGAACTGGGTTCCAAGTCGGAAAACGGACGCCGATTTTTTTTGTGCTGTTTGTTCGATGACGCTATACGCCTTGGCCTGCTTGACTCCAGTGACGACGGGCCGGCGGCGTTTGATTATTCCGGCCTTTTCGAAGGCGATCTCGCGCAGGGTGTGCCCCAGATATTCGCGGTGTTCCAAAGAGATGTTCGTGATGATCGATAATTCCGACGAAAGGGCGTTGGTGGCGTCCAGGCGGCCGCCCATACCAGTTTCGATCACGGCCCAGTCGACCTTCTTGCGGCCGAATTCATCAAGAGCCATGGCAGTGGTGAACTCAAAAAAGGTGGGTTCGCGGCCGCCAGGGAGGACCTCCCTTACACGGCGGTAGAGCCTTACTATGTCAGCGTCGGTGATTTCCTTTCCGTTGATCTTGATGCGCTCATTGAAGCGAACGAGGTGCGGTGATGTATACAGTCCGACCCGGTAGCCGGATCGCATGAGAACCGCCGCGAGATTGGAAGCCACCGAACCTTTGCCGTTAGTGCCGGCGACATGGATGCAGGGGTATCGATGATGAGGGTTGCCTAACCCGACCAGAATCCTGCGGATGGTGGCGAGTCCTAGTTTGATTCCGAATCGCCTAAGAGCAAACATGCGTTCAAGGCATTCGGTGTGCGTCTCCCAGCGTGACATCGACACGAAAAAACCCGGCGGGAGTCCCACCGGGTTTTGCCTTTTGGGTTTCGGGGTTAACGCCTGCGCGCGGCTCGAGCTGCTGCGATTCGTTCTCTTCTTTGCGCTTCACGCTGCTTGCGCCGCCGGTGCTCGCTTGGCTTCTCGTAGCTTTTCTTCAGTTTCAAACGTTTGAAGAGTCCGTCATTCTGAATTTTTTTCTTCAGAATGCGCATGGCCTTTTCGATGTCATTGTCAATGACTTTGACCTCGATTTCTTTCAAAAAAATCGCCCCTTTCTTGCCGCCGGAAAGTGACGTTAAACCGTTTTTTCCGCCGGTTATTTTAACGAAATATTCTAACATTCGATCAATAATGGATAATCCCGGTCATTGCAAGGAAAAAAGTAAGGTCACAATTGACTTGACACTCTCGATCCCTTCCGCCATACTCTGCCGCCAACAAAATCAAGATCTTATTGTCCACCCACCACTTTCTCAAAGGAGGCCATCCCATGCGTTTGATTCTTCTGGGCGGACCTGGGGCCGGCAAGGGAACCCAGGCCAACTACATCAAGGAACGGTACCAGATCCCGCAAATTTCTACCGGAGACATGCTACGTGCCGCCGTCAAGGCCGGTACGGAGCTGGGTAAACAGGCCAAGGGCTTCATGGATTCGGGAGGGCTTGTGCCGGATAGCGTCATCATTGGGCTTGTCAAGGAGCGGATCAAGGACGCCGACTGCAAGAAGGGATTCCTCTTTGACGGCTTTCCCCGCACCATCCCCCAGGCCGATGCCATGAAGGAAGCCGGAGTGGATATTGATGCGGTGGTCGACGTTGACGTTCCGGATGAAGAGATCATTAAGCGGATGAGCGGTCGGCGGGTTCACCTGGCCAGCGGACGTACCTACCACGTCATCTTCAATCCGCCCAAAGTCGCAGGCAAAGACGATGCCACGGCCGAGCCCCTGATTCAACGCGACGATGACAAGGAAGAAACCGTCAAGAAGCGCCTGGAGGTCTACCACAATCAGACCGAGCCCTTGATCGACTACTACAAGAAGTGGGAGGCCTCCAAGGACAAACGTGCGCCGAAATACATTCACATCCATGGGATCGGTAAGGTTGAGGAAATTCGCGACAAGATCTTCGTGGTCTTGGACCAGAAACAATAAAAAAATGATTTAGGAAAAATCCTGCACCTGATGAAACGGGGGCAGGATTTTTTTATGGGAGGTCGCCAAGGCGGTGCGAATGAAATCCAAGGCCTCTGTTCGGCTGAGGCTTCCTCGCCAAAGGGGTTCCGCATCGAGGAGATCCAGGATCTTCTTGAAACGCGGAGACGGCGGGAGGCCGAGCTCGCGGTCGGATTCCAATCTCGCGGAAAGGGCCCCGTGATCGAAGCAGGCAACCGATCCGGGCCGTGTCGCGTTTGGAGAGGCGCAGAAAGCTAATGGCGGCGGCCTGACGAGACTGAACCATCGGCCGCAGAAGAACGGCTAATTTCAGACATGCTTTGCTGTACTCGTGAAATTCCTCGGAGAGCAGCGCGGCGTTGTCCGGAGGAAACAAAGTGAAACCATTGAGGATGATTTCGAGCGTCTGAAGAGATCGCAGCGCGGAGTCGCTTGCGGTTGCCTCAAGCCCGGGAAGATGGCCTGCAGCAACCCGGCCTGCTGCATTTCGACGAGGTGCGGATGTGCGGCCTCGGACACTATCAGCTTGAACAGTTCATCTCGGATTCGTTCTCCGGCCGAATGGGTGATAAGGCTTGCATGGCAGTTGATGGCGGTCCTGGTCTGCGAATCGATGGTGAACCCCAGTCGGGATGCGAATCAGTAGGCCTCCGGCCGATAAGCAGGTCACGAACGAAGCCTCCTACCAGGTATGCTCCGTCGCCCGCTCGGATCCAATTTGGCAGCAGATTCTTCAGATTACATTCCTTTACCGTCGGGTCGTCCATTGTCGGTATCAACTCAAATGAGCCGTCTTCCAAAAAACTGCCACAACCGTAGCACGGTTTTTCGCCTCGTAACACACGAAACTGCTTGACAGGAAAGGCTCTGGGATATTAAACTAATAGCTAAGATTTATGGTAGTGGCCAACCCGCCGTGTGTGAGGATTCTTTTTTTACTATACGTCTTAACATCCTCCTATACAACCGACATGGATCCTGTCCATTCACCAATTGATTAATGCACGTCGGTTGATTTTTCCCTGTTGGGGTGCGTTGATAGATCCGGGTTCGTTTAAACGCAATCTTAAGGCACGCAATAGCTACGCAGGCCGCGATAGAGCACCCCCGACGTGCATGTCTGCTGATGACCATAAGAACGGGCGCCTTCAAGCGCCGATACCGCCGGCGGTCGCTCGAACGTCCGCTGAAAAATTAAGGGGAAATGGTTTAATGAATATCGCTGAGCTAAAAGAGAAAAAAATAAATGAACTGATGCAGATGGCCCGGCAATTCAATATCGAGGGCGCCTCCAATATGCGCAAGCAGGAACTGATGTTCGCCCTGCTTCAGGGGCAGATCGAAAAAAACGGCATGATTTACGGGGAGGGTACCTTGGAGATCCTTCCGGACGGCTTTGGTTTCTTGCGTTCACCCAGCTCCAATTACCTGCCCGGTCCGGACGACATTTACGTCTCACCTTCGCAAATCCGACGCTTCAACCTGCGCACCGGCGACACGATATCTGGACAAATCCGCCAGCCAAAAGAGTCTGAGCGGTATTTCGCATTGCTGAAGGTTGAGGCGGTGAACTACGAAGACCCAGATGTGGCGCGCGACAAAATCTTGTTCGACAACCTGACGCCGCTTTATCCGGAGCGGAAGATAGGTTTGGAAACCGATTCGGATAACTACTCCACGCGGATTCTGGATCTCATGGTCCCCATCGGTTTCGGCCAGCGTTGCCTCATCGTCTCGCCACCGCGGTCAGGTAAAACCATGCTGCTTCAGGCCATCGCCAATTCCATCATCAAAAGCCACAAGGACGTGGTGCCTTTTGTTCTGCTGATTGACGAACGCCCGGAAGAAGTGACCGACATGGAGCGCACCGTGAATGCGGAGGTGATCAGTTCCACCTTTGATGAGCCCGCCGAGCGGCATGTGCAGGTAGCCGAAATGGTCATCGAAAAAGCCAAGCGGTTGGTGGAACACAAAAAGGATGTCGTCATTCTATTGGACAGTATCACCCGCCTGGCACGTGCGCATAATTCGGTGGTGCCGCCGAGCGGTAAAATTCTATCCGGCGGCGTAGATTCCAACGCGCTGCAGCGACCCAAGCGTTTTTTCGGCGCTGCACGCAACATCGAAGAAGGCGGAAGCCTCACTATCATCGCCACGGCTTTGGTGGATACCGGCAGCCGCATGGATGAAGTTATTTTTGAAGAATTCAAGGGAACCGGCAATGCCGAAATCCAGCTGGACCGCAAACTGGCTGACAAGCGCGTCTTTCCGGCGGTCGATATCAAGCGTTCCGGCACCCGCAAGGAGGAGTTGCTGCTCGCCGAGGAGGTGCTCAACCGTGTCTGGATTTTGCGTAAACTGCTCACCACGCTCAATACGGTTGACAGCATGGAGTTTTTACTTGAAAAAATGAAAGGAACCAGAAATAATAAAGATTTTTTGAATTCTATGAACGCTTGATCCGCGATTCACGCGACGACCAGACCGCCAAAAAGGGGGTAAAGTTATAATGAAGGCAGACATTCATCCGAAGTACCAGGAAACCAAAATTCGCTGCGCTTGCGGCAACGTGATTGAGACCGGCTCCACCAAGGACAACATTACCGTAGAAATCTGCTCTAACTGCCATCCATTTTTCACTGGCAAGCAGAAGCTGGTCGACACTGCGGGCCGCATCGAACGGTTCCGCAAAAAATATCAAAAATTCCAGAGCAAGGAAAAATCATCGTAATTGTTCCTCCGTGAAACCTCATCAGCAAAGCCGGCTCAGGAGGATCGCGTGTCACCGATCGTGCTTGCATCCTTCATCCGAAACTTGGGCTGAAGCCCCGCGACGGGGATCCATTTTGCTGATTCGTACTCTATGAATGCCTCCGATGCACGCGAGCCTGCAGGCGCTTTGGACCGATGATATATTGAGTCTTCAGCGCCCGGCGGGCTTTTCTTGTGCGCATGGGGCAAAGGTGTCAGGTCCATGTATGATAAACTGGAAGGCGTCGAGCAACGTTACATCGAACTGGAGCAACGCTTGAGCGATCCGACTGTCATCGCCAATCGGGATGCCTATCAGAGGGCGGTTCGCGAGCATTCGGACCTCGGCAAAATCGTCGTCGCCTTCCGTCGCTATAAGGAAATTGTCAATCGAGTCGAGGAAAGCCGCCAGCTTCTGAACGACGGCGACGCGGAGATCCGGGTGCTTGCAAAAGACGATCTCGCTGCGTTAAGCGTTGAGAAGGATATGCTGGAGAGTGATCTGAAAATCCTGCTTCTGCCGAAAAATTCCAATGACGATAAGAATATTCTCTTGGAAATTCGTGCAGGAACCGGCGGCGAAGAGGCCGCGCTGTTTGTCGGCGATCTATTTCGTATGTATGGCCGCTTTGCTGAAGAATGCGGCTGGAAGGTTGAAATTCTCTCGCAGCACTCAACCGGGGTCGGCGGCTTGAAAGAAATCATCGCCATGATTCAGGGACGGGGGGCCTATAGCGTCTTAAAATACGAAAGTGGGATCCATCGTGTGCAGCGGGTTCCGGCCACCGAAACCCAAGGCCGCATTCACACTTCAGCCGTTACGGTGGCGGTTTTACCGGAAGCCGAGGAAGTGGATGTGGACATCCAGCCCAACGATCTGCGTATCGACGTTTACCGCTCAGGTGGCCCGGGCGGTCAAAGCGTCAACACCACCGACTCCGCCGTGCGGGTCACCCATTTGCCGTCAGGCCTTGTGGTCATCTGCCAGGACGAGAAATCTCAGCTTAAAAATAAAAACAAGGCCCTCAAAGTGCTGCGCGCGCGGTTGCTGGACATGAAGATCCAGGAGCAGGAAAATAAGCGCGCGGAGGAACGCAAAAGTCAAGTGGGGACGGGCGACCGTAGCGGCCGCATCCGTACTTACAACTTTCCTCAGAACCGAGTCACCGATCATCGCATCGGACTGACCCTGTACAAGTTGGACAGCATCATGCAAGGCGGTATCCGGGAGTTGATCGAACGGCTGACTGCCTACTACCAGGCTCAAGCGCTTCAGAATGCCGAACCCGCCGCCCCGCACTAACTCTGAATGGACTATTCTGCGGATCTTGCAGTGGGCCGGCAGCTATCTGAAGAATCGTGGGGTTGATAGCTCGCGCTCCGCCGCCGAAATCCTGTTGGCCCACGCGCTCGGGACCGATCGTCTTCACCTTTATACGCATCACGATGAGCCGTTAGAGAAGCCCGAGCTATCCTTGTTTAAAACTTTCATTCAGAGGCGCATTCAAAGAGAACCGGTCGCATATATCGTCGGGCATAAAGGGTTTTGGTCTGTCGATATCGCCGTGGATTCGGCCGTGCTGATCCCCCGGCCGGAGACCGAACGCCTGGTGGAAGCGGCACTGACATGCCTGGCCGGTCGGTACGCTGGGACCGTAGCCGACGTCCTAGACTTGGGAACCGGATCGGGCGCCATTGTGGCAGCCATGGCCTGTGAGACGAGGGCGCATCGGTTTTTTGCTTCGGATATTTCCCCAAAAGCAATTGCGATCGCCCGGCACAACGTTATGGCAGCTGGTGTTGCCGAGAATGTGCACTTCTTCGTGGGCGACTGGCTGGATGCCGTGCACCCGGACTCAATCTTCGACCTGATCGTAAGCAATCCACCTTACATCGCCACGATGGAGTGGCCGGAGCTGCAACCGGAGATCGTTCGCTATGAGCCGAGATTGGCGCTCGATGGAGGTGGAGACGGGCTCCGATGTTACCGGGCGATTATCGGCACGGCCTACCACCATCTCAAGCCCGGTGGGACATTGATGATGGAGATCGGTTGTCGCCAACGCGAAGCGGTTCAGCAAATCATGGAGCAGAGCGGGGTCTACGATGCATATGAATGCCTCAAAGATTATAGTGGCCTGGATCGCGTGGTGGTGATGCGGAAAAAAAATATTGCATCGACTCATGAATCCTGCTAATAAAACTCGTTTTACTTAAATCATAAAACTTAACCGTGATCCATCACACACACCACCGGACTCACCTCCCGGTGCCCCGGCGTCGGGGCTGGGGGTGGGAATGACGGCGGCGGTGGAAGCAACCGAAACGAAGGGAGAAAAAAATGGCGTATGTCAGCATGAAGGAACTGCTCGAGGCCGGAGTGCATTTTGGCCACCAAACGAAGCGCTGGAACCCAAAGATGAAACCTTATATCTTTGGTGCTCGCAACGGGATCTACATCATCGATCTGCAAAAAACGGTCAAAATGTTCAAGACCGCTTATGATTTTATGATGGAAACGGCGGCTGCCGGTAGATCGGTTCTTTTTGTCGGGACCAAGAAACAGGCCAAGGAAGCCATTTACGAAGAGGCCAACCGTGCTGAAATGTTCTACGTTCAGAACCGCTGGCTGGGCGGAATGCTTACCAATTTCCAGACCATTCGCAAGAGCATCGAACGTCTGAACTACCTCAACACGATTCACAACGACGGGGCCATCAACTTGTTCCCCAAGAACGAGCGCATCAAACTCGCCAAAGAACGCGAAAAGCTCGACGACAACTTGGGCGGCATCCGGAATATGGGTCACCTTCCGGGAGCGGTTTTCATTATCGATCCCAAGAACGAAGCCATTGCGGTGCACGAAGGCCGCCGGCTCAAAATTCCTATTGTTGCGATAGTTGACACCAACTGTGATCCGGATCAGATTGACTACCCGATCCCGGGCAACGACGATGCCATTCGCGCGATCCGGCTGATGACAGCGAGGATGGCCGATGCGTGCATTGAGGGACGACAGAAATGGTTGGAGCGCCAGCAGGCCGAGGCCGACAAGACGCCACAGGAGGACCTTAAACCCCTGAGCGTCGCGATGGACTTGAAGCCCGGCGAGCGGAAAGTGATCTCCGATGGCGCTTCGGGACCGGTGGTTGAAATCATTCGCCGATTCCCAACGGATGCAGATGGTGCCGCCGTTTCCGCGGATCCGACCGATGGAATTGAGGACGAGACGACAGGAGAGAAATGATGGTTGCTATCAGCGCGAAACTGGTAAAAGAGCTCCGCGAAAAAACCGGAGCCGGCATGATGGACTGCAAGGAAGCCCTGGTTGCATCCGGGGCGGACATGATCCAAGCTGTTGATTTTCTGCGAAAGAAGGGATTGGCCACCGCTCAAAAGCGCGCCGGTCGCGCTACGAGCGAAGGCACCCTGGCTGCTTACATCCACATGGGCGGCAAGCTCGGCGTGATGGTGGAGGTCAACTCGGAGACCGACTTCGTGGCCAAAAATGATCAATTCCAGGAATTCGCCAAGAACATTGCGATGCATGTTGCGGCGTCCAATCCGCTCGGCATCCGGCCCGAGGATGTGCCGCCCGAAGTCGTAACCAAGGAACGGGAAATTTACGTCGCCCAGGCCAAGGAAACCGGTAAGCCCGATAAAGTCATCGAAAAAATCGTTGAGGGCAAGCTCAAAAAGTTTTTTGAAGACAACTGCCTCCTGCAGCAACGCTATGTCCGCAATCCGGACATCACGGTGGGCGACCTGCTCAATGACCTGATCGCCAAGATCGGCGAGAATATTTCCATTCGGCGTTTTGTGCGATTTCAGGTGGGAGAATAGACAACCGTGCAATCAGCTCGCTATAAGCGTGTGGTCATCAAACTTAGCGGTGAAGCGCTCATGGGAAACCAGGAGTTCGGCATCGGGCCGGACATGATCCGCTACGTGGCTGAGGAGATCCGTTCGGTTGTGGCGCTGGGTGTCCAGGTGGCGATCGTGGTGGGCGGCGGTAATATTTTTCGCGGGATCGCCGCTAGCTCCTACGGGATGGATCGCACTTCCGCAGACCACATGGGCATGCTGGCCACGGTGATCAACAGTCTGGCGCTCCAGGACGCCCTGGAGAAGCAGGACGTGCAGACCCGCGTTCAGACAGCGATCGCCATTCACCAGGTAGCGGAGCCTTATATCCTGCGCCGGGCGATCCGGCACTTGGAAAAGGGACGAGCCGTCATTTTTGCCGCCGGCACGGGAAACCCCTATTTTACAACGGATACGGCAGCGGTATTGCGGGGCCAGGAAATCCATGCTGAGATCCTACTCAAGGCGACCAAGGTTGACGGCGTTTATGATTCGGATCCCATGAAGAATAAAGACGCTCAGATGCTGAAACGGATCAGCTATATGGAGGTCCTCGAGCGACAGCTCAAAGTAATGGATACGACTGCGATATCCCTGGCCATGGATAACGAGCTGCCGCTGGCTGTTTTCAAGCTCAAAATCCAGGGGAACATTCGGCGCGTGGTTTGCGGAGAAGATGTTGGGACCCGAATCCACAGTTGAGGCTCCGCCGCGGGGAGCAGGCATTGATGTCAGGCTGCGCTGCGCCAATAAAAATTTGAGGAGAACGTCATGATCGATTCGATTTACCAGGACACCCGTGAGAACATGGAAAAGTCGATCGTCTCCCTGAAGAAGGACCTCAAGCGGGTCCGAACCGGAAGAGCCTCCCTGTCGCTTTTAGACGGTATCAAGGTGGACTACTACGGCACCTTGACCCCTCTTAATCAGCTGGCGACCCTGGCGGTTCCCGAAAGCCGATTGATCACGATCCAACCCTGGGACTCAACCGTCATCAAGGAGATGGAGAAGGCCATTCTGAAATCCGATCTAGGACTTACCCCCTCCAGCGACGGTAAAATCGTGCGGATCGCCATCCCTCCGTTAACGGAGCAGCGCCGTAAGGAGCTTGTCAAGGTCGTCCATAAGATCTGCGAGGAATACAAAGTGTCGATCCGCAACATCCGGCGCGACTCCAACGAAATGGTCAAGGAACTGAAAAAAGACGGACAGGTTTCGGAAGACGATGCTTTCAAGTCCCAGGAGAAAATCCAGAAGATCACGGACGAACACATCCGGCTCGTCGACGATTGTTACACAGAAAAAGAGAAAGAGATCCTTGAGTTCTAACGATGCGTCTCAGCAGCGGGGCGCTGGAACCGAAACCCGGCGGCCTCTTCATGTGGCCATTATTATGGACGGCAACGGGCGCTGGGCGCAAAAACGGCTGCTCTCCCGCATTTTGGGCCATGAAAAAGGGTCCGAGGCGGTGCGGATGGCGGTCCGCGCCTGTCGTGAACAGGGAATAGCCTTCCTAACCCTCTACGCATTTTCTACTGAAAACTGGCAACGACCCAAGGCCGAGGTGGATGGCCTTATGCGGTTGCTAAAGCGTTTTTTGAAGACCGAGCTGCCGGAGATGGTTCAGAACAACGTCCGCCTTAATGTTATCGGCCGCATCGAAAAACTGCCGATCGATGTAAGGCAGGCCCTGGATCAAGCGCTATCCGCGACGCAGACGAACACGGCCCTGCAGCTTAATCTGGCATTGAGCTACGGCGGTCGGGATGAGATCACCCGTGCCGCGCAGACACTGGCTGCTGAGGTTCAGGCCGGTACCATGCGCCTCGAAGACATCTCCGAAGAGCAGCTGGCCTTGCGCTTGGACACCCGTGGGATTCCCGATCCCGACCTTCTCATTCGGACCGGCGGTGAGATGCGCATCAGTAATTTTCTGCTCTGGCAGCTCGCCTACACGGAGATTTTCGTTACTTCCACGCTTTGGCCGGATTTTGACCGCATGCAATTCCTGAAAATTCTCGACGAGTTTCATACCCGGAAGCGGCGCTTCGGCCGCGTCTAAATCCATGGCTGGAGGCGGGGATAGTATCCATGGTTCTCAAAACTAAGAGCCAGGATCACCTCAAGCGTTGGATCACGGGGCTGACGGCCCTGCCGGTGCTGATCGGATGCGTGATCGCGGGCGGTATGCTCTTTACCTCGCTGGTCGCACTCGCCGCAGTGTCATGTCTTTGGGAATATTTTCGAATCGTAGCTCAATCCGGCGATCCCGTATCGAGGCATTCTGTGACCCTCGTGGGATATGTTGCCGGCCTCGGATTGATCCTTTGTGCGCATGCCGGCCGACCGGAACTCATCGGCGTGGTGCTGGGGGTGAATGTCGGGGTGGCCGGTTTCCTATCCTTGAGGCGGTTTTCCTCCGACCGGACGGTTCTGGAGTGTGTTGCCCGGCAGATCCAAGGCGTTTGTTACATTCCATTGTCCTTGTCGTTGATCATTCTGCTGCGAGCCGAAACCGATGGGGTCAGCTGGATTTTCCTTCTGTGTGCGGTCATCTTCGCCGGAGACACCGCCGCCTTATATGCGGGGACGCTCTGGGGCCGTCATCGGCTCAGCCCGACCATCAGCCCGGGAAAGACCATAGAAGGCTCCATCGCAGGATTGGCGGCGGGGTTGGCGGTCGGCTTGGTTGTGAAAGCACTTTTGCTGCCCGATTGGGGGTGGCCGGCCGGCATTCTCTTTTCAGTCGCCGTGGGTGTCGCCGGACAGGTGGGCGACTTGTTCGAATCCGCGCTTAAACGGGCATCGAACATCAAAGATTCCGGCGGGTTGCTGCCGGGCCACGGAGGGGTGCTCGACCGTATCGATGCGCTGCTGTTTGCGGCACCGGTTGCTTTCGGATTGCGGATGTACATTTTATGAAAGCGCTTTCGATTCTGGGGTCTACGGGCTCCATCGGACGCAACGCACTCGATATCGTGCGGAGGTTTCCGGAGCGCTTCATCGTGAAGGCCCTGGCCGCCAAGCGCAGCGTGGATCTGCTGGCCGAGCAGATCCGGGAGTTTTTACCGGAGGCAGCCGCCGTTTTTGATGAGGGCACCGCTCGACAGCTCGAGCTGCTCCTGCCGGCTGCCTGCGGAACGCGAGTCCTATACGGCGAGGAAGGCTACAAAATGGTGGCTGCCTGGGAACCCGCGGCACTGACGCTCACGGCCATGGTCGGCGCGGCGGGCCTGTTGCCAACCCTGGCTGCCATCGAATCCGGCAAGACCATCGCCCTTGCCAACAAGGAGACGCTGGTTATGGCCGGGTCCGTGGTAACCGCACGGGCCGCCGCTCAAGGGGTCGCCATCCTTCCAGTGGACAGCGAGCACAGCGCCATTTTTCAATGTCTGCAGGGCCAGCGCCGAGAGGATGCGGCTCAGGTTCTGCTGACCGCCTCCGGCGGGCCGTTTCTTCGGCGAGCGCGGGAAGAATTCGCTGCGATCACACCGTCAGAGGCGTTGCGTCATCCCAATTGGGCAATGGGTGCGAAGATCACGATCGACTCCGCCACTCTGATGAACAAGGGGCTTGAGGTGATCGAGGCCACATGGCTTTTCGGGATACCGCAGAATATGATCCGTGTGGTGGTGCATCCCCAGAGCATCATCCACTCGATGGTCGCTTTCCGGGACGGCTCGGTGATCGCTCAGTTGGGCGTTCCGGATATGAAGGCCGCCATCGCTTACGCACTTTCATATCCCGAACGCCTGGCGCTGGGGCAGCCGCTACCCGCTTTTTCAAGTGGCATGCGTCTAACCTTTGACGAACCGGATCTGGAGAGGTTTCCCTGCCTCGGTCTGGCGTATGAAGCCTGCCGTCAAGGAGGCACCCTGCCGACGGTGCTGAACGCTGCCAACGAGGTCGCTGTGAATTTTTTTCTGGAGGAGCGGGTAGCCTTCACATCGATTCCGATGATTGTTCGGCGGACGATGGAGGCCCATGTGCCGGTGGATCATCCCGGCCTGGAGGATATCCTGGCAACCGATCGCTGGGCTCGCAAGAAGGCCAGCCAACTGGCAAGCTCGTACGGTCGCTGAATCGTGCGGACGGGACCTATCAGAGAGCCCCCTGATCGTTTGGCTAGGTTCTGGACCACGGGTTTTTCAAACCATCCCCATCTTGCATTATTTTCTGGCTGAGGAAAGGAATTGGCTGCAGATATATGACACACAGTGCTTTCGCCTTTTTCGTCGTACTTGGCATCCTGATCTTTTTTCACGAGTTCGGGCATTTTCTGATCGCGCGGTTGTTCGGGGTGGGGGTTGAGAAGTTTTCCCTGGGTTTCGGGCCTCGACTGATTGGGAAAAAAATCGGCATCACCGATTACCGCCTCTCTCTCGTGCCCTTGGGCGGTTACGTGAAGATGGTGGGCGAGGAACCGGACGAAGAGATGGATCCGAAGCTCATTCCCGTCTCTTTCACCCATAAAAACGTTTTGAAGCGTTTTCTAATCGTCTTTGCCGGGCCGTTTTTCAACGTGCTTCTGGCCGTGCTGATTTTTTTCGTCATCTCCTGGACCACCGGTATCCTGATCCTCAAGCCCGCGGTCGGCTCAGTGAAAGAAGGGTCCCCCGCTTTTCTGGCCGGGTTCAAAAATGGAGACCTCATTACCGCCATTAACGCAGTGCCGGTTGAGACTTGGGAGGAAATGGCGGATCGGATCGGCCGCAGCAACGGGCAGCCGCTGGAAATCGCTGTAATGCGGCCGGAGGGAGCCTTCGTGCTGCCGGTCACCCCCGAGTTGATCACCACTAAGAATCTGTTGGGAGAGGACATCCGCCGCTACGTCATCGGCATCGGGACGGCCGGCGAAACCTACTCCAAGAGGCTTTCCTTTTTGGAGGCTGTTTCCGAAAGCTTCCGGCAGACGTATTCCATCGTGGAGCTGATGGTGGTCATTGTGGTCAAATTGTTCACCGGCGATATTTCGATCGACACCGTCGGCGGGCCTATCATGATTGCTCAAATGGCCGGGGACCAGGCGAAGGCAGGCGTCAGTAGCCTGTTCCAGTTTATTGCGGTTATCAGCGTCAACTTAGCAGTCATCAATCTCCTGCCGATTCCGGTGCTGGATGGCGGTCATCTGCTGTTTTTCCTGATCGAGGCCGTCAAGGGCCGGCCCGTGAATCTAAAAGTTCGCGAGATCGCCCAGCAGGTCGGCATGGTCATCCTGATCATGCTGATGATCCTGGTGTTTTACAACGACATCATTCGGCTGTTTTTTAGCTCCTGATCGCATCGAACCCAATATTTGAGATGGTCGCCATGCCTTCCCGATTGGAAATCGCACTCCAAGATCAGTTGGTCGACGCTGAAGGTGAAGGTCTGCGTAAGAAAACCCGGGCGTATTTCGGCATCGAGATCGATCGAGTCCGTGCCGTGAGCGTGTTGACGATGGACGTGGATCTTTCACCGGCCCAACTGGAAACCATCCGCAAAAACATTTTTACCAATCCGGTGACGCAAGTCTCCTCCTTCCATCCGTTGTTCGTGGAGGGGGACTGGATCGTCTGGGTCGGTTTTCGGCCGGGAGTGCGAGACAACCCGGGAGCCACGGCGGTTGAAGCCATCGAAGACCTGCTCGGCATCCGCTTAGCGGCGGGGGAGGCCGTGTACACCTCTAAACGCTATTGCCTGAGCGGCCGGAGTTTGACTCGACAAGACGTCGAAAAGATCGCTCGAGAATTACTGGCCAATGACATCATTCAGCAATGGCGTATCTGGTCGAGGCAGGAATGGGATCCGGCCGAAGGTATCGGTGTCATCGTCCCCAAAGTGCGCCTGAATCATTCTCCGACCGTAACGCTCATCTCGATCGACAGTGACGCCACCCTGAAGCGTATCAGCGATGAGCGCCATTTGGCGTTGAACCCCAAGGATATTCCCGTCATCCGCGCGTACTTTTCCGACCCGCGGGTGCGCGCCGCACGCGCGGCGGTGGGGCTGTCCGACCCCACCGATGTCGAAATCGAATACATCTCCCAGACGCGCAGCGATCACTGTAACCACAACACCTTTCGGGGGCTGTTTCGTTACAGAGAAGCGGGCGACGACCGAAACGAGCTCGTGGACAACCTTTTCAAGACCTGCATTGAGGCCCCGACTCTGGAGCTGGCGGCGAAGCACCCCTGGGTGGTTTCGGTTCTGTGGGACAATGCGGGCGTGGGACGTCTGGACGATGGGAACTACTATGTCATCACCGGGGAGACTCACAATTCGCCGTCCAACATGGAAGCTTATGGCGGGGCCATCACCGGCATTGTCGGCGTCTACCGCGACCCCTTGGGCACCGGCAAAGGCTCCAAGCTCGTCATGGGCAGCTACGGCTTTTGCGTCGGTCCTCGGGACTACGCCGGCCCGTTGACGCCGCGGCTTCACCCGCGCCGGCTTCTGGACGGCGTCATCGAAGGCGTCCGGGACGGCGGCAACAAAAGCGGCATCCCCACGACGTATGGCCAGGTGGTCTTCCATCCCGGATACATGGGCAAGTGTCTGGTCTTTGTGACGGCGGTCGGCGTGATGCCGGCTCGCGTCGGCGGCCAGCCGGCCGAACAGAAGCAGACCTCCCCGGGAGATCTGCTTCTGATGTGTGGAGGGCGGGTCGGCAAGGACGGCATCCACGGCGTAACGGCCTCCTCCGAGGTTTTTTCCGAAAATACCCCGGCTGGTCACGTCCAGATCGGCGATCCCTATACCCAGAAGAAGATGCATGATTTTTTGCTCGCGGCCCGCGATGCGGACTTGATTCGGTTCATCACGGATAACGGCGGCGGAGGTCTATCCTCTTCGGTAGGAGAATCCGCACGCTTCTCGAACGGAGCCGAGGTCGCCCTCGACCAGGTGCCCCTCAAATATGAGGGGCTCGATCAATGGGAGATATGGGTCTCCGAGTCCCAAGAGCGCATGACGGTCGCCATCCGGCCGGAGGATGCCGAGGCATTTCTTTCTCTGTCCCGCAAACACGCGGTGGAAAGCACAGTGATCGGGCGCTACACTGATTCCGGAAAGCTGCACCTCACCTACGATGGCAAGACCTGCGCCTACGTGGACATGGACTTTTTAAAATCCGGCTTCCCCCAGTGGGAGTTCGATGCCGAATGGATTAGACCGCAGCAGCGCGGGTTGTTTGAACCGGTGGTCAAATGCCCCACGAAATTCAGAGACCTGCTGCTGGATGTTATGAAGCGCCCCAACATATGCTCGACGGAGTGGATCACTCGGCAGTACGACCATGAAGTCCAGGGGGCGAGTGTCGTCAAACCGCTCATCGGCGTCGAGCGGGACGTCAACAGCGACGCTGCGGTCTTGACACCGCTGCTGGGGTCGAAGCGCGGCTTGGCCTTTGCCCAAGCGCTGCTGCCGGCCTATTCCGCCATCGACGCTTACCATATGGCGGCTTGCAGCATCGACGAGGCCGTGCGCCGCGTCTTATCTGTAGGAGGCGATTGGAGCCACATCGGCGGAGTGGATAACTTTTGCTGGCCCAACATCCAGTTTGATGCTGAAACCAACCCGGACGGCAAGTTCAAGGCCGCTCAGTTGGTGCGTGCCTGCTGGGCGCTGCGGGATATCTGCCGCGTTTACGGCATCCCCCTGCTGTCGGGCAAAGACAGCATGTACGTGGACGGGCATCTGACGGGGCGTTATGGAGAAACCCACAAAGTGTCGGCCTTGGAGACGCTGCAGTTTGCAACGATTTCCGTCGTTCCAGACATAAGCCGTTGCGTCAGCATGGACAGCAAGATGGCCGACGATTTGGTCTACGTCCTCGGCCTGACCCGCAACGAGCTGGGCGGCTCCGAATACTACGATCACCTGGGTTATGTGGGGTTGAACGTGCCCCGGGTGCGCAGCGACGAGTTTGCATCGCTGTATCGGGTGATGAGTCAGGCCGTCACAAAGGGCCTGGTGGCGTCCGTTCATGGTGTCTACCGGGGCGGTCTGGGGGTCCATCTGGCCATGGTCGCCATGGGCGGCGGGCTCGGCCTGAGCGTGGATCTTCGCAAGATACCGGCTGACGGGGTCAAGCGTGACGACACCATCTTGTTTTCCGAATCCGCGGGGCGCTTCATTGTCACCGTCGACCCGCGTCACCGAGTCGAATTCGAAGCCGGATTTCATGCCCATCCCTGTGCCTGTGTCGGAACCGTTACAGCCGAGCCGATAGTGAAAGTCGACGGCTTGCACGCAGAGGCTTTGATGTCCGTATCGGTTTCTGACCTGAGGGCAGCCTGGAAAATGCCTTTCGGCGATCTGATTTGAGACGGCGATAAGTAGTCTTGTCTCTATATAAATCAAATTTATGTATGGCATTAGTTAATTAAAGAGGTAAACTAAATGGCCAAGGTCAACGCGCTCATTCTAACCGGATTCGGCCTCAATTGCGACTACGAGACGTCCCATGCTTTTGAACGGGCTGGTGCTTCTTCTCACTGCGTCCACATCAATTCGCTGATCGACGGGTCGGTCCGGCTGGAGGATCATCAAATTTTGGTTTTTATCGGAGGCTTTGGATGGGGGGATGATCACGGCGCAGGGGTCATTCAGGCGGTGCGCTTGAAGACCCGTTTAGGCGAACGGATCCTGGAATTCATTGAACGAGGCCGCCTCGTCCTGGGCATCTGCAATGGGTTCCAAGCCTTGGTGAATCTGGGTCTCCTGCCGGGCTTCGATGGGGATTATCAAACCCGGTCCGTGGCCTTGATCCATAATGAATGCGGTAACTTCCGCAACCAGTGGGTCCATCTGCGCGTCGATGCAAAATCGCCCTGCGTCTTCACCCAAGGGATTCATTCAGCCGATTTCCCTGTTCGCCACGGCGAAGGTCGGCTCTACGCCGATGACGCCGTGATCCGTCGGTTGCAGAACGATCACCAGATCGTCCTGCGATATGCGCTTCCGGACGGCAGTCCTGCCGCCGGACGCTTCCCCCACAACCCAAACGGTTCCGTGGACGACATTGCCGGCATATGCGACTCAAGCGGCCGAATTTTCGGCTTGATGCCTCACCCGGAAGCCTACCATGACTGGACCAACCACCCCGATTGGCTGCGCGACCGCGAACGCGCCAGGCGTGAAGGCAGAACAATTGAAAACGGGCCGACCGTCGGCGTCCGCTTGCTTTCCAAGGCGGTTCAATACCTGCAGGGAAAATGAAAAAGGGTGCGCTGGGATCAATCGCACCCTTTTAGAGCAGACCGATTCTCGGATGTTAGCTCAATTCAACGCAGGGCCAGAGGCGTTCTAATCCGTGTTCCCGCGTGAGACTCCTTTTTCGCATCGGTAATCAGCACCGTTGAGGTACCCTCCTCCGTATGCAGGACCAACAACTCGCCAAAATCGATTGGAATGGTAATGGTCGCGTGAGGGGGCAAAGCGCTATCGAAACTGTGCTCATCTGCACGATAGATGCTGTAGATCTGGCCGGGGCGGATGCCGTGGCGTTTGCCCTGGTTGATGAAGGCGACATGGGATTCGGCGAAAATGCTCAAATGTTCTTCCGCCATAATCAACTTTCCGTCGATTCCCGGCTGGCTGTTTTGGATGTCGATGCGCGGCGAACGTCTCTGATAGGGCATCAAGAGATCTCCGGTTTTGATGGGGCGGTAGGATTCAAGCACATTGGCGACGGCATATTGCGGCTCTCTCTGAACGATCTCCAGAACCCCGCACAGCAGATGCTGGGTGCCGATCAATTCCTGGGTCTTCGGGTCGGTGAGCGGCTTGAACGTGCGGTAGATCGTCAATCGCTGACCCTGGCTCAGCGCGCCGTGGCCGTCCGGACGGATGTAGACGATATCCCCCTCGCTGATCATCTGCTTTCCGGTGTCCTGTAATTTGAAGATGACTCCTTCGGGTGTTACCGGCACCTTGCGGATGAAGCCGTACTGGTCGCTGGTTGATAAATAGTAATGAATGCCGGCCACCGGTGGTTCCGCGGCAGTTCCCGCCGGGCGGCCGCCTGCCATGCGTGCCAATCGGATCTTCTGGCCGGGAAAAATCAAATGGGGATTGGCGATGGTCTCGCTGTTTTCTTCCCACAGCTCCGGCCAGACCCAGGGGGTTTCCGAGAAACGCCTGGAAAGATCCCAGAGGGTGTCGCCTTTCTGAACCGTATAGTAGTAACCGTTTTCGGTTTCCATGGCAGTCGGACGAACCCCAGGCCCTGTGGCTTCGGCGGCATGAGTGACGCTGCCTGCGCCAGATAGGGTTCCAAGGAAAATTAGCGTCAACATCAGGCTTTTAATCATGAATTTCGGGTTCATGGATGACTCCCACTCGCATAAATGGTTGGTTTGAAACTTTAGGCCTTCATCCTATAAAAATAATTTGATGTAATAAGGGGATCCGATGGTCTATATCGTCACGGCGCAATATTTCTTGAGCTTTATTTGAAACGATTGGCGGCTAACTACTTTTTTAAAAATATTATTAGATAGATAGGCTGCGGAATAACCGCTATGACAGACGCGAGGAGCCCTTGCGGCTTGACCGGCCACAAGGGCTCCTCGATTGGTGCGGGTATCAGGATTGCGATGGTACTACATCATGCCGCCCATGCCGCCCATGCCGCCCATGCCACCCATGCCGCCACCCATTCCTCCGCCTCCGGGCATGGGGTGGTCGGCCTTTTCTTCGGGCCGCTCCGCCACCATGGCCTCGGTGGTCAGCATGAGGCTGGCGACCGAGGCGGCGTTTTGCAGCGCCAGGCGCACGACCTTAGTCGGATCGATGACGCCGGCTTCCATGAGGTCCTCGTATTCATTCTTTTCGGCATTGAAACCGAATGACCCTTTGTTCGATTTGACTTTTTCGATCACTACGGAGCCCTCGAAGCCCGCATTGTTGGCAATTTGACGCAGCGGCTCCTCAATGGCGCGGGCCACGACCTTGACCCCCAGCTTTTGTTCGCCCTTGACCTTCAACTTATCCAGCCCTTCCAGGCAACGCACCAGTGCGACGCCGCCACCAGGCACGATCCCCTCTTCAACTGCAGCACGGGTGGCATTGAGAGCGTCTTCCACACGGGCCTTTTTTTCCTTCATTTCGGTCTCGGTGGCGGCACCGACATTGATGACGGCAACACCGCCGATCAGCTTCGCCAGGCGCTCCTGGAGTTTTTCGCGGTCGTAATCCGATGTGGTTTCATCGATCTGGGCGCGAATCTGTTTTACCCGCCCCTCGAGCGACTGGCGCGAACCAGCGCCGTCGACGATGGTCGTATTGTCTTTGTCGACCGTAATGCGCTTGGCGCGTCCGAGATCCTGCACGGCGATATTTTCCAGCTTGAGGCCCAAATCCTCGGAAATCACCTGCCCGCCGGTCAAGATGGCGATGTCTTCCAACATGGCCTTGCGGCGATCACCGAAACCGGGCGCTTTGACGGCTACCACCTGAAGGGTCCCGCGCAGTTTGTTGACGACCAGAGTGGCCAGTGCCTCGCCCTCCACATCCTCGGCAATCATCAGCAAAGGCTTGCCCATCTTGGCGACCTTCTCAAGAATCGGAAGAAGGTCTTTCATGCTGCTCAGTTTTTTTTCGTTGATCAGGATGTAGGGATTGTCCAGGGAGCAGACCATCTTTTCGGGGTCGGTGACAAAGTAGGGGGATAGGTAGCCGCGGTCAAACTGCATGCCTTCCACCACCTCGAGGGTGGTCTCCATGCTCTTGGCTTCTTCAACGGTGATCACACCCTCTTTGCCCACTTTGTTCATGGCCTCGGCAATGATGTTGCCAATGGTTTCGTCGTTGTTGGCCGAGATTGTACCTACCTGCGCTATTTCGCGCTGATCCTTGGTCGGTTTGCTGAGGGCCTTAAGCTCTTTCACGATGG
>CAZNAX010000042.1:0-1151 GCA_964570965.1 uncultured Desulfatibacillum sp.
CGGGGCGGTCTACCTGCAGATGCGCACCGAGGGCGAGATCGCCGCGCGGGCCCGCGCCGCGGCACGCATCTTTGGCATCGTCTTTATCGCAGCCTTTGTGTTGACCGGGATCTGGCAGACTTACGGGATCGCCGGCTACCGCATGGTGGCTTTCCCCGATCCGGGCACGGCATTCAGTCCCCTCGCCAAGACCGTTGAGAAAGCCGCCGGCGCGTGGATGGCCAACTATGCCGCCCAGCCCTGGATGTGGCTGGCGCCGGTGCTGGCGGTGGGCGGGGGAGTGCTGGCCCTGCTGCTTTCGACCGCCGGCCGCGGCGGCGTCGCCTTCGTCTTCAGCGCGGCGGCCCTGGCCGGCACGATCCTGACGGCGGGCTTCGCCATGTTCCCGTTCGTCATGCCGTCGAGCACCTTTCCCAACGCGAGCCTGACCGCCTACGACGCCGTCTCGAGCCACCGCACGCTGAACCTGATGTTCGTTGCCGTGGTGCTGTTCCTACCGGCGGTGCTGCTCTACACGAGCTGGGTCTACCGCGTGCTGCGCGGCAAGGTCACCGTGAAACGGATCCAGGAGGAAACGCACTCGGCCTATTAGATTGAAACCAAGTGATGACACGCCGGACCAATGTGCCATGTGGGAACCAAATTCCCCTTCGCCCCCTTTGGAAAAGGGGACGGGGGGATTTTTAAGGCTGGCTGCGCGTGGAGGAGGGTGAGGGGATGCCGCATGTGATCGTAAAGCTTTATCCCGGACGAACCGAGGAGCAGAAAAAGCATTTAGCGGATGAAATCGCCCGCGACGTCGTGGAGATTGCAGCGTGTGCGGAGAAGTCGGTCTCGGTGGCCATCGAAGAGATCCACCCCGACGACTGGACGGAAAAAGTTTACAAGCCCGATATTCTGAACAATCAGCACATGTTGTACAAGGCGCCGGGCTACAATCCGTTTTAATAAGAAACCATTAGAAATACAGGAGACTCTATGTGGTACTTCACCTGGATCCTCGGTGTGCTGCTCGCCTGCGCCTTCGGGATCATCAACGTGATGTGGATGGAGTCAGAGGAAATGCTGGGCAAAGATAAGGACTGAATTGGAAGGCGGCTTTCAATTATCTCGCAGCCAAGGCTTTCATTGAACAAAAAGCTCACCTGCGG
>CAZNAX010000042.1:1251-21620 GCA_964570965.1 uncultured Desulfatibacillum sp.
GGCCACAGCAATAACGGTGCCAGACCGCTCATTGAATACGTTGTGGCTCAAACAAGAACAGGGCGCAGTCCGCCCTGTTTGCTTCCGATGACTGGGTTCAGATCCGCCCAGCAAATATCGCCCCTCAATATTGCGGCCATTCTTCCAACCCCGACGCAAGTCCCTCTTCAGCTATTTTTTGCTCAAAGGCCCGATCCAGTTTGGCGCATTCCCGGGCCAACCGACTCTTGTCAAGAATGGTAATCGCGATTTTTGATGCCGCCATAAGGATCACCTCCGGTATAATATTATGTCATACCGGTTCGGTTTTCTAGCAAAAACTCCCGGCTACCCCCGCGGTAACCGTTTCAGCCACATGGTCACCTGATTGTGCGGGTCCGGGCACCTGAGCTCGATCGCGTCTCCCTCCCACCAGGGGTAATTCCCCCCGAATTGGAACGTGCTAAGGCCGGGAAAGATGTCATGGTAGAACCAGCCGCACAGGCCGCCGGGATCGTAGCAGCTGATTTCAAACGTCTCGCCCACCCGGTGCCCCGCGCCGCATTCGCCCTTGACACCCGTAATAGTCGCCTGCACCCGGTAGCCGATTCCAGGATCTTGCGCCATGATGCCTCCTCACTACTCAGGTTCACGGTTGAAACAGTAGGGTTTAGATACGGTCAGGCAGGGCGTATGAATCGCCGAATGAATACTGCCACGTCGGCCTTGTCGAGTTCGCCCCGGGCAACGGCCACCACCATCTCGGCGAAATCATCTTCGGAAGCTTCGACGTCAAATCCATTCAAGGCGAGAAAGACGAGCGCCGCCACTGCACCGACACGCTTGTTGCCATCGACGAACGGATGGTTCTTCACCAGATGGAACAGATAGGTCGCCGCCATTTCGTAAATATCCGTTTGCAGGGACTGCCCGCCGTAGGTCGCCGAGGGCATTCCTATGGCCGACTTGAGCAACTCGATATCCCGAATGCCGCGAGCTCCTCCATAGCGAGCCACCTGATCCTTGTGGATCTCCAACACTTCAGCCAGGCTGAGGAAGGTTGGGCCCACAAGCTATTCCGCCAGCTTTTTCAGGGCCTTGGGGTACCTTGCGTTCACCTTGTCAAGAGCGGCCCTGAAATCCGACATCCGGCCAGGATCCTTGACGGGGGCAAGGATCAGTACCTGCCCGTCGGTGGAAATGTCGAACCGAGTGTCGGCATCCGCGCCGATCAGCTCCAGAACCGGCTTTTCGATCACCAGCGCCAGGCTGTTTCCGTGTTTGGTCAGGGTCTTGATCATTGATCGAACCTTCCACGATGTGTTAACACATTGTCAGTACAAAGCTACAACAAACCAGCAATTCGGTCAAGGATTGCCTTCAGTCTTTGCTGAGGGATGCAAGGCCCAAGATAGGCGATTGTTACCTAGTTTGAGCGATTCTTACATTGCTTGTTATGGGAAGGTCCGCTGTCAGGTAATAAAACCGCTCAATTTAGGTCTTACTTATTTCGGCTTGCCGCAACTGAGGGGTTTCAGTACTGGGCTTCGCGGCCGGGAGCGTGGCAGTTCGCGGCCCGCGGAAGGCGCCAGAGGGCCAGCGCGGCGGCGGTGAGATAAAGCAAGGAAATGGTGCCGAACACCGCACGGAAGCTCAGCCACGCAGCGATGGAGACTCCGATCATGGGCGCCAGCGCCCGCGCGCCGGAGTTGATGGAATTGTCCAGCCCGTAGACCGCGCCCTCCTCACCGCATGGCGTATATCTAGCCAATAGAGCGGTGACACCCGTGACGATGCCGCCGTGGGCGATGCCCGCCAAAAGCTGCAGCGCCAGAAACTGCCAGCCGCTGCCCACCCAGGCCTGCAGGAAAAAGGAAAAAAAACCGCCCAACGCGCAGATGATGACGATCGGCCGGTGGCCACGCCCTCCGGCGTGGTCCCCCAGGCGCCCGAAGAATACCGAAAAAACCGCCGCCGATGCAGCCGCCGACCCGATCACCAAGCCGGTGAAGCTGTTCACCCGGGACGCCTCGTCCATGAGTTCCAGCGCAAACAACGGCAGAATCGGAATGAACGCCATGCGGGACAGGGAGTCCAAAAAGCGCAACGCGTAGGTCCCTACGACCCCGGGAGCCGAGAGGATATGGCGCCATTCCCTCCAGAATCCCGGCTTGCGGCCGCCGGTCCTGGCGGGGGGGACAAAATGCTCCTTGACGCCAATGGCGACGATGACCCCGGCGGTCGCGAGCAGGGCCCCGGTGACATAAAACGCTGCGCGGTACCCGTAGGCGTCGGCCACCGCGCCGCCGATGATGGGGCCGAGGCCGACGCCGGCGCCTAATCCGACCTGCAGCAGCCCCATCGCAAAACCGCACCGCTCGCGCGGTACGATCGAGGCCACCAACGCGTTGGCGGCGCCGATCGTGCCGGTGATCATCCCCTGGATGGCGCGCAGGAGCACCAGCTCCTCCGCAGAACGCACGAAGGCCATCAGCCCCAGAATCAGCGCCCCGCCGAACATGGCCCGTTCCACCATGAGCTTGCGCCCCCAGCGGTCCGCCACCGCCCCCCAGATCGGCGAGGCGATCATCATGGTCAGCGCCTGGCTTGAAAACACAAGGCCGGAGAGCATCTCTGTGCCGAGCGAGGTCACAGACCCCAAGGATTTCACATAAAGGGGCAGAAAGGGAAAAATGCTTGAAAACCCGATGGAGGTGATCACCTGGCAGAACACCATGATGTAAAGCGTCTTGCGCCAGGAGGGCGATGGGTGCATATCGGCATTCGGCGGCGTCATAACCGTAGTTGAACCCGAACCGGTCATATGGATGAAGTCCGAGCCGAGGCATGGGTCGATCCAAGCGCAGCTCGACTGGGGATACGTTGGATCGCTTGACACTATGCCCAGGCAAAAACGCGCGACCTGCCTCTTGAAACGCAGGCTACAGGGGGAAGGGAAGCGCCCTTATAGCGCCACGGCTCAAGCGCAGGTCATCTGCGAAAAAGCGTAGCATATTCCCATCGATTTGGATACCCACAAAAATTTCACCGAAATCCGGGGCGCCCGCCGGCGGATCCATCGCGACCCATAGGGTGCTTGCCTGCCGGGGCGATGGCGCGCTGGTTTCAAATCGTCCGCCGGGCGGCGGACGATTTTAGTTTACATAAAAGTTTACATTGACATTTACATTAAGTTTGTTATTATTCCGGCATTGGAAAAGCCGACAGGAGGTGAACCCATGCCGGACCGACTGACCCCTACGCAGCAGCGCCTGCTGGACTACCTGCGGCATAAAATCGCAACCGACGGCCGGGCTCCCAGCCTGCGTGAAGCCGCCGCCGACATCCAGGTGAGCCATGCCGCCGTGGCCCGGACCCTGCGCATGCTGGAATCCAAGGGGCTGGTGAAGCGCGAGGGCCGCTACGGCCGGACGGTGTACCTGCTCAACCGCGCCCGTGAGAAGGCGGCGCTGCAGCGCGCCCGCGACGTGCCGATCGTCGGCCGCATCACGGCGGGTCTGCCGATGTACGCTCAAGGCCAATGGGACGGCTCGGTCACGGTGGATGCCGAGGTCTTCCGCGGCGAGAACCTGTTCGCTCTGCGCGTGAAGGGCGACTCCATGCGGGGGGCGGGGATCCTGGACGCAGATCTGGTCATCTGCGAGCCGCGCCAGTATGCCCGCAACGGCGAAATCGTCGTGGCCCTCCTGGGCGGCGAGGAGGCCACGGTAAAGCGTTTTTTCCTGCGCGCCGGCCATATCGAGCTGCGGCCGGAAAACCCGGCCTATGCCCCCTTGCGCTACGGCCTCGGCGAGGTCCTGATCCAGGGGAAGGTGATCGGGCTGCTGCGCGCACCTCTGTAACAGGCTGCTGAAAAACGGCGTCTCAGGCCGTGATCCTTCGTTGCACGGCTTTTGGAAATGCTCACCTATCTGCGAATAGGCTGCGCTCTCCAAAACGCCGTGCGCCTCGGCTGACGGCCTGATACTTGTTTCTCAACACCCTGGTAAAGGAGCTCGAGGGATCTTCATGGGCGCCAATGTTCGGCTTCCTGCCGGTTCCCTTCGCGTGGGCACCAGCGGCTACTCGTACGCCGAGTGGGTGGAGGCCGGGTTCTATCCGCCGGGCACCAAGGCGAGCGAGATGCTGGCGCTCTACGCCCGGCACTTCGGCATTACCGAGCTCAACTATACCTGGTACCAGATGCCGAAAGCGGCCGCCGTCGAGCGCATGCTCCACCTGGCGCCGGCCCGCTTCCGCTTTACGGCCAAGCTGACCCGCACCCTCACGCACGAGGTCGATCCCGACCGCTGGCGCGGCCAGGCCACGCTTTACCGCGAAGGGATCGCTCCGCTGGTGCAGTCCGGCCAGCTCACCGCGCTGCTGCTGCAGTTTCCGCCGGGGTTCACCCGCGCCCCGGCTCACCGCCGCTATCTCGCCGAGCTTCTGGACGAACTCCAAGGGCTGCCGCTGGCGGTGGAGTTCCGCCATACCTCATGGGCGGCCGACCGGGTGTTCGCCGAGCTCGAGCGTCGCCGCGCCGCTCTCGTGGCGGTGGACACGCCGGTGCTGCCGGGCCTCTTTCCGCGGCTCGACGTGGTCACCAATCCGGAGCTTTTCTATATCCGCTTCCACGGCCGCAACGCCCGGGGCTGGCGCTCGGGCAATTTGCAGAAACAGTTCGACTACGATTACCGTGATGAGGAGCTGCGCGAATGGACGAACGGCGCCATCCCCCGCATGGCTGCCCGGACCGCGCAGGGGGCGATCTTCTTCAACAACCATGTCCGTGGCCAGGCGCCACGCAATGCCGCGCAGCTGATCCGGCTGCTCGACGCGGCTTCGTAATTATGGACCGCAGCGTCATCCATCTGAACGTGGCCGACTTCGCGGTGGCGGTGGAGCGGGCGATCGACCGGCGGCTCGCCGGGCGGCCGGTGGTCGTTGCCCCGCCGGGCGCCGGGCGGGCGGCCGTCTACGACATGAGCGAAGAGGCCTACCGGGCGGGCATCCGCAAGGGCATGGCGCTCGCCCGGGCGGCGCGCCTGTGCCGGGACGCCTGCGTGCTGCCGCCGCGCCCCGAGCGCTACGCGCAGGCCATGCACGCCCTGCTGCAGCGCGCACTGCCTTACTCGCCGCGCATCGAGGCCGGCGACGACGACGGCCATCTCTTCATCGACGCGACCGGCACCGGCCGCCTGTTCGGCCGGCCGGTGGATCTGGCCGTGCGCCTGTACCGGGAGATCCGCGCGAGCCTCGGTCTGGCACCCGTCTGGTCGGTGGCCCCCAACAAGCTCGTCGCCAAGGTGGCCACCCGACTGGTCAAGCCCGAGGGCGAGTGCATCGTCACGGCGGGCGAGGAGCAGGCGTTTCTCGCCCCCCTCGGCCTGGGGCTGATTCCGGGCATCGAAGGCGACGACCTCATCCGTCTGCGCGAGTTCAATCTGACGCGGGCGCAGGAAGTCGCCGCCCTGGACCTGGAGGACCTGCGGGTGCCGTTCGGAAGCCGGGCGATGTTTCTCTACGAGGCGGTGCGCGGCATCGACCCCTCGCCCGTGCGGGCGGTCGGCGAGAAGCCCGCGGCCGTCGCGGCCGGCCACGTGTTCGCGACCGATACCAACGATGCCGGCGCTTTGCTCGCCGTCCTCTACCGACTGGTGGAGCACGCCGGCCACGAGCTGCGGCGGCGGCGGCGGGCGGCGCAGCGGGTGGCCGTCACCCTGGACTACTCCGACGGCGGACGCTGCGTCCGCCAGGCCGCGGTCCGGCCCGCGACCGCCAACGACTGGACGTTGTTCGACCCCGCCCGCCAAGCCCTGTTGCGGGCCTGGACCCGGCGGGTGCGGGTCCGGCACCTGCGTCTGGTCTGCGACCGGCTGGTATTCCCGCCGGCCCAGCTCGCCCTGTTCGGTGAGGAGCGACGCCACACGCAAAAGCGCGACCGGCTCATCGGCGCCGTCGACGCCGTCCGCCACCGCTTCGGCCGGGATGCGGTCACGATCGGCAGAACGACGTGTGCCGCCAGCGCAGCGGTTCGGCCCAAGGCCGAAACGATGCTCGATACTGGATAAAAGAAAGCATAACCTCGTGGGAGCTGCTCCCGGCTTCGATGGTCAAACCCGGACGCTTCTTCCCCGTCCTTTATCGAGCATCGAACATCCAGCATCGAGTATCGCCCCATGATTCCCCTTATCGTCCGCTCCCATTACTCCCTCATGTGGGGCACGGCTTCACCCCGGCAGATCTGCCGTGCCGCGCGGCAGCTGGGCTATGACCGCCTGGCGCTGACCGACACCGATAATCTCTACGGGCTGTGGCCGTTTCTATCCGCCTGCCGGCGCGAAGGCATCATCCCGATCGTGGGTGCGGAACTCACCGACCCGGACCGGCGCCGCCGCGCCGTATGCCTGGTGGAAACCGACGCGGGCTACCGCAACCTCTGCCGCCTGCTCACCCGCCGCCACCTGGAACCGATGAAATTCGACCTGCAGGCGGAGCTGACCGCCCACGCCAGCGGTCTGACGGTTTTGACCGCATCCCCCGACCTGCTCGAAGCCTGGCATGCCGCCGGGGCCACGGTGGCAGCCGCCATGCCGCGTCGGCCGCTTCCGGCCACCCACCCGCTGCGGACCGCGGCCCGCCGGTTGGGAGTGGCGGCGGTCGCCGCTCCCGGCAGTTTTTTCCTGCGCCCGGAGGACGTCGCCGTGCACCGGATCCTGCGCGCCATCGCCCGCAACACCTGTCTTTCGCGGCTCGAAGCGGAGGACCATGTGCCGGCGGATGCCTGGCTGGCTCCTCCGGCGGAATACGAGCGGCGGTTCATGGCCTGCCCGGAAGCCTGGTCGACAACTGCGGCGGTCGCCGAGCGTCTCACCTTCACCGGCCCGCGCTTCGGCACGGTGCTGCCGCCGCTGGCGGGACATGACACCCGATCCGCCGTCCAGCGGCTGCGTGCGGATGCTTACGCCGGCGCCCGCCGGCGCTACGGCGCGGAGCTTTCCGAGGCCGTGGTCGAACGTCTCGAGCACGAGCTCGGCCTCATCGCGCCGATGGGCTTCGCCGCCTATTTTCTCATCGTGCGCGACATCGTCGCCCTGAGTCCGCGCACTTGCGGCCGCGGCTCCGGGGCGGCCTCGCTGGTAGCCTACTGCCTCGGCATCACCAACGTCTGCCCGCTCAAACACAACCTCTACTTCGAGCGCTTTCTGAACCCGGGCCGCACGGATCCGCCCGATATCGACGTCGACTTCGCCTGGGACGAGCGCGACGGGGTTCTGGACGCCGTGCTCTCGCGCCACTGCGGCCACGTTGCCATGGTGGCCAACCACGTTCTCTTCCAGCCGCGCTTGGCCGTGCGCGAGGTGGCCAAGGTCTACGGCCTGACCGAGTCCGAGATCGGCCGGGTGTCCCGGCGCCTGCCCGGGTACTGGCGCGCCGAGGAAACGCAGGCCGACTTTCTGACCGAGCTGAAACGCCGGCCGGAGACTCGAACCCTGGAATTCCCGCCGCCCTGGCCCGAGATCCTCGACTACGCCCGGCGCATCATCGGCACCCCGCGCCACCTATCGGTGCATCCCGGCGGGGTCGTCATTACGCCCCGGCCGATTGACGAGTACGTACCCATCGAGCGCGCTCCCAAGGGGGTGCCGATCATCCAGTGGGAAAAGGACGCGGCCGAGGAGGCCGGACTGGTGAAGATCGATCTCCTGGGCAACCGCAGCCTGGGAGTCATCCGCGACGCCTTGGCCAACCTGCGGGCGAACGGAACCGAGTTGGACGAAGCGCGCTGGGAGCCCGAGGACGATTTCAGCACCCAGCAGGCCGTGGCCCAGGGCCGGACCATGGGCTGCTTCTACATCGAAAGCCCGGCCATGCGCCTGCTGCAGCAGAAGTCCCGGGTGGGCGACTTCGAGCACCTCGTCATCCACAGCAGCATCATCCGGCCGGCCGCCAACGACTACATCCGCGAGTACATCCGCCGGCTGCACGGCGGTCCGTGGGAGCCCGTCCACCCCCTGCTGGCCGACGTGCTGGAGGAGACCTTCGGCATCATGGTCTACCAGGAGGACGTGTCGCGGGCGGCCGTGGCGCTCGCCGGTTTTTCGCACGCCGAGGCCGACGGCCTGCGCAAGATCCTCTCCAAGAAGGACCGGGAGCTGCAGCTGCGGGACTATGCCCGGCGCTTCCGCGAGGGCGCCCGGGCGCAGGGGGTTTCCGAGGAGCAGATCACGACAATCTGGGACATGATGATGAGCTTCGACGGGTATTCCTTCTGCAAGCCCCACAGCGCCTCCTATGCGCGGGTTTCCTTCCAGGCGGCTTATCTGAAAACCCACCACCCGGCCGAGTTCATGGCGGCCGTCATCAGCAACCAGGGCGGTTTCTACAGCGCTTTCGCCTATGTCTCCGAAGCCCGGCGCCTGGGCCTCGCGATACGGCCGCCGGATGTGAACGCGAGCGACCTGCGCTGGACGGGTCAGAAGGCGGCCCTTCGGGTGGGCCTGCTCGCCGTCAGGGGCCTATCGGCGCGGACCGGCGAACGGATCGTCGCCGGCCGCCGGGACCGGGCCTACACCGGTCTGAGGGGCTTCCTGGAACAGGTGCGGCCGGATGCCGGCGAAGTGCGGGCACTCGTTCACTGTGGGGCGCTCGACGGCCTCGGCCCCGGGCATAGCCGCGCCGAACTCCTGTGGGACGCAACGCGCCGGCTGGCGGTGCTTTCAGGCGGCGCAAGTGCTCCCCGCAGCCGGTCCTTGTTTGAAACGCCGCCGGCCGAGGCGCGTCCTCCGCGTCTGCCCGCGGACGACGCCCGCGAACGCCTGCGCCGGGAGTTCGCCGTCCTCGGCTTCCTCTGCGAGCGGCACCCGATCGTGCTTTACGCCGACGCCGTGCGGCGGGCCGGTGCGGTAAAGGCGGTCGATCTCCCGCGCTGCGTGGGGCGGCGCCTGCGCTTTGCCGGCTGGCTGATCACCGGCAAGGTGGTGGAAACCAAGCAGGGCGAGCCCATGGAGTTTCTCACCTTCGAGGACGAAACCGGGCTCGTGGAGGCCACCTTCTTCCCGCAGACCTACCGCCGCTTCTGCCACCTGCTGGACCGCGAGCGGCCGTATCTGCTCTCGGGCAAGGTCGAAGAGGACTGGGGCGCCGTAACGCTGACCGTGGAACAGGTGGCGGTCATGCGGCCATGACGGCAATTGCGGGTCGAGGTCAATCCAACGAAAAACCCTTTCGCTTTCCGCGCCCAATCGCTAAGATGGGCGGCATGCTCACACCCGTTCAGCACTTCCCGGCCGATCTAAAGAAGCACCTCCGCTACGTCCTCACGGACATCGACGACACCCTGACCCTTGACGGCCGGCTGCCCGCGGCGGCTCTGGCCGCCATGGAGCGGCTCGAGGCGGCCGGAAAACGGGTCATTCCCATCACCGGCCGGCCGGCCGGCTGGTGCGACCACATCGCGCGCCTGTGGCCGGTCGCGGCGGTCGTGGGTGAAAACGGCGCGTTTTACTACCGCTACGACCACGCGCTGCGCAAGATGCAGCGGAGCTATTTCAAGCCGGCCGATGCGCGCGCGGAAGACCGCCGCCGGCTGGCCGACGTGAAGGCGAAAATCCTGGCCGAGGTACCGGGCTGCGCGGTGTCGGCCGACCAGGCCTTTCGGGAAGCGGACCTCGCGATCGACTTCTGCGAGGATGTGCCCCGGCTTTCCTCGGCGGCGGTGGACCGGATCGTTCAAATCTTCGAGGCGGCCGGCGCCCAGGCCAAGGTCAGCTCCATCCACGTCAACGGCTGGTTCGGCGCCTACGACAAGCTCACCATGACCCGGCGGCTGTTTGCAGAGGTCTTCAAGGAAGACCTGGAAGCGATCAAGGCCCAGGTGGTCTTTGTGGGCGACTCTCCCAACGACCAGCCCATGTTCGCGTTTTTTCCGCATGCGGTGGGCGTAGCCAATATCAGGCAGTTTGTCGGGCGCGTGGAAGCCTTGCCAGCGTGGGTGACTGGCCATTGCGGTGGCCCGGGGTTTGCGGAAATGGTTGAAACGCTTTTATCTTGAAGCGTAACGCCGCACAGTGCCGCCGCTTCGCCCTGACGCCGGCCACTTCTTGCCATCTTGCCGCAACCATATTCTTTTGCTTCCTTATAGTCGCGGCCTTTTTGTTTGACTTGCCAGGTCGAGTTCGGTAGGTCTTCGCATTAAACTGACAAACGAGTTATGGACGGCACCGGTGTTTCAACAGGCAGGCAAGGGTTTGAACCGAGGATTCCCGCAACATCCGCAGCGCATCCGCAAAAACCATCAAGAGAGGGGAGGTCAAAATGAAAACGATCCGCTTGGCTAAAATCATGATCATTGCCCTTTCACTCACACTGTTGCTTGCTTCATCATTCTCTCCAAGCGTCCAAGCCGCAGACAAGTTGGGCTGGGTCGGTCCTATCTACAAGGAGTTGGCAGACAGCCTCAACAAAGGATTCAAGCAGTTCTACAAAAAGACCTACGATAAAGACGTGGACATCACGTTTGTGCATCCGGGTGGATGGCCGGTTTGCGTAGACAAGGTGAGAACCTGGGGGGACAAGCCGGATGCCGATATTTTTTTAGGCGCCGGCGCACCGGCGCATGAGGTCTTGAAAAAGGAAGGCCGGGTGGTCCCCTATAAACCTAAAGACTGGGACCAGGTGCCTGCCGAATGGCAGGGGATGAAGGTCAAGGATGAGGTTTGGACGTGCTTCTCACCCTGGATCGTCACCAACCTTTACAACGAGAAGGTTTTGAAAGCGCTGAGGCTCCCGCCGCCGAAGACTTGGAAGGATCTGCTCAATCCCATTTACCGGGGCAGCGTCGTGCAGACGCTGCCATACGCTTCCGGAACGGTGCATGAAGTCTTGGAAATCATTCTGCAGGGATTTGGCGAGAAGGAAGGATGGGCCTACAACCGGCTGCTGGCAGCCCAACTGGCACGTTTTTCAACCGGCAGCACGGATACTACCCACATCGTCAGCCGCGGCGAGGTTCCCATCGGTATTGCCCAGCCACAAATGAACGCAATGGTGGCGCGCAAAGACGGCTATCCTGTGCGCGACCTGCTCCCGGACAAGACCATCTTGGCGCCCGAGGCGGTCGCTTTGCTCAAAAATGCGCCCAACGAAGCAATCGGAAAGATCTTCTTGGATTGGCTTTTCAGCATCGAAGGACAGAAGGCCGTGCTCGAAGGGGGGTACTTCCCTGCGCGCAAGGACATCCAATTCTCTGCCTGGGAAAAGGAAGGATTGGCCATGGCCAAGCACGCGAAGGATGCGCTGGGCGTCGATAACTTCTGGGACTTGAAAGTCGGATTCATCCAATATGACCTGGCGCTCGCCACCAAGCGCTGGGACGACGTCAACCGTTACTATGAGTACGAAATCTACCGGAAATGGGGCGAGTTGAAAAGCAGTCTTTTCCTGATTGAAGAAGTCGAAGGAGAAGTCAATTCGGCCAAAACCAAAAAAGTGAACGTGACGAAGGCCGAGGCCAAGATAAAAGAGGCTCGAACGCTCTTTGAAATGAACGGCGATTACGCGGCTGCACGGCTGGCGGCATCCCAAGCCCGCGGCCTGCTTGCCAAACCGTAACCGCGATGCCCTGCAGGTTCGGCTGCAGAATTCCTGCGTGAGGTGATTTCAGCCGCAGCGATCTATACCCGCTCAGCGTCTCAAGTTGCGAACGGCTCAGCTTGGGACGCTGGGCGCTTCGAGAGGGCAAGGGATGTCTCGGGGAAATTTAGCTCTATCGGCATTTCTTTGGTTCGTCATCGCGCTGTTTGTCATTTACCCGCTGTCGATTCTGGTGTTGGAGAGCTTTAAAATAGCCGGAACAGATACCAGGGGCATCCAAAATTACCTGGAGTTCTTCCAGGATACCTATTATCTAAAAACCTTTGCCAATACCCTGGTCCTCAGTGCCCTCGTTCTGCTGACAACCACCCTGTTCGGAATTCCGCTGGCATACATTCTGGCGCGGTATCGGCAGCGGGGTAAAACCGTTTTCACGGCGCTGATTCTCCTACCGATCGTTTTGCCCGCCTATGCCGGCGTTTTTGCATTCATTATTTTTTTCGGAAAGTATGGAACCGCCAATCTGCTCCTCATGGAAATCGGGCTGATCCAGACGCCCGTGAATTTTATCTACGGGCTGCACGGACTGGTATTCGTCCAGGCTCTGCACATGCTCCCCTTCATCGTCCTGAGCCTTTCCGCCGGTTTTACCAACATCGACCCGTCTTTTGAAGAAGCGGCCGAGGTGGAAGGCGCGAGCGGATTCCGTCGGTTTTGCACGGTCACCCTGCCGCTCTGCACCCCCAGTTACTTGGCCGGCGCTGTCATCGTATTCTTGTGGCCGTTCACCGATTGGCTCACCCCGATGATCTTGGGGCAGGTGGATTTTCTGCCTTCGATCGCCTACATCAACATCGCCTATCATTTTACCGATATGCATCGCAAATACATGGGGATCGTTGCGGTGGTACTGTCCTCAACGGTGTGCATCGCGCTTTTTTTACTGGCCAGGTGGTGGGTCGAGAAGAAAAAGTATACCGGTCTCTCCAAAGGGACCACCTCCGAGGGCCGAGTGATCGAACCGAGCCTCCTGATCAAATCGGTTTCGTACCTGTACATGATCTTCATCGCCATCCTGGTGCTGCTGATCCCGGTGGTATTGGGTCTGGCCGCGTTTTCCAGAAGGTGGGTCTTTGAGCCTTTTCCTGACTATTGGACCCTCGATAATTTCAGGGCCATTCTTGTGGAAACGCCTCTTTTGATCCAAAACACGTTCGTCTTCAGCGGACTGGCACTGATCTTCGGAGTCGTCTTCGGGTTGCCAGCGGCCTACCTCATTGTCCGAACCCGGGTTCCGGGAAAAGATGCGCTCGACTTCATGATCACTCTCATGCTTGCATTTCCGGGAATGGCCGTGGGGGTCAGCTATCTTCTGGCTTTCTGGCAAGGCATTCCGCTGGCCACGCATTGGATCATCATGCCGATCGCCCTGTTCACGAGGCGGCTTCCGTATTTTCTGCGCATGGCCCATTCCTCCTATCTACAGCTGGACGTCTCGCTGGAGGAGGCCTCGGAAGTCTCGGGCGTAGGCAAGTTCAGGACCTTCATGAATATCTCGCTGCCGCTGCTGCTAAAGGGAGTCCTCGTCGGGGTGGTCATGTTCTTCGTCATGGCATTCCAGGAAATCTCAACGGCGATATTCCTCTATCGCGGCGGATGGGAAACACTGCCCATCGGGATTTTCTTAAACTGGCACCGCGGCATGGAATTCGGAATCGCCGCCGCGATGGCGTTTCTGATGATCGTGATCACGTTTATCTTGTTGTTGATCATCGCCCGCATCAGCGGGGGCATCCTCAAAGCGGCCTGGGGTCCCGGTGGCACCTAAGGGATAGCGTGTCTGACCCCAAATCCGATGCACCGCCGCTGAGGTTGAGGGAGGGAGATCCATTCCATGGCATTTATCGAGATCAAGGATCTTTTCAAGCGCTTTAAAAAAGTAACTGCGGTCAATCACATTAATTTGGAAGTACAGCAGGGAGAAATGCTGACGCTTTTGGGACCCAGCGGCTGCGGCAAGACCACCACGCTGCGCTGTATCGCCGGATTGGAAAAACCGGACGGAGGCGAGATCATCATTGACGGCAAGTCGATGATCACGCAGGGATTTGTACAGCCCTCAAACCGCGGCATCGGCATGGTTTTCCAAAATTACGCGGTATGGCCTCACATGAAGGTCTATCAAAATGTTGTCTATGGGTTGAAAGTCCAGAATCTGCCTCGGCGGACCCTTCAGGAAAAAGCGCAGCAGGTACTGGATGTGGTGGGCTTGAATGGCTTGGAAGACCGCTACCCGTCCCAATTGAGCGGCGGTCAGCAGCAGCGGGTGGCGCTCGCGCGGGCGCTTATCCGTAACCCGAAAGTGCTGCTGCTGGATGAGCCGCTGAGCAACCTGGATGCCAAGCTCCGGGAAAAAATGAGATTTGAAATCAAGAGCCTGGTACGGCGGATGGGCATCACCTCGGTCTATGTCACTCACGATCAGGCCGAGGCGATGGTGATCTCCGACCGGGTCGTCGTTATGAACGCGGGCAACGTCGAGCAAGTCGGCAAACCGGAGGAAATCTATGACCAGCCGGCCAACCGGTTTGTCGCCGATTTTATCGGGGCCATGAATTTTATACCCGGTGAAGTCGCCGAGGTTCCGAAGGATTCCGAAACCGTGTATGTTCACACCGTATTGGGCAAGAAAATCCGATGCCGAAAAGGCCTCGACCCGGCGGCAGCCGGTCTAAAGGTTTTTGCGTCCATTCGACCGGAGGATGTCGCCGTTGCAGAGAGACCGGTGCCAGAAATGGAGAACCAGTTCAAAGGGGTTCTGGCGCATAAGGCTTACTTAGGCAATTTTTTATATTACTTTATCAACATCAATGACATCATGATAAGAGCGCAGGTCTCGCATCATGTGACTCAGGAAGAAGGGGACGAGCTTTACTTTTATTTCAACCCGGATAAATGCTTGATCTTGTCATAATTTAAAAATTTGTCCGGTTCAAGAAGCGCGGGGAGCCATAAAAAAGCCTTTCAGCTTTAAAAGCTGAAAGGCTTTTTTTCACAAAGCGGGGTTAGCTGACCGTCGTGACGTTGACGGCCGCGGGGCCTTTTTTGCCCTGCGTGATGTCAAAGGTAACGCGGTCGCCGTCTTTCAAGGTTTTGAAACCGCTGCCGTTGATGCCGGTGTGGTGGACGAAAATGTCCTGACCGTCTTCCGATTGAATGAAGCCGTAACCTTTTTTGTCGTTGAACCACTTCACAGTTCCGTTGGCCATCTTTGCACCCTCCTTTCGTAAAATTCTCATAGTCTCATACTAAGGGTGCCACCATCGGAACTGGGTTTCCCTTAAGTCGAAACCGGCTCCCTATCCCAAGAGCCATTTGATGATTGCCACTAGCTTATACCGTCTTCCAAGAAAAAATCAAGGGGTTTTACAGGCTAGATTCCGGAGGAGGCCCGGTCCGCAGTGATGAAACGGCTGGGCATACACGCCCGACAGGACCCCGAGCGCATCCGGGCCGCGTCCGATAGCGACAGGACGCCGACAATACGGAGAGGGTCTTCAGCATGCACGAACAGCCGCTGAACGTCCTTCAAAAACATATATTGAAGAGCCTCCCATAGAAAGGCGCTTTGCTCCCAGGTCACCACGGGTGTGGACATGATACGGTCCGCCGCCGCTTCCAGGCTGACGGCGTGATGGTAAGCACGGATCAGGTCGGTTTTGGAGATGACTCCCGTCGCCGCATCCTGGCCGCTGCAGATCAGTACGGCGCCGAATCGATGGTCCATCAGGCCTTCAATGACCTGCGCCAGGCTGGCATCCTCCGTGAAGGATACGACCGATGGCGTCATTACCTCCTTCACGCGCAGGCGCCAGCCCTGCCCCTCCGGCTCCGCCGCAACGCCCTTTCGGAGGGTGCTCTTGGGGCAGGATCGGCAGTAACGGTAAAGCAGCGCCACCACATCGGTGTAGGAAAGCGTACCGATAATGGTGGTTGCCTCCGCGCCGGTGACATACAGGCGGTGCACGCCGTGGCCGTGCATGCGGTCCAGCGCGGACTCGATGGCGTCGTCCGGATAACAGGTCAGCGGGGGGCTGATCATGACGTCGCCGAGCGGGGTGTCGATAGGGAGCCCGGCGTAAAAGGCGGCGATGAGATCTGTTTTCGAGGCCACACCCGCTGGCCGTTGCTCGCCGTTCGTGATCAGCAAGGCGTTGACCTTGAATTTGAGCAGATGATTGATTCCCTTGGCGATGGAAGCCGTGGACGGCAGTTGAACAACCTGCCGGCGCATGGCTTCGTTGACGAGCATCCCGCTCAGGACGTGACGTGGTTGAACGACCAGCATAGCGCTAAAAGAACTTTTTCAGCAAATGGTTGAACAGGTCCGAGATGTAGACGATGCCGATGATCTCCTTGCCGTCGACGACCGGCAGGCGACGGATGTGTCGCCGGATCATCAGGTCGGCAATGACCATGACATGGGTGTCCGGCCCGATGGTGACGACGTCGGTGGTCATAATGTCCGAGACGCGGATGCGTTTGACCCGCTCCAGCAAACCGTCGAAGGCTTCGTCCAGCGGCAAATCCTCCATTTCGCCCCAAAGTCCAGCGTGTTTGGGCCGCACGAACAGCAGGATGTCGTACATCGACAACATGCCCACCAACCGGTTGCCTTCGTCGGTCACCATCAGCCCGAAGATCTTTTTTTGTTCGGCGGCGCCGGCCTCGTGCAACGTCTTGACCGCCTCGGCGATGCTCTGAGCGGGCCGAAGGACGTGGAAGCGGCTGTCCATGATATCGCGGGCGCGCATGCGACTCGAAACTCCTCGGCGATGGTGATGCAGGCGGCCGCGCACAGGAAGCGAGCGCTTCAAGGGAAGCGGTCGAAAGGTCGGACGGCTGCGGTCTGGTGACTCATCTACGCACTTTTGGGCGGAAGGGCAAGGGTTTTTCAAGCTCCGGCTACGCTCATCATAAGGAATGAATGCCTGGATCTCGCAAAAAATGCTTGGCATCGGCTGGGATAGCATGTAGGTTTTCAGGGGCCGGAGATCCTCGAAAAATGAAAAGGGCCGGGACGATCATGCGGTACAAACTTTCCGGGGGGAATTGTGGCTGATGGGTAAAAAAAAGCGAACCCGCCGCAGCTCCAGGCCGCTCTTGATTTGGGATCTTCCCACCCGTCTGTTTCATTGGCTGCTGGTGGCGCTGGTCACCGTTTCCTTTGCATCCGGCAAGGTCGGCGGCAATGCTATGCTCACTCACGAATGGTGCGGTGCGGCGATCCTGGCACTGCTCATTTTCCGTTTAATATGGGGCTTCGTGGGAAGCGCCCCCTCACGCTTCCGGACCTTTCTTGCCCTTCCGTCGACCGTGTTTCAATATGCCTTGACGCTTTTGCGCCGCGATGCCGATCCTCACCTCAGCCACAACCCCCTCGGCGGATGGTCGGTCATGGCCATGCTGATAGCCTTGCTCGTTCAGGCCGGCACCGGTCTTTTCGCCAATGACGACATCGCCACCGAAGGCCCGCTCTACAAGTGGGTCAGCAAAGCGATCAGCGACCGGCTGACGTCCATCCACCACCTGAACCACGACGTCATCCTCATCTTGGTCGCCGTCCACGTCGCCGCGGTGCTGTTTCACCTGATCTACAAAAAAGAAAACCTGATCACGCCGATGATCACGGGTATGAAATCCTGGAAGGGTTCGCCGAGGGCGGTGCTGAAACCGGCCCCCCTTTGGCGGGCGTTACTGGTGGCCGCGGCGGCGGCGGGTGCGGTCTATATGCTGGTGCGTTAAAATAGCCAGACAGGGTCCGGCTTTTTAACAAGTTGGCTTCAGTGGGAGCGGCTTTTAGCGGCGGGATGCCGCCCCCACCCCAGAGCGGCCTTACTTCTCGAGATCTTCTTACTTTTTTCGAAACGCGTCATGGCATGCCTTGCAACTGGCGCCGGCCGCGCCGAACTGAGGTTTGATCGCGTTCAAGTCCCCGCCTTTGGCCACAGCGACCAGTTTGGCGAGCTCTGCTTCAGTTGCAGTGTGCATTTGCGTGAATTTATCTTTTTGAGTCAGGGCTTCAGCCTTCATGCCACTGCCCTTGTCGCTTCCAGGGGCCATGAACGCCTCCAAGGGCAGTCGATACAGCGATTCTACAAGGACTGCATTCTTTTCAAATGTCTCCTTGTTGTAAGGCGCCTCGCCCTTCACCACCGCCCCCATGCGAGTGAAATGCTGGCCGATTAGAAACATGGCCGACTGACGGTACTTGACAGCATCCTCGGTCTTGGCAAACTGGGCGAACGCCGCTCCGGCCAACAGTCCGACCACTGCCACAACCAAAACCCACGCCATCCGTTTTTTCATAGACCCTCCTTTCGGTTTTAGGATTGGTTATCAGAAACCTCAGATATTGTCCACATTCCCATGCGTTGGGTCAAACGTTGAGTTGGATGCAAAGAGGTTTAAGTTTTTCCTTGAAAATCATTTTCTCCGGGAGTTTCACCATCCCCATGATAAAATGATTGGGATATAAGCCCGAGTTTGCCGGCGCGGTCAAAGCGGCCGCATCCACCTGCGGGCAGATCATGCCGCCGGTCATGGGTGCGGCGGCTTCTCTGATGGCTGAATTCATGATGTGCCCTACGTGGAAGTCGTCAAGGCCGCCGTGATACCGGCGATTCTGTATTTTACCGGCGTCTTCGTCGTGGTGCATTTCGAAGCCAAGAAATGCGGGCTCAAGGGGCTTTCCAGAGAGGAGCTGCCGAAGATCGGCCGAGTGCTCAAGCAGCGCTTCTACCTCATTCTGCCCCTGGTCGGCATCATCTATTTTCTGGTGGAGGGATCGACTCCCATGCGGACGGCCTTAAGCGGCCTGGTCCTGCGTCCTCGTCGGCATGCCTATATTTTTGTTTTCAGCCCCTCCCTGCTGATGATCAACGCCACCTTCCCGGCCATCGTTCAGATAACGATAACATCCATCACCGGCATGGTCGGCGTCGGCGCGGCGGTTGAAGGATGGTATTGGACCCGGATGACTTGGTGGGAGCGGATTATCGCCCTGGCTGCCGGCCTGATGCTCATAGATCCCGGAACCGTCACGACATCGTGGGTATGGTTCTGATGGGGTTCTTAACGTTCATTCAGTACCGCAAGGCCAAGGTCAACCCGCGCGCTGTTAAGGGATACGGTAACAGCAGTGGATTAACCTCGTTTGATAGCTTATGATGTCTGCGTTCTTACTTGAAACGGAGGGAGAGGAGATGACAGCACCTCGCAGCAATAACGATCACGTTTTCTACCGAAGCCCCAGGAAATTCTACCCGACGGCTGAACGGGCCGAGGGAATCTACATCTACGACATCGAGGGCAAACGCTACCTCGACTGCTCCGGGGGGGCGGTCGTTGTGGGGATCGGCCATGGGGTCAAGGAGGTTGCCGACGCCATGCTTAAGCAGGCGGGCCGGATCGCCTTCGCGCATGGCTCGCAGTTCACCACCGCGGCGGCTATCGAACTGGCCTCCAAGCTCGTGAAGTTTTCTCCCGCCGGGATGACCAAGGTCTATTTCCTCTCCGGGGGTTCGGAAGCCATCGAAACGGCGATGAAGCTGGCGCGGCAGTATCAGGTCGAAAGGGGGACGCCTTCGAAATACAAGGTAATTTCAAGGTGGACGAGCTATCACGGCAACACCATGGGCGCTCTGGCACTCGGCGGCCACACGGGCAGAAGAAAGCACTATCTGCCCTTGATGCAGCATACGCCGCACATTGCTCCCGCCTATTGCTACCGCTGCCCGTTCGGCGCAACCCCCGAGAATTGCAGCCTGGAGTGCGCGCTCGATCTCGAGAAAACCATTCTCTACGAGGGGCCGGATTCGGTTTCAGCCTTCATGGCCGAGCCGGTCGTCGGGGCCACGGCCGGCGCCCTGGTGCCGAGAGACGGGTATTTCCAGAAGATCCGCGAAATCTGCGACCGCTACGACGTCCTCTTCATTGCGGACGAGGTGATGACCGGCATGGGCCGGACCGGAAAGAACTTCGGAGTCGACCACTGGAATGTCGTGCCGGACATGATCGTCGTGGGAAAGGGCCTCGGCAGCGGGTATACACCCATTTACACGGTCGTCGTGAAGGAGGCCATCCATACCGCCATCCAGGAAGGCTCGGGGGTCTTCATCCACGGCCATACCTATAGCCAGAACCCGCTTTCGGCGGCCATCGCCTGCACCGTGATGGACTATCTGGCGAAGCATGATCTCGTTGCAAGATCCGCCCAAATGGGAGCCTATCTGCTCCAGGCCCTCCAGGTCCTGTTCCGCCATGAATTTGTGGGAGACATCCGCGGTCGAGGCCTCTTTGCCGGAATCGAATTCGTCAAGGACCGGAAAACCAAAGAGACGTTCGACCCTAAGCTGAAACTGAATTCAGTGATCGGCAGCCGCGCTTTTCAAAAAGGGCTCATCACGTATCCGGGCGGAGGGGGTGCGGATGGGGTGAACGGCGATCACCTGCTGTTGGCCCCGCCGCTGATCATCACTGAAAAGGAGATCGACAGCATGGTTTCGATTCTGGATGAAACCTTTGCGGAAATCACCCAAGAGCTCCAAAAGGCCTAAGCGGATGGAAAAACTGGTTGTCACCGTGGCGCTGACGGGCAATGTCCCCACCAAACAGATGAATCCCCATCTGCCGGTCACGGCCGACGAGATCGCCGCTGACGTTAGGCGCTGCCTGGACGGGGCGCCGTCCTGTTTCACGTGCATGCGCGCGACGCCGAGCAGAAGCCGACCCTG
>CAZNAX010000043.1:0-21577 GCA_964570965.1 uncultured Desulfatibacillum sp.
CCCTTGGTGGCCTGTGCATCCGTCAGTGCCCTCACCTCCACACCGCTGTATAGCCGTTATATATTTCCGTCTTGTCCTCGGAGCCGGTCACGAGGGTGCGGTTGGAGGGGTCGATGGCGATGCCCCAAATACCCGCGTTGTGCGCGCCCACTTCCAACCGCAGGATGGGCGCGCTGGGCTGGCCCTGGGCCAGTTGAGCCGCAGCCAGGAAAAGAAGAGCAGCCGCGGCGAAGGGACCAAGCCAGGACCCGATGCCGCCAGTCAATTTGGGAATGACCGCGGCAGGTCGCCTCCTTTTATGGGTCATCCTCTTTCCAAGCAGATCACTCTCGGGTTTCATGGAGCACCTCTTTCGAAGGGAGAGGAACGGAATGGACCTTGAGCTGTGTTAACGATGTGGTGTTCTAAAAACAAGAAAGAAGGATAACCGATCAACAAGAATACGAGCCGGAAAAGTGAGTTCCGAACCGCTTAACGAAACCAGATTCCGCGCCAGGTCCGGTGGAGAGGGAAGGATGCCTAATCTAATAAAAAAATACCATAGGCCGAAGCCAAAAATCAATCGAAATCAGTCCGTGGGCCCAGCCCATTGCAACTCCGCGTCCCCGTCCATTTTCTCTTCACGGCTTTGATTTTCCGCAAGAATGCATGACTCGAGATTGTTTTTCAAGAGACCGCGTGCTGGGCGTCCTGAGGACGGCTGGTTACAGATTTTTTTTAATGTGCTATCTTGATGGGTATGGACGAGAAGATGCGCTATTGATCGAGCTTGCAGAGTACGGCCTTGAACCGGCCCCGGCGATATTGTAAGGACCCATCGTCTCGAACGCCGTCGGATGAGTTCGTGCGGGCAGTCCCGCCGTCGCTGGCCTCTCGGGCGAGGAGGAAGGCGGAAACGATGAGAGAATGGATACCGTTCGGGGAGGGCCGCTACCGGGTCGAGCGGGGTTTCCTGTTGTCTGCAGACGAGCGGGCGGTCGAGCTGGAGGAAGCCGTCATCGAGGTTTCCGAGGGACCCGGCGGCAAGCGGCGGCTCAGCGGGCGCGGCCGCGCGCCGAATGCGCTCATGGTGGAGCTCCTCGAAGACGGCCAGGATCTGGATCTGCTGCTCGATCTGGGCGGAGAGTTCAAGTTTCGCCTGCGGGCGCCCGCTATTCATGGCGGCAAGGTGTTTGCGCCCGGCGTCAAATCCTTCGTGCAGTTCGTGCCGCGATCGCCTTGGGAGCCGGTGGCGGAGGCCGACTTCAATTCTTTAATGTCCCGGGTCCGAATCCTGTCCGGTGCACGGAGCTGAGCAGGGTCCCCTTGGCGCGCTCGAACTCTTCGCGGGTGAGGAGGTTTTTCTCGTACAGTTGGGCCAGGGCAGCCAGCTCGCGAAGCCGCTGGGTTTCCGGATCCTCGAGCAAGGGCGGCGCGGAAGGCGCCGCGATTTCGGGGTGCGATGAGGCCGCCGGTCGGGCGAATTTGACTGATGCCAGTCCGCCCAGAAAACGGACTTCGAGCGTGCTGCCCGAAGGCACCGCCACCCCCTGCAGGTCGCGAACCAGGTTGCGGCCCTGGGCTTTCAGCTTGCGGTAGACGAGGAAGGCTGCGGCCGCCGTCAGGCCGAGCCCGCCCAAGAAAATCCAGACCCAGTACCGCGCGATGCCTCCGAAGAAGATCACGACGAGCCCGATCAGGCAGATGAGGGCGACGTGCAGGCCCAGGATCATGTGAGCCAGCAGGACCCCTTTGAACAACTCCATGGTGGGTTTTTCAGACTTGTGTTTCATTCTTCGGACCACTCAGGCTGCAACCCATCCTAACTCAATCCGCCGGGTTTGTCACGGCCGGCGCCAGGACGCGGAATGACGAGCATGCGATATCCTGCCTTCATCGAAGCTGATTTCGATTTCCCGGAGTTTCACCTCGTGCGCATGAATTTCAGCCGCCAGGCGATCGACAACGTGGAAGCGGCGGTCAACCGTGAACTGGACCGCCTGCTGCCGCAGAGCGGGATCCGCGCCGGCGACCGGGTGGCCGTCGGGGTGGGCAGCCGCGGGATCGACCGTCTGGAGATCATCGTCCGCACGGTGTGCGCGCGGCTGCGGCAGGCCGGCGCCCGACCGGTGATCCTCCCGGCCATGGGCAGCCATGGGGGGGCCACGGCCGAGGGCCAGGCCGCCGTCCTGCGGCGCCTCAACGTGACCGAGGCGTCCTGCGGCGCGCCGGTGCTCTCCACGATGGAGGTCGAGCTGGTCGGCACCGTGTTTGGCGAGGTGCCGGTGTATTTCAGCCGGGACGCCCTGGCGATGGAGCACTCCATCGCCATCAATCGCGTCAAACCTCATACCAAGTTCATCGGCCCGGCCGAGAGCGGGATTCTGAAGATGTTGTGCGTCGGCCTGGGCAAGCACCGCGGGGCCATTGCCTATCACACGTGGGCCATGGAGCACGGCTTTTTCGAGTTGTGCAAGGCGATGGGGCAGGCGATCGCTGCCGCCGCCAATTTTCGGTTCGGGCTGGCGGTCGTGGAGAATGCCTTCGACCGTGCGCTGGCCGTCGCCGGAGTTCCGGCCGCGCATATCCTGGAGGAGGAAACCCGCCTGAACACGCTGGCCAAAGCCCACATCCCGCGGCTGCCGTTCCGAGATCTGGATGTCCTGGTGGTGGATCGGATCGGCAAAGAAATCAGCGGGGCCGGCATGGACCCGAACGTTACCGGCCGGGCCTTCGATCTGATGGAAAGCGACTTCTCGGAAGTTCTCAAGGTCAAACGCGTGGCGGTCCTGAACCTGTCCGCCCGAACGGGCGGCAATGCCATCGGCCTGGGCAATGCCGATATCATCACGGAAAAAGTATTTCAGGCTCTGGATTATGAGGCCACTCTCATGAATGCCCTCACCAGTCTTTCGTTGCGCAAGGCGTTCATCCCCATCCGGATGCCGAATGACCGCAAAGCGATCCAAGCCTGCTTTGCCACCATCGGCCCCATGCCGGCCGCCGAGGTGCGGGCGGTCGTCATCCGCGACACCATGCACCTGTCCGAATTCTGGATCAGCCGGGCCTTGAAAGAGGAGGTCGGCGGGATTGCCTCCGCCGAAATCGTTGCCGCCGCGCCGCTGAGCTTTGATGCGGACGGCAACCTGTGCCTGCCCGCCCACTGCGCACCGGGTGGCTAATAGCTGAACAGCTCCAAGAGCTCGACCGCTTCCTTCTGGCGGATTTGGCTGAGAGGAAAAAGCGGCTCGGGCGGCTCCTCGTCCATCTCCTTCTGCATCTCGGCATTGGCCCGGCCGGCGAGAGGCATATAGTAAAAGGAGAGCTTCATGGCGCCCGAGGCCTCGGAGTACTTCATCTTGATGCGGGTGTCGCCGGCCATCCAGGAATGGGTGGTCAGGGCGCCCCGGGACTCCATGCTGATCTTGGGGATTCCGAAGCGTTGCTGAATGCGGCGCTTGATGGTGCTGTACGTGTCGATGGCCTCGAGGCCGGCGTACACCGCGAAGAACTTCTCGTCGTAGAAGCCGTAGACCAGGTTGGCCACCTGGATGTCGAAAAGGGTGTAGGCCTGTTTCGGGTTCACATAATAAGTAATCTTGCCGCTGCCGCCCACGTTGACATGCTCCGGGAATTCCGAAAGCGGCGCCCCCCACGGCTTGTTGAGGAACTCCTTGTCCAAATCAGCCGCGTCCAGGGCACCCACGCTCCAAACCGACCATGTCAGGAATACCAGGACATAGGCTCCAGTTCTCATCGGACCGCCTCCTTTTTCAATAGCCCCGCTTCAGATCGACGACTTGCTGCGGCGGCTGCCCGGCGCGCACGCGGTGGTAGTTCGCGATGATCTGGGGGGCGACGTCCTTGGGGTAGGTAAGACTGGCGACATGCGGGGTCACGGTCACCTGCGGGTGGCACCAGAACGGATGCGATTCGGGCAGCGGCTCGTGGCGGAACACATCCAGGCAGGCCCCGGCCAGACGGCCGCCCTCGACGGCAGCGAGCAGGTCTTCCTCGACCAGGTGCTCCCCGCGGGCCACGTTGATCAAATAGGCTCCGGCGGGCAGCTTGGACAGCGTCTGCCGGTTTAATATGCCATGGGTGGCGGGCGTCAGCGGGAGCAGACAGATCAATATGTCCGAGCGGGACAGAAAATCCGCCAGGCCCTCATCCCCCGAAAAGCTGGTGACGCCTTCGATCGACTTTGCGGTGCGGCTCCAGCCGAAAACCTGAAAGTCCAGCGCGCGCAGCATTCGAGCGGCATCCAACCCCAGATGTCCCAGACCCATGACGCCCACCCGCACGTCCGAGGGTTGCTTCGGAGTGCGGGGCTTCCATGTCTTGCGCGTCTGGTCCTGGCGGTAATGGTCGAACTGGCGGGTGTGGGTGAGCACCGCCGTGAGAACATACGTACTCATGGCCGCGACCATCGCCGCATCGACGATGCGGGTGACCGGTACGCCGGTCGGCAAATCCGGATCCCGCAGGATGTGGTCGACGCCGAATCCGAGCGAGGCGATGCATTTGAGCCGCGGAAATTGTTTCATGACCCCGAGCGGGTGTTTCCAACTGAGCACGAACAGCACTTCGTCCGGCGGCCCCGCGTCGGGCCAAATCCGCAGGTCCAGATCGGGGTCTTGGCGGCGCAGGTGTTTGACCCAGGATCGCGCGTTGAGTTCCGGTGCCAGGAAAAGCAGACTCATGCTATTGCTCCAGAAATAAAATCGACAGGCGGCTGCCAGATTATTAACACGGAAAAGGCGCGAGGGCAAAGCACGATCGGGTGGCCGTGAATCGGATCACACGACGCGGGTCTCTCCATGCTTCCAGTCCACCAGGCGGTCGAGCAGCCCGGCCATCTGCATTTCATTCCGCAGGTGTTCCGGCGGCAGGTGCACCGGCTCATCGCCGAGTTGAAACGTCCCCCAGTGCATGATCATCAGCTTCCGGGCCCTCAGTTCCCGGAAGGCCTGTACGGTCTCGCGGGGGTCGATGTGGCTTTGCGCCATGAACCAGCGGGGCTCGTAGGCCCCCAGGTTGAATATCGCCAGGTCGATCTCGAACTCTTCTCCGATCTGGTCGAACCCGTCGAAATACCCCGTGTCGCCCGAAATATAGATCGTAGGGCCGGTGGCGGTGCGGACCAGATAGGAACCCCATAGGCCCAGATTCGGCCCGGCCACCGGGTTGCGTATGCTCCAGTGGTTGCACGGCAGCAAAATGATCTCGCGGTCCCCGCTTCGGAAGCTTTCGTACCAATCCAGGGTGGTCCGGCGGCGCAGCCCCACCTCATCCAGAAGCTCGGCATATCCCGGCGGTGAGACCACGTGGGTGTCGGGCGGCAGCTGGGCCAGTGAAAACGTGTCGAGATGGTCGTAGTGGCCGTGGGTGAGCAGCACCAGCTCGGGAGCGGGTATCTGAGTCGGATCGAAGTTGAACGGCGTGTAGTCTCGAATGAACCAGAACGGGCTGGAAAAAACGGGGTCCACCAGGATCCGGCTGCCCGCGTCCTGGATCATCAGGCTGGCATGTTTGAGGTACGTGATGGACAACTCCCCCGGCCGGCGCAGCCTCTCCCAGTCGACGGATACGGGAGCAATCCTTTGTCGGCCCAGTTCGTCCTCGTATGGGTTGCGGTGAAAAAGCTTCCATGACAGCACCTTGAGCAGGCGCCCCGATCGATCGAATCCGAACGGGTTGAGGAAACGGCCCTTGCCATGATGCTCCCTGCGGCGGGCGATCTCCCGCAGGCGCCGTCCATTGAGAGGTTTGTAATGGAGCGGCGGGGCTTCTTTTATATCCGCCACGGAGGCATTCGCCCAGGATGGCAGCGCGCTTGCCAGCAACGAAGCTTTCAGAAGGGTGAAGAAGGTATCCATAAACCGGCGCCGGTTCATCGTCGCCACCTCGTCGGGAAGAGATGATGGCGCGCCGCGCCGAATGAAGTGGGGCAGAGGCTTTCGCCCCCGCCGATCGCGGCTGGAAAGCCGCTCCCACCCGAAATAGGCGGCGCTTACTGCTCAACCATAATCATCTCGGGCGATGATGCCAACTGGCGGCGATCCTCTTTTGAGGAGTAACAAACGGCGGGTGGCACCGTTGTCATCGTTTGAAGGTGGTGTCCTACGCCGTTTCTACCATTCGGAAGCCAGCTTGCGCGAAACCTTGCTCCAGTTGGCGCCCAGCTTCGCGACGGCGTCGATCCCGATGTCCAGATGAGTGTCCATGAATCGGGAATAGATTTCTTCAGACAGCCGCTTGTCCTTGATCCCCCGGCGTTTGAGCGGCATGTCGGATACCAGCATGACGGAACCGATCGGGACCTCGTAGCGGTAGGCGACGGTGAAAAGCGTCGCCAGTTCCATTTCGATGGCGAGGATCCGGCGGCGGCGCAGATAATCGACGAACTCCTCATCGAATTCCCACAACCGGCGGTCGGTGGTGTAGACGATGCCGCAATGCGGCGTGAAACCGAGCTTGCGCACGGCGCCGATGCAGTACAAATTGACGGAAGAAGCCGGGATGGCGGGAAACTCCGGCGGCATGTAGTGGCGGCTGCTGCCCTCCCCGCGGATGGCGGCGGACGGCACGAGGAAATCACCCGTGTTGAGGATATCGTCGATACCTCCGCACATGCCCAGCATGATGACCGATTTCAGGCTGTCGAGATAGGCCAGGCAATTGATCACCAGGGCCGCCTGGGGGGAGCCGATGCCGAAGTCGATCATGCTGCAGTTGATGTCCTTGGCGTTGATGATTCGGAAGTTTCCCTCGCAATACTTCCCTTTGGTTTTTTCCTGGAAGCGCACCAGGTAGCGTTTGAAATTAGTGATGAGGATGTGGTCGCAGAATTCGTCCAAGGTGCAATTGGTGTAGCGCTCCAGCGTCTGGCGAATGTATTCATGTTCCTTAAGCGACATGGCCTTTCCTCTCGGCGGTGGGGGGCTTTCTATCCGGGATACTTGCGGGCCAGCCGTTCCAGCTCCGCCCCATATTGTTTCTGGTAGGCCAGACCCGTCTGACTGCGGATATCCCTGGCGGCGGTTGCAATCAGCGGTCGGATGTCGATCCCGTTCGGATTGAACTTCTGGTCGTTGGCCCGGTCCAGGACCTGGATGCAGTAGTAGATGGACAACAGGCGGATCTTGGCGTCGCGGCGTAGAAGATAGCTTCGGCCTCCGAACGTGTCCACCAGAAAGCTGGCGCAGGCGTACATCGTCTGCAGCGAGGGCTTGCCCCGCATCGTCTCCAGAGGTCCCATGTACCACTGAAAGAACACCCGCATGGCGGACTCCATCACCTCCGGCTCTTTTTTGATAATATCCGCCGCCAGCTGGACGCGTTGGCGGCCCATGGCCCTGAAAAAATAAGAAACGTTTTTCAGCATTTCGTAGAGGGATTCGGTTTCGCCCGCCACCTTCGGCGGGTGGGCCGACAGCGCGTCCACCGCCAGCACGTATTCTTCGTAGACTCCCCCGGGCAGATCATAGGCTTTCACATAGTCCCGGCTGTCGAGGTAAGCGAAAAACGCTTTCACACGCCGCTCGATTTCATCGGCGGCCAGAAGCTTCTCGCGTGCCGGAGGTTCAGCGGCCGGAGGTCCGAAGACTTCCGCGATCTTTCCTCCCAGCGGCGCTTCGCCGCGCGCGGCCTGCAGTTCCTGTTCCAGATCCGTGAGCTTCTGGGTCAGAACTTCGGTGCGCTGCTGCCACTGCTGGCTCTCCTGTTGGCGCGCGGTTTCGATGCGGGCGGCATACCAATCCTTCAACAGGATCCAGAGGAAAATGCCGACGACAATCAAAACCAGAATCACCATGATGGGTTGGTAATTGCGTTCCGCTTTCATTGGCCACCTCCTCTGTTAAGCAGCTGTCGTCTCCGAATTCTTACCGGAGGCACTCCTCCGGGAGCGCTTCCTCGGGGGGTTCCACATGCACCACGACATCGACGAGATCCTCGAGTTCCCGGATGAGCCGGGCCTCCACCTCTCTGGCGATCTCGTGGCCCTCGCGGACGGTGAGGTCGCCGTCGACGATGACGTGCAAGTCGGTCTGAATGCTCGTGCCGATGTAACGCGTGCGGATGTCGTGGACCTGGAGAACGCCCCGGTTGGCGCATACAATGTCCCGTATCCGTCGGCGAACCTCGGCGGGCGCTCCCGCATCGATGAGTTGTTTGAGGCTCGGCCAAGTGATCTTGAAGGCCGCGTGCAGGATGAACATCGAAACCACCACGGCGCCCAGATGATCGAGAAAGGTCCAAGATGGAAGCAAGATGGCTCCGGTCACCGCAGCCACCACCGGCAGGGAGCTGAAGGCGTCCGAACGGTAATGCCAGGCGGTGGCGATCACCGCAACGCTTTTGATCCGGCGTCCGATCCCCAGCGTCCAATGGTAGAGGATCTCTTTGCCGATGATCGAGACGATGGCCGCGGCGGCGGCGATCCAGCCGGGCGGTGTCGCGTGCTGCTCATGCAGGGTTGCAATCGACTGCCAGCCGATCCCGACCGCAGCCCCCACGAGCGAGACGCCGATGCCCACCGCCACGAGGGTTTCCATGCGGCCATGCCCGAACGGATGGGTTTCATCCGGAGGGCGGGTCCAGAACCGCGATCCGGCGTAGACCAGGATGACCGTGAAGACATCCAGCAGCGCCTCGACGCCGTCGGCCATGACCGCCTGGCTGTCGCCGTAGCTGCCGGCTGCCAGCTTGAGAACCGCCAGCACGGCGTTGACCGTGATTCCAATCCAGGTGACCTTGCGGATCAGCGGCCCCGGCAGAGGGTGGGTCGGTGGCGATGTGACATCATTGATCAGCAGCCGGTCCGTCATCAGGCCTCTCGGGTGCGCTGGCGTCCTTCCTTGTTTACTATAACCGACGTTCCGCTTGGCTTCAATGCTTTTCGGCTCTGCGGGTCGAGGCGGCTCCGGGCGCCTTGACACCGCATGGCATCTATTGTAGCACCGAAGCCGGGCGGCGGGTTCATCGGCAGCAGGTCAAATCCCGCCTGCCTCCTTTTGCCAAACGGGGGCGAGGGGGAATTTGAATATGGGCTCAAGATGGAGAAGCGGTCCGGAATGCGTATTTCTCTGATCGTTGCCATGGCCGAAAACCGGGTCATCGGCCGGGACGGGTCGATCCCCTGGAAAATCCCCGGGGAGCAGAAGATGTTCCGGCGCATCACCCTGGGCCATACCCTGATCATGGGACGCAAGACCTTCGAGGACATCGGGCGGCCGCTGCCCGAGCGGCTCAATATCGTCGTCAGCCGCCGCCCGGATTATCAGCCGGCCGGGTGCCTGAAGGCGGACAGCCTGAAGAACGCTCTCGCGCTTTGCCCGGCGGAGGAAACCGAAGCATTCATCATCGGCGGCGGGGAGCTCTTCCGCGAATCCATCCACCTGGCCGATCGCATTTATCTCACGGTGGTTCCCGTGACGGTGGCGGGCGATACGTTTTTTCCGGAGATACCGGAGACCTTCGCGATGGCTGCCAACGAACACGTGGCCGACCCGTCGCCATATGTTTTACATATCTACGAGCGGGTCCGCCGCTGACGCTCTCTTTTGAATTAGAGGAGGTGAGTGCAATGACCGAGGCCCTGTCCGCTCCCGGTTGGAATCCGGACCTGGCGCTGTCCCTGCAGGACAAGCTCAAAGAGGACTTGAAGCTGGCGCTGCGCGCCAAAAACGATACGCTGAAGAACACCATCCGGCAGGTCATGTCCGAGTTTTTCAAGCTCACGGTGCCGGTCACACTGGAGGGCGGCAAGAAATCCACCCGGCCCAAGAAGTCCGATGAGATCACCAACGACGACATTCTCGGCATCATCCAAGGGTTGATCAAGTCCGAGCGCATCGTGCTGGAGGCCAAAAAGGAGGCCACTTCCGAATACCTGCGGATCCTCGAAAGTTATCTGCCCCGGCAGGTGTCGCGGGAGGAGATCGTCGCCTGGATCAAGGGCAATCTGGATCTCGGGCAGTATAAAAACAAGATGCAGGCGATGGGCGCCGTTATGAAACACTTCGGAAAGACCGCCGATGGTAAGCTCGTCAACCAGATCCTGAAAGACGGATTTTAAGCATAGAGCCGAAGAGGCGCCTGCCGCAGCGCGCCGCGTCCACCCGCCCTTTCCGAGGCGGCTGGACAATCGGCGGCCAACCGACTAAGATGGCTTGTATCACGGCTTGCACGCGAACCAGAAAGGCAGCAAGATGATCTACATCGGCAAGTTTCTGTTTACCACCAATCAGCAATCGAAAGATGAAACCCAACGGCGCCACGGCGAATTCAATTTGCTCGTTTCCGCACCGGACAAGAACGCCGCTAGTGCCAGTTTCAAGAAGCGCATCGACGACGCCCGATCCTCGACCGGGTTCTTCGAGGGCGAGTCGATGATATACCTGATTCACATGCTGGAGATGGAAGAAGTGCCCTTGGACCGGGCCAAGCTGTTCAATTTTCAGTCCGTGGCGGGTGATCCCGTCATGCCGTTTATCAGCTGTCAGGCTCCCTCCGGCGATGGTGACGGGTGCCGCATTCTTGATTGGCAGAGAAACCGGCCGGGAGTCGACGGCCAGGCTGCCACGCCGTTCATGCAATTCGGCAAATAGAGGAGCTGCCGGCTTGTTCGCCTGCCTGCAACCGTAAATTTACATGCGTTAATTCAAATTAATATATTTGCACCCAAATTCAGGCAGAAGTTATCCCTGATTGAATCCCATCAGGCTTGCCTCGCGGTAACATCCATTTTTTTAGTATTTATAACAAATAGTTAAATGCCTTTCTGCACTGACCTGGATCGAGCTCCCGGAGTTCTCATCGGCTGCTTACGACTGGTATGCTCATTGCTATCTCTATCTTTTTAGGGAGACGCTCCAGAAAGAGGCCTCGCTGTCCACAGTTTTTCAAGCAAATCATCAATCGCATGTCGGTTGACCATATAAATTTACTATCGGGAGGGGAGTATGAAGAGGGTGAAAATCACGGTTTCCATTCTTCTGGCCCTGTGGATGCTCGGGTTTTGCGTCCTTCCGTCAGGCGCCACGCCGGGTGCGGCTGAGAGCGAGCAGGCTCCCGGGCGGGGAATGGCCCAGCAGGCAACCAAGGGCGCCAAACGGTGGATCACGGCCGACCATTCCAAGCACGAGGCCTTGAAACAGCCGTTTGCATCCGGGCCGGAGGTGACCAAGGCCTGCCTGAGCTGCCATTCGGAGGCCGCCGCCCAGATCCACAAGACCATCCACTGGACCTGGGTCGACTCCGCCTCGCCCAATGACAAGCCCATGGGCAAGGGGGCGCTGACGGTCAACAACTATTGCGTCAGCATCCACGGGAATGAGCCGCGCTGCACCTCCTGCCACATCGGCTACGGCTGGAAGGACAAGAGTTTTGATTTCACTGACGCGAGTAAGGTGGACTGTCTGGTCTGCCACGAGCAGACGGGCACCTACAAAAAACACCCCGCCGGGGCGGGCAACCCGGCCAAGGAGCCTGTCGTGTTCCCCGGCGATGGTCAGAAATACCTGCCGCCCGAATGGAACCAGGTCGCCCAGAGCGTGGGGCGGCCCACCCGCGAGAACTGCGGCGTCTGCCATTTCTACGGCGGCGGCGGCGACATGGTGAAGCACGGCGACCTGGACTCCTCCATGACCAAGCCGAACAAAGCCCTGGACGTTCACATGGGGATCGACGGCAAGAATTTTGACTGCACGCGCTGCCATACCACGGCCGCCCACCAGGTCGCCGGCCGCATCTACTCAACCCCGGCTGCCACCGAGCGCAAGACCCTGGCTCAGGACGACCTGACGCCCCGGATCACCTGCGAGTCCTGCCACACCGCCACTCCGCACAAGCCGGGGGTGAAGGCCAACGACCACACCGACAAGGTCGCCTGCCAGACCTGCCACATCCCGGAATTCGCGCGCGCGCTGCCCACCAAGATGCGCTGGGACTGGTCCACGGCCGGCCAGAAGAAAGACGGCAAGCCTTACAAGGAAAAAGGTCCGTTGGGCACGCCGGTGTACGACACCCAGAAGGGCAATTTCGTCTGGGAGAAGAACGTCAAGCCCCAATACTACTGGTACAACGGGAGCATCGACGCCGTTTCTCTAAAGGATCCGATCGATCCGACCCAGCCGGTGGCCCTCAACTGGCCGGTCGGCAGGCCCGACGATCCCAACGCCCGGATTGCGCCGTTTAAGGTCCACACCGGCAAGCAGCCTTACGACACGGTCAACAAGACCATGCTCGTTCCGCATCTTTTCGGGCCGCCCGGCTCCGACGCCTACTGGGCGAAGTATGACTGGAAGGTGGCTCTCGAAAGCGGCCAGAAGAAGGCGGGTCTAGCCTTCAGCGGACAGTTTGATTTCGTCGAAACGAGCTATGTGTTCCCCACGACCCATATGGTCGCGCCGAAGGAGAAATCCGTCAGCTGCAACGAGTGCCATACCAAGGAAGACGGACGGCTGGCCGCGATCCAGGGCGTTTACCTGCCCGGCCGCGACGGCAACAGGATCATCGAGTTTATGGGATGGGCGGCGGTGCTGGGCTCGTTCGCTGGCGTTGTGCTGCATGCGCTGGGCCGTGCGGTCAGCCGCCGCAGGAAGGAGGGCTGATCCATGAATGCAAATGAAACCTGCAAAATGGTGAATATCTACCTTTACACCCGCTACGAGCGGTTCTGGCACTGGCTGCAGAGCGCGATGATCCTGATCCTGCTCGCCACCGGGTTCGAGACCAACGGGGTGTACACCCTGCTCGGATTCAAGAACGCCTTCGACGTGCACAACTTCGTCGGCATCACCTGGCTGATCGCCTTCGCCTTCTTCGTGTTCTGGGTCTTCACCACCGGCGAGTGGCGGCAGTATATCCCGACCACCAAGAAGATGCTGCTGGTGGTCCGCTATTACATGTACGGGATCTTCCGCGGCGAGCCGCACCCGGTGCCCAAGCGCAGGGACGCCAAGCACAACCCCCTGCAGCGCTTGGTCTACCTGAGCCTGGCGGCGTTCCTGCTGCCGCTGCAGATGCTGAGCGGGCTGCTCTACTGGAGCTACAATTCCTGGGGCGCTTGGGGGCTCGGCTGGATGTCGCTCAAGGTGGTGGCGGCCGTGCACCTGGCCGGCGGCTTCGCCATTCTTTCCTTCCTCATCGTGCACATCTACATGATCACGACCGGCCACAGCCTGAGCGCCCACACCCGGGCCATGGTCTGCGGCTGGGAGGAGGTCGAGGAGCGTGAGGCGGTCGAGGAATGGGAAATCAAGTCACGCGTCAAAACCCCGGCCTGAATGCCAGACAGGGGGGAAGCCGCACCGGCGGCTTCCCCCCTGTCTCCACCCCCCCTGTCTCCCTGGCTGCATTCGAAGCCGAAAAGCCTCCCCGCGTAACCGTCTGAAGCTGGTCATTGTCGCCCGGCGCCGTCCGCACCGCTGACCCCATCGGCCGTCGTCATTGTTTCCGTCGTCTCTTCGGCCAAGGGGGTGCAAGGGATTTGGAATCTCGGCTGGGCGCAACCCTTTTTTAGCTTCGCATCGTTAGCGGGTTGAAGTTGGTTTCCCGGTCGTAGGGGTCTTTTTCTTCGGCCCGCTTAAGAAAGGTGACGACGATATAGGTGCAAGGGGTGGCCAAAATTTCGTAGGCCGATTTGAAGAGCCATTGCGTCACGATCAGTTGGCCCAGGGATGACAGCGGCAAGGCCCCCGCGAAAGCGATCGTGATGAAAAGACTGGAGTCGGCCAGCTGGCCGACCACCGTCGATGAAATCGTGCGCAGCCAGAGCCATTTGCCCGCTGTTGCGATTTTCAGCTTGGCCAGCACGAACGAATTCAAAAACTCCCCAAACAGGTAAGCGATGAAGGAAGCTGTCAGCAATCGCGGGGTGAACCCCAAGATGGCTTCATATGCTTGCTGGGCAGCGCCGGGGGTGTCGTATCGGCCAACATGCCAGACCGGTGCAGCAGGCAGGAGGCCGCCCACCCAAATCGCCAAGACAGCCAGCAAGTTGCAGCCGAACCCAATCCAAATGACCTGCCGCGCCCGGGCATAGCCGTAAACCTCGGTCAAGACATCACCGAAAATATAGGAGATGGGAAAGATGATTACGGCGGCAGGCAGAACCAGAAGCCCCACCATCGGCAGGGTTCCGAGAGCAGCGAGTTTAACGGCGATTATGTTGGAGATGATCAAACAGGTGACAAAAATTGCAGTTACCAGAGGCAGAAAGCGATCTTTCATCATCCAGAAGGCTCCCGAGGGAAATAGCAGGTTGAGGTCAGCCGCCGGCGTTCACGAAAAGGAAGGGCAGGACGGGAGGTCCTATCCGTCTATCGTTTGACTCTTGGCCCGGGTTTGCGCTTATGTGAAGCTACAACCGTGATCCCAATTCCACCGCGAACGCCGAAGGTTCCGGTGACCTCGATCCAGTGGGGGTTCAGCACCTTCAGAATGTCGTCGCAAATGGTGTTAATCACATGTTCATGAAAAACCCCTTCGTTGCGATAGGACCATAAATACAGTTTGAGCGACTTGGACTCCAGGATGTATCGGTCGGGGATGTATTTGATGGTCAGCGAGGCAACGTCGGGCTGTCCGGTGGCCGGGCACAGGCAGGTGAATTCGGAGGTGCTGAGGGCAACGGTATAGCGACGCCCGGGATGGTGGTTGGGAAAAACCTCCAACTTCTTGCTGGGCTGCGCTTTGCCACCCAAAAGGGTCAGGCTCGCAAGATCGGTTTTTGAAGTCGGCATGTCCGGATGATCCTTGAAAAACTAATGATTGTCAACAGGTGGCTCGGGTCTGCCCTGCTGCAGCAAATCGAATTTTTCACCTTCAGGCGGCGGCTTCGGCAAATTTGCAAGCTGCCGGGATAGAGGGGTTGTAGTCGCCGGAGGCCCGATGCTATGACGCGAGCGGCTGATGGCGGCAGGCAACAAGCGCTAACTGGGTTAAGCCATGGCGAATTCAAATGCCTTGATGGCGTTGAGGAACCATTATGGATTATTCAGGCTTTGGTGCTCCGGTGGAAGACCGCTATTTCGAAGATTATCTCCCGGGCTCGGTCCATTTCGTGCGGCGCTTGCCTTTTGGGAGCTTTGGAATTAGATTATCGGCGAATGCAAAGAGCCACCCGGCTTCAACACCTACAACAGAATCCAGGGCGGCGGACGCCGTTCCCGGGTTACCTTAAAAAGAGGAAGGTTGGAGGTGGCTTTGCAGGATGTCTCTCGAATGTGCGTGCATCTTTTCCTCCGTTTGCCCCAGTCGGGGTTGGCGGTCAGGTAAAATAACGGCATCGCGAGAAACATCTATTTTTTCGGGCAGGCGGCCGACTGAACCGCCTGCCGCCCTTGTGAGGCTCTCTGCCCTCGCGCAGCGAGCCTCTTTTTTTCACCCGCGCGCGTTTTGCACAGCGCTCTGAGGATATCCTCCCTGTGAATCCGCTTTCTTTTGATTTTCGATATCAGGAAGACCCCCCAAGGCCGTATTGGTAGACTTCGAAAGTGGTTTCACGCCCCAATAGGATATCGATCTTGGATTGAAGCTCTTTTCTTTGACTGCTGTTCAACCATTTCTGCCAAGCCTCGAAAGACTGCCAACTGCTGATGACCAAAAACTCCTCGGGATTATCTATTCTCCGCAGGGTTTCGCCTGAAATATAGCCTTCCTGCTGCGTGGCGAGGATCCGCAGTTGACGCGACAGCTCGATCATGGCCTGAGCTTTGTCCATAGGCAACTTCCGTTTGATCAAAATTTTCACCGCCATAACGACCTCCTTTCGAATATGAGCCCCTGTTCATCCAAACGCCGCATCGAAGCTAAAAACCCCATATCCCGGATGGAGATATGGGGTGTTGCCTCCTAATCTTATAGCCGCCTCGCTTGTTAGGTTCTATGCTTGCGCGCTTGTCGTGACCATCGTATCGTTGCTCTAAGTGGAGGTCAAGAACCGATTTTCCAGCCGGGCGGCGGGCGTCTCAAGAGCGTTGCACAAGGGCGGCTTAAGCCAGGTGGGAGGCGATTGAACTGGGGCCGAGCCGCCTGCCTCCTCTAACCTTTCTCGAGAAGGCGCCCCAGTCGCTTCGCTTTTTTCCCTTTGTCCCTCGCGTTCGAATCAGCAGGTGTCACTTTTCGAGCTGTATCTTGACGGGTACGGCCCGCGTGATGGTGTCGAAAACCGGTGAATACGTCGGGCCAAGCCGCACGATATCCTCCAGTTTCTCAGGAGGGGCATCCGCTTCGATTTTGACGTACATCCGAATTTCCTTGTAGCCTCTCGGGACGTCATCCCGGATGCCCAGGAACCCCTGAAGATCGATGTCGCCTTCCAGCCGTGATTCCATCGAATGGATCTTAACTCCCTTGGCGGCCGCGTGGTACACAATGGAAGTGGTTACGCAGGCGGCCAATGCGGTCAGGGCGTACTCCACCGGATTGGGGGCGCGATCTTCCCCCAAAAGAATAGGCGGCTCATCCGCATCCATAACAAAGGCCTGGTTGCGTGCGTGTTCCTGCTGGGTTCCGTAGAAGTTTCGAATCGTGGTACGGTTGTGTCCGCCGTCGAGCCATTCGTTGCGGGCGCGAAATTTAAACTGGGCAATGACCGGCGCCTTTTTGACGGCCTCGATGGTCCTGAACAGCTCATCGACGTTGACACCGTTGACCGCATTGGGCTTTTCCGATTTTTTTGCTGTTTGTCCCATTAGTCGTTTCCTTTCGGGGTGGCGTGGATGAAGGCATGCTCGGCATGCGGAGCCTGAAGATAAGCAGGGCAAGTCAATCCGCCTATACAGGCAATCATGTATTTTGCATTGGCCACACAGCCTGAATCCAAAACCGAATGACGATCAGATCCGTCCTTGAACTTAAAGGAGGCTTCAACCGAGACCGAACAACCGGCCTCCCTGATAGACCAGGAACGCCGCCACCCAGGCCACCGAGGTGCTGTAGCCGACGCTGAAGAACATCCAACGGTAGGATCCGGTCTCCCGGCGGATGGCGGCCGTGGTGGCAAGACAGGGCAAGTAGAGCAGGACGAAGACCATCATGGACAGGGCCGAGAGCGGCGTCAGGCCGGCTTCCACCAGGGCCTTTTCGAGCGCGCCCTTGGCCTCGCTGTCGCCTACCGCATGCAGCACCCCCAGGGTGCTGACCACGATTTCCTTGGCCACGAAGCCGCAGAGCAGGGCCACTCCGCCGCGCCAGTCGATCCCGAGCGGAGCGAATACCGGCTCGACGAAGCGGCCGAGGCGGCCGATCAGGGAATTCTCGGTCTGTTCGGCTTTTTCCAGGCGACGGAGCGCGGTCACGGTTTCCGAATAGGTTTCTTCGATTTCGCGGCTCGCGGCGTCGCCGGCCGCTGCCTTGCGGGCTTCCGCGACCGCCGTCGCCTGTTGGATCTCGGCTGCGTAGTCTCGACTGAGGGAACCGTCGCGCGGGAATGATGACAATGCCCAGATGATCACCGATCCGAGCAGAATGACCTTGCCCATCTTGCGCAAAAAGATTTTGCTGCGGTCCCACATGTGGATCAACAGGCTCTTGGCCATGGGCATGCGATAGGGGGGCAGTTCCATGACGAAGGGGGCGTCCGCGCCCTTTAGCAGGGTGGAGCGGAAAAGGCGTCCGGTGAGGATGGACAGCACGATCCCGAACAGGTAGAGACCGAAGATCACCGTTCCGGCGCGTGCGCCGAAGAAGGCTCCGGCCAGCACGACATAGACGGGCAGCTTGGCCGAACAGGACATGAACGGGGTGATCAGAATGGTGAGAATGCGGTCCTTTTCGCTTTCCAGGGTGCGTGCGGCCATAATGGCCGGCACATTGCAGCCGAACCCCATGAGCATGGGGATGAAAGACTTGCCGTGCAGCCCGATCAAATGCATGATCCGGTCCATCAGGAAAGCCGAGCGCGCCATATAGCCGGTGTCTTCGAAGACGGCGATGCACAGGAAAAGGATCAGAATGTTGGGCAGGAAGACGATCACGCTGCCGACCCCTCCGACGATCCCGTCCAGGACCAGGCCGCGCAGCGCTCCCGGCGGCAGAAGGCCTCCGATTGCCTCCGAGATCAACTGCACGCCGGCCTCGATTCCCTGCACGGGATACTCGCCCAGCGTGAAGGTCAGCTGAAACATGGCCCAGATGAAAAAAACGAAAATCGGGAAACCGAAAAAGCGGTGGGTGAGCACCAAGTCGATCGAGCGGGAGAGGTCCACGCGCTGGCGGGTGCCGGAGGTTTGCACCTCGCGCACGATGCCGGCGATGAAACCGTAGCGCTCGTCGGTCATGACGATCTGCGGGTCCTCGTCGTAGCGCGCGGCGAGGTGCTGGCGCAGATCCCGGCTGGCCTCCAGGATCGCGCTGCCGGCGTCGGGGACCGCTGCGATCAGGCGCTCTTTGACGATCTTGTCGTCTTCGATCAGCTTGATGGCCGTCCAGCGCGGCGCATAGGGCAGGACCCCGTCGGTTTGGTTCAGCATGAAATCACGCAGGCGTCCGACGGCCTCCTCGATGTCATGGGTGTACTTCACCCGGCGGCTGCGCGGCAGCGGGGCTGTGGACTCCGCCAGGTCGATCGCCGCTCTCAACAAATCATCCATGCCTTCGTTGCGGTTGCCGACGGTGAACAACACCGGCACATCCAGCAGTTCGGACATCTTGCAGGCGTCGATTTTCAAGCCGCGCGCCTGAGCCAGGTCCGCCATGTTGAGGGCGAAGAGAACCTTGCAGTCCAGCTCCCGGACCTGAGTGGCCAGGTAGAGGCTGCGTTCCAGGTTCGAGGCGTCGATAATATCGATGACCACATCGGGGGTTTCGTCCAGAAGAAAGTTGCGGGCGATCACCTCTTCGATGGAAAAGGGCGTCAGGCTGTAGGTGCCCGGCAGGTCCACCACCGTAAGGTCGTAGCCGAAGCGGTTGATGCGGCCCTCCTTTTTTTCGACGGTGACCCCCGGCCAGTTGCCGACCTTTTGACGCGTACCGGTCAGGTTGTTGAAAATGGTGGTCTTGCCCGAGTTGGGGTTGCCGGCCAGGGCTATGGTGAGGTGCTTTGGCGTCACGTTGATTTCCGGCATGGCAGGCAGCGCTCCATCGGCAGTCAGGCTATATTCTCCACATCGATCTGGGAGGCCTCTTCCACGCGCAGGGAGATGTGATAGCCCTTGACGATCAACTCCATGGGGTCCTTCAACGGGGCGTACTTTTCGACATAGATCTCGGCCCCCTTGATGATTCCCATTTCCAGTATCCGCCGACGCAGCAGGCCGGATCCGCCGACGCGCGCAATCGTGGCCTTTTGGCCTTGCTTGAGATCACTGAGCCGCATGGGGTTTCATTCCAAAATCGTGTCGATGAATCAATTCGTTTCGGGGTCAGTGGGCGCTCTGGATATGCTGGATCATGGTTTGCAGTTTTTCGGAGAATACCGCCGGCACCGCCTGGCGGCCGGCCCGTTTGCACAGGGCGATGGTTCGTTTGAGGGATTGCAGGCACCCGGAGCAGGCGACGCACTGGGCGATATGGGCCTCGATTGCCCGGCGCTCGGCCTCGTCCATCTCCCCGTCGATGTACTCCGATAGCTTGTCGAAAAGTTGCAGGCAATGCGAGGGGTCGTGGGGGTCACACATCATGGCCAAAGTATCCTTTCAGCTTGTCCCTCAGGAACAGCCGCGCCCGATGCAGGCGCACCTTGACGTTGGCAGGTGATAGATTCAGGATCTGAGCGGTGTCCTCGGTGCTGAACTCTTCGATGTCGCGCAGGATCACCACGATCCGGTATTTTTCCGGAAGCGACCAGATGGCCTGGTGCAGAATTCCCAGCAGCTCCTCGTTGAGCAGCTGCTCCAGGGGCATCCGCGCCCATTCCGGGACCTCACCGGGGGCGGCGAGATCCTCACGCTCGACCAATTCCTCCAGCGGGAGCTCCGGTTCGGGCGCAAACTTGGAGCGCCTGCGTTTCTTGAGGGCGGTGTTGGCCGCCACCCGGTAGAGCCAGTTTTTAAACCTGGTTTCGTAGCGGAAATCCTTGAGATAGCGATAGACGTTCAGGAAGGTGTCCTGGACCAGATCCTCCGCATCGGACTCGTTCCGGCACATGCGCCGGCCGAAGGTGTAGAGCTTCTGCTCGTAACGCTGGACCAACTCCTGGAATCGTTGCGTGTCCCCGGCGTTAATCGCCTGGACCAGTTCGGTGTCGTCATCAAGAACGGTCTTGCGATTCGGGTCCGATTCCGCTGTCATGTTTTCTTGTCACCTGACAAGCGCCGCGCATTCAGGTGCTGACCCCCAGTTTCGGCAGCAGGTAGGCCTGAAGAAACACCCATACGGCCACTGCGCCGAGGAGGATGAGAAGCTCTTCCATTTCAATCTCCCATGCAGGTTATAATGAAGTCAAGCGAGGTTGTCCACTTTTTTCTGGTTATCGGCCGGAGTGTAAGCGCCTCGCGCGCGAGGCGCTTACATCGTTTTGATCTTGCCCGCCGCGACACGCGTAGAGACCCGTTAGGCGGGGTTCGGTTACAGGCTAAGGTTGTTCAAGGCAGAGGCGTCCGATAGAGGCGCAGGCTGTTGGTGACGACCGAGACGCTGCTGAAGGCCATGGCCAAGGCGGCCAGGATCGGATGGAGCTGGCGCAGCATGCCCGGCAGGGACTCGAAGGGGTACAACGCCCCGGCTGCGATCGGCACCAAGACCAGATTGTAGCCGAAGGCCCAGAATAGATTCTGAGCGATGGTGCGCAGGGTCGCACGGCTGAGCCGGATGGCGCGCGGGATTCCATTCAAGCTGCCGCTCGAAAGAATGACGCCGGCGCTCTCGATGGCCACATCGGTGCCCGTGCCGATGGCCAGACCGACATCGGCCTGTGCCAAGGCCGGGGCGTCGTTGATGCCGTCGCCCACCATTCCGACTTTTTCCCCGATCGCTTGAAGCTCTTTGACTTTGGCGGCTTTTTCATCCGGCCGTACCTCGGCGAAGATGCGGTCGATCGCCACCCGCGCAGCGATGGTGCGGGCCGTTTCGAGGTTGTCGCCAGTCAGCATGACGACCTTCAGGCCGAGCTGGTGAAGCTGGCCGATCGCCTCGGCGGAATCGGGCTTGAGAGAGTCGGAGACGGCGATCAGACCCGCCGGAGTCCGGTCGCGGGCGACCGCCATCACCGTTTTGCCTTCCGATTGAAGGGCATGGACGCGCTCGCGCAGCTCCGCCAGGGAGATCCCGAGTCCGCTTTCGATCCACGCGGTCTTGCCGACGGCCACGAGGGAGTTCCCCACCCGGCCCTGCACCCCGCGGCCGCCGGCGGATTGAAACTCGGAAGGCATCTGAAGCGTCAGGCCCCGGTTTTGCGCCGCCTTGACGACGGCTTGGCCCAGCGGGTGCTCCGATCCCTTTTCGACGGAGGCTGCCAGCCGCAGCAGCTCGCTCTCCGGGAGGCCGCCGGAAGCGCTCGCGACCAGGTCCGTGACCGTCGGCTTTCCACTGGTGATGGTTCCGGTCTTGTCGAGCACGATGGTGGTCAGCTTGCTCGCCAATTCCAGCGCCTCACTGGTCTTGAAGAGGATTCCGCGTTCGGCACCCTTGCCGGTGCCGGCCATGATGG
>CAZNAX010000044.1:0-21450 GCA_964570965.1 uncultured Desulfatibacillum sp.
CTACAAGCACAGGGTACATCACCATTACCGCTACGCGCCGCCGAGACCCGTTTATGTCCAGCACCATTATCGCCCCGTTGTCGTGGAGCGGCACTATTATCCGGCGCCTGCCTATTATGCGGCTCCGGCGCCGAGCGGTTACTTTTTCGGGATGTCGGTTGCCGATGCGGGTTCGGCGTTCAGTTTCGGTATGAGTGGGCGGTAAGGTGATGACATGAGACCTTGGTCTACTCTGGGGATTTTCGTGATCTTCTGCATTGGGATCGCAACTAATGCTCTTGGGGATGATTGGAAAGAGCAGAGTGGGAAGGGCCGGTGGTGGCAAGGCGACTACAAAGAGGAGTATTGGGATGGGCCGCGTGCCATGTGAAAAAATCGAATCCAAGCGCGGGGAGTTCAAGCGGGAGATCAAGTGCAAGGACGGCATGGGTGCTCAGTGGCACGGTGAATGGAAAAAGGAATACCGGGACGGTCCCTGCAAAGTGAAGCTGGAAGCCAAGTACGATGAATTCAAAGAAGAGGTTAGGTGCGAATAGATATTATATGATAAAACAAAAGGTTTAAGCTATTTTTTTTATCTATTACCCGAAGTTAGTACGCTGCCAGGGCGACTTCATAAATTCATTTGGGGCCGCCCTTTTTGTTCTCAAATTCCATCCACTTCAACCTTTCACTGGGTGCGTAGCAATATAGAAACCGGAAGATGCGGGCATGGCGGTCCCGAAATGTATGTTCGCAACAGCGCATCGGCTTGCCTGGCCCATTCCAGCCGTGATTGTCAGTTGATGTGCTGGCAGGTGCTGTATCGATGTGCTATATTAAAATCCAACTCAACGCAATTTAGGACCGCCAAGGCCGGCGATAAGCAGCTTGGAGTGTGGTCATCCCAGCATCAAGCCGAGTGAATAGAGTGAGCGACTACCAGTTCGAACAACTTGAGACCTTATCGCTCGTGCGGATGTTTTTAAAGGCGCTGCCCAGCGGCGAAAGAGACAAGCTGCGGATGATGGCCGCGGACTATATCGAATTCCGCCGGCGCGTGGACCGTTTTCTGGAGGTGCATTTCGGAAGCCTTTGTGACCAAGCCTGCTATCAGAGCCGGCTCAGCGCCTGCTGCTCCCGGGAGGGCATCATTACCTTTTTCGCCGACGTCGTTGTCAACCTGCTTTTTTCAGAAGAGGGTGAAATCGATGGACTGGCCGGCGTCTTGCGTCAAGAAGCCAGTGGATTCAAGTGCGTTTATCTCGGCCGCGCCGGCTGCCGATGGAGGATCAAGCCCATCGTCTGCCAGATGTTTCTGTGTGAGCCGGCAAAAGCCAAAGTGTTTCGCCATCATCCGGAAACTGAATCCGAATGGCTCGAGCTCGAGCGGTGGCGCAGGACATTCACCTGGCCGGACCACCCCGTTTTGTTCGACATCATTGAGAAGTATTTCATCGCCATGGGCTGCTCTTCCCCGTTGATGTACATGCACCAGAGTCCAGGAATGCTGCGCGTCAAGAAAATGGCCGGCCTCTGATGCTTGGAGGCTCATCGCAGGAGAGAGGAGCTATAGATTGCCTGAAAGGCTCAACAGGTTCTTGTTGACCGCCAGCCCGGTTTGAACCTGGATGTAGTCGTGCCGGTCCTCGCGGAAGGGAAGGTAGGCCAGGCGGAAGTGGGTGGGGTTGACGACGATGCGGGTGAGCAATTCGGATATCCGGCGGCGCGGCTTTAAAAAACCGGCCAGCACCACTTTCAGGCTTTCGCAGGCTTCCTCCACCGGCAACGTTACCGCGTGATGGCGTTCGGGCGGCAGGGCCGGGACTAGCAGATCCTGTGCCTGGGTGAGCGTGAAGCTTTCCGCCAGTCGCATGAATGCCGGGGCGCGCAGCTTGAAGGCCGGTGTCCAGAAACAAAAATCCCGCGCGCCCAGCGACCGGTCGACGATTTTTGGCAGGTTGGCGACTTTTACCAGGTCGCCAAAGGTTTTCAGGGCGATATCCGAGATCTCGCAGGTAATCTGCCAGAATGGCAGGTAATACGGGCCCGCCTCGGCGTCTTGCAGGCAATCGGATGGTACCCGCGTCAGTATTTCACCGGAAGGATACCAGGACGACCCGCAGTTCCGACAATGCAGCACCAGGGCCGTTCGTTGCCCCTCCAGGTCCCAGCCACAGTCCGGGCAGAGCGCCGGGACGAAGTTCAGATGCCAATCCGGTTTTTCGTCTTTGAACCCCTTGTCGGAAAAAGCTCCCGGCGCGATGGCGCTGCCGAGCGGCGTATCCAGGACGGCATCGTAGAGCCGGCCCTTGGCGTAAAACGGGGAATAGAGCAACCCCATGGACTCTCCCAGATGGGCACTGTAGAGAATCGGTTTGGGAAGCGTTTGGCTGAAGCGCGTTTGAAATGCCGTGAAGGTTTCGGAAAACGAGTGGGTCGGCGCAACGAAACGGCCGGCCAGGTCCTGCGAAAGAAATTTGAGCTTCATGGCCTGGGCCCGCAGGCCAAGCGTTGACGGCATCCCCGGGGCGTCGGCGGCGCACTGGTTTACATCCAGGAATTTGTGGTCGTTTCCCGACGGCAGGCTGAAGAGCAGGGTGCCCTTGAAGCGCCAGTAGGGGAGATAAAACAGTTCCTTGCCGGCCGGATTTTTGGCGGGCAGCACATAGCGGAAGTAGTCCCGCGTCAACAGAAATGACCGGACTCGGCAAAACGGGCAGGCGAACAGCCGGTCGGTTTCCTCCAGGTTGGCCGGCGCCCCGCACTGCGGGCATTGGTAGTCGATTCGAAACGTCGTCACAGCTTTTCGCCGCAGCCGTTGCAGAAAATCGATTCCGGGAGATTTTCTGCACCGCAGTTCTTGCACAGGTTCTGCGGTTGGGAACTTTGCACGCTTAATCCGCAGCGGGAGCAGAACTTCGAGTTCGGCGCGAGGTTCTTGCCGCAGCGGATGCACTGGGTGAAGACCACCACCTGGTGCCCGCATTGGGGACAGAACTTCGCATCCACCGGCACGCCGCTGCGGCAGTCCGGGCAGACCGAATTCTCTGCGGCCTCGGGCTTAGAGCCGGCCGCCCTGGAGGAATTGAAATACTGGGCGAACATGGCCGGCAGCATCAGCCCCAGGCTGGTACCCATGCCCGATGAAGCTCCTCCCTCGCTTTCCGATGATTTTTCCATTGCCATCGCCGCCTTCATTTGCATGAGTTTTTCCATGTCCTTGAAAACGCCCATGCGGCTGCGGTCGTCAATGGCCTTTTGAACCTCCGGCGGCGGGGTGATGGCGTTGATGTAGAGATGCGTCAACCGGACGCCGAAATGCCCGAAGTCTTCCTCCAGACGGCGGTTGAGCCCCTGGGAGAGTTCATCGTATTTGGCCGGCAGATTGATGAGCGAATCCAGCGTCTGGCCCATGTAGTCATTGAAGCGGGAGACGATCACCCGATTGAAGTATTCTTCGATTTCGCCCGTGTTATAAATGCCTTGGGTCCCGACCAGGCGGTTGATGAAGAGTGCGGGCTGCACGACCTGGAGGTTGAAAACGCCGTAGGCGCGCAGACGGACCAAACCGAGCTCGGAATCCTTGTAGGCCACAGGATCCCGGGTGCCCCACTTGAGGTTGGTGAATACCTTCAGATTGACGAAGTACACCTCGGCCCGCAAGGGACTGTTCAGCGCCCAGGGGATGCTGGCGATTTTGGTGAGGATGGGGATGTTGGCGGTCTTCAGGGTGTGCCGGCCGGGTCCGAAGATGCCCACGGCCTTGCCTTTATAGAAAAAGACTGCTGCCTGGCTTTCGCGTACGGTCAGCTGAGCGCCCCATTTGATTTCACCCGAGCCTTCCTGAGGGAGGCGGTGAACCAGATTTATTCCGGTTTCATCGAACCATTCAAGATTTTCCAAGAAAACCGAATTGTTGGCAAGCATATTCCCTCCATTTAGATAGCCGGCGAATGAGTTAGGAGTTGCTCTGGTGCACAAAAAGGTATCGGCCCTTTCTGGTCCGGACTTGAACCGCGCGTAACAGGCTGTTGAAAACGGCGTCTCAGGCTGTGATCCTTGGTTGCACGGCTTTTGGAAATGCTCACCTCTCTTCGAATATGCTGCGCTTTCCAAAACGCCGTGCGCCGCGGCTGACGGTCCGATAGGTGTTTCTACAACCCCGTTAGGTTGCGCGGGCCGGCCGAAGCAGTTATGCTTGGCCGTGTTGGATCGGGCGATGCTTCAGGAGAGATGGTTTTCGACGCGAATTGGATGGGATGTATCAAGTCCGATGGAGCCGGCTCTATCTGGATGGAGTGTTTTATTACGAGAAGGAGGATCGGATCATGATCCGCTCATGGATATCGCTGCAGAACAACCCCGACCCATCCAACCGCTTGACCGGTCACGGGCGTGCCAGCCAATAAAGCAAAGGCACCAGCAGGGCGGCCAAGATGAGCAGCCCCGGTGGCGAAAGGTAGGCGGCATACCACGGCAGGTTCAGACGACGGGCCTTCTTGAATTCGGCGAGAAACCAGTTGCCGAGAAAAGCCGCCGCTGCGAGCACGGCTGCCAGCTTAAGCAGTTGGATAAGAGAGGACATGTCGCAAAAGGCGCTCCGGTGGCAGTTGCTCAGGCGGAGAGGCGCCTAAGCCGGCCGCACCCGCTGTGCAAGCGTGAAATTGTGATTGATCTTTCCTGCGGCTCGTGTATATTTATGGATTGGCACAAGCTGTTTAAAGTTTGCGATCATAGGACTTGCCCGATGGCGCGCCTGGAGGGATTCGAACCCCCGGCCTACGGATTAGAAGTCCGTTGCTCTATCCAGCTGAGCTACAGGCGCACAACGATTTTTCCTATCATATGCACGATTGGCTGTCCATAGCGATCCGCTGGGCGGCACGGTCACTTTTTTGATTTTTCCGAAGGTTGTCCACTAGTTGAGCAGTGAAATGAAAGCACAAGCCAGAACTAAAAAAGCAGAAGCTACGAAAAAAACAAAGTCGGCGACCAAGCCACCTGCTCTGAAAAAGGCGCTGAAGGGAAAAAGTTCCCGAAAATCGGTCCCGGCGCAAGCTCCGGCCGGCAAGACCAAGCAGCTGCGGAAACCAGGGCCTTCCAAAGTCGGACAGCCCGAGAAGGCGAGCGAAACCTTACAGCCCCAAAGGGCGCCCTTGGCCAACGAAGCGCAGCCGATAAACAAGGCCGAAAATACAGCCAAGGACGGGAAGACTGCCAAGCGGGGGAAGCCGGCTCGGGACTTAGGCAGCATCCGGGGAAAAGCTACGGTGGCAGCTGCCGATCCTGACGCAGGTGAAAGTCCCTTGGACGAAGCTCTCGAGGCGCAAAGCGCCAAGGCGAAGAAATCGCAAAAAATCGCGAAGAACGACAAATCGGATGGATCTGACAAAGCGCTGGTCAAGTTCGATCCGCTGCAGCGCTATCTTTCCGAGATCAGCAAATACCGCCTGCTCACCCGTGAAGAGGAGCGTGCGTACGGCCTGCGAGTCAAAGAGCAGGGCGACAAGGATGCGGCTTACGCGCTGGTCACCGCCAACCTCAGACTGGTAGTAAAAATTGCCCTTGAATTTCAAAGGGTTTGGATGCAGAACCTGTTGGATCTAATTCAAGAAGGCAACATCGGTCTTATGCAGGCCGTCAGGAAATTCGACCCATACAAGAACGTCAAATTTTCCTACTATGCGTCTTTTTGGATTAAGGCCTACATCCTGAAATTCATTATGGACAACTGGCGTCTGGTAAAAATCGGGACGACCCAGGGGCAGCGCAAACTGTTCTTCAAACTGAAAAAAGAGAAGCAGCACTTGATCGACCAGGGATTCGACCCAAAGCCCAAACTGCTCTCCGAGCGGCTCGGCGTCTCCGAGCGTGAAATCGTTGACATGGATCAACGCTTGGACAGCTGGGACGTTTCTCTGGATGCGCCCCTTAAGAACGATTCAGAAACCGAGCGCATCGAATTTCTCAGCACCGACAACGAGTCGGTGGAGGAGCAGGTCTCGAAGAAGGAGATCGAGTTGCTGCTGCACAACAAGATCAGCGAGTTCCGCAAGAAGATGACGTCGCGGGAGATCGAGATCTTCGAGCTTCGGATTTTTTCCGACAATCCGGTCACCTTGCAGGAAATCGGCGACCGCTATGGAATATCGCGGGAACGGGTTCGGCAGGTCGAGAAGAATATCATCCGGAAAATGCGGGAATTTTTCAAGCGCGAAATCCCCGACTTTGCATCCTATGCAGAAGACACCGGCATGGAGTGACGCTGCCGTCCACGTGACTCTCCTCGCCCAGCCACCAGGAAATCTTCCGATGAAACACCCGCGAATGGCAGCCGTGGTCGCGATTTGGTTTATGGTCATGTCTTCCGCGTGCACCGTCCCGACCGGAACGGTAGCCCCGGCCGGCGGTGAAGCGCCTCAGGCGACAGAAGAGGCTCGCCCCGTATACGAAAAACCGGAAAACGAATATTTCTATTTTTTGGCGACCCAGAAAGAGCGCCGGTCCGGGCACAGCGACAAAGCGATCATATGGCTCCAAAAGGCCATCGAAATCGACCCGGATTCATCTTATTTGCGTCGCGAGCTGGCGACCCTATTTCTCCAGAACAAAGAGGAGGGCAAGGCTCTTGAGGTGCTCGACGAATTGCTGGCCAAGCAACCCGACGACATCAAGGGGCTGATCCTTTATGGCGGCATTCAGCAGCTCCGCAAACAAAATGATGCCGCCATCCGTGTTTACGAAAAAGTGATCAGGATCGATCCTTCCCAGGAGAAAATTTATTCACTCCTCGGCGGATTGTACCTGGAGAGCAACCAGCTGGATGCCGCGCAACGCGTGCTGGAGAAGCTGGTGGAGAAATTCCCGAAATCCTATGCCGGTCATTTCCTGCTGGGCCGAGTCTATCTCGGCAAGGGAAAACCGGCGCTGGCCGTAACCGCCTTCCGGCGGAGCGCGGAAACGGATCCGGAGAGTTTGGACTCGCTGTTCGAACTGCTCAAGCTGGCACGCGAACAGGGGCGGGGCGAAGAGGTTCTGAAGCTCAATCGGGAGATCCTCGACCGTGATCCGGAAAACAGCCGCGCGTTTCTCGACTTGGCGCTTTACTACCGCCAGGCCGGGATGAGATCCGAATCCGAGGAGATTCTCAAGCGTCTCGGCGAACGCAGCCGCAGCGAATTCGAAGTCCTCCTGCAGGTGATTCAGGTGTATGTCGACGCCAAGCGCTTCGATGACGCGCTGTATCTGATCAACGGAATGCTAAAAGCCGCACCCGACAGTCCGGATTTGCATCACCTCAAGGGATTCAGCCTGTTCGGCCTCAAGAAGAACGCCGAAGCCCTGCCCGAATTCCATCGAGTAACACCGGAATCGCGGTTTTACCAGGATGCGGTGGTTCACATCGCTTTTATCCTGCAGGAGCAGGGCAAAGCCCAAGAGGCGATCGAGCAACTCCAGGCGATGGTCCAACAGCACCCGGGAAATGCCGAATTCAAGTACTACCTCGCATCGATTTACGAAGAGTTAGGCCAATATGACGAAGCCGAAAACCAACTCAGGCAGGCATTGGACCAAGACCCCGACAATTCCCGCTATCTTTTCCGGCTGGGGGTCGTCTATGACAAACAAAAGAAGAAAGAATCCTCGATTGAGGCGATGCGCCGCGTAATCGCCCTCGACCCCCAAAATGCCAGCGCGCTCAACTACCTGGGCTATACTTACGCCGATCTCGGTCAGAATCTGGACGAAGCCGAGCAGCTGATATTGGAGGCCCTTAAATACAAGCCGGACGACGGATTCATCACCGACAGCCTGGGATGGGTTTACTACAAAAAAGGCGATTATCAAAAAGCCCTGCATTTCCTAAAAAAAGCATCTGAGATCGTCCCGGAGGACCCCGTCATCCTGGAGCACGTGGGGGATGCTTACCTAAAATTGAACGATAAGCCGAACGCCCTCAAATACTATCAGAAGGCCATGAGCAAACGCGGGAAAGAAAAAGACCCGGACATCGAAAAAATTAAAGAGAAGGAAGAGCTGCAGAGAAAAATCCGGCAGCTCAAATAGGGCGGTGGCGAGGGGCTGATGAGCATAATTGGATTTATGGACCACTTCATGATGCGATCGACATTGTTGGGGATGTTGATTCTCGCGGGTTTGATGCCGGCCGGCTGCGCGATGTTGCCCGAGTCTGCGGAAGCCCCTTCCGCCGCCGTTGACAGCCCGGAAGCCCGAGCGGTCTTAGTGCGGCTGCAAGAGACGAACGAAAAACTCAAGAACTTCAAAGGCATCGGGCGGTTGACGATCAGAAGAGACGGCAAGGTCCAGATGGATGATCGTGTGGCCTGGATCGGCTCCGAACCGTTGAGGCTCAGCGTGGTGCTATTTGCGTCGGGCTTTCCGGCCGTACGCATGGCCAGCGACGGCGAATGGCTTTACTACCAGGACGGCCAGGCACCGGGGCTGCCAATCAAGAAGATCCGTTCCAGCGATCCGGACTTCGATCAGCTGCTGTCCATCCCGATTCAGTCCAGTGACATCATCGCGCTCCTGCGCGGGCGAATACCGATCCGCGAACACCGCAGGGCGCGGCTGCAACCGGTTGCGTCCGGAAACGGCTATGTGCTCCTGCTGGATCGAATCTGGGGCGTGCACCAGAAAATTTTTCTGGATGAAGGCAAGACCGAGGTTCGACAGATCGAAGTCTACGACGTTTCCGGCAACATGGTCTTCCAGGCCAATTTCCTCGAAATGCAGCGGATCGACGGCTATCGGGTGCCCAGCCGACTGGTGATCAGCAATCATCAGACCAAAGCCCTGGTCCAGCTGGTGGTCGAGAAATACTGGGCCGACATCCCGATCACCCCGTCCATGTTCGTGCTGGAGTCGCCGGGCTGATTTCAGCAGCGTGTTCGCCTAAACCCATGAATCCCATCGTCGCCATTTTAGGCCGGCCGAATGTCGGCAAATCGACTCTCTTCAACCGGCTGACCCGGACCCAAGACGCCCTGGTGGACGACCTGCCGGGGGTGACCCGCGACCGGCATTACGGCAGCGCGAATTGGAACGGGATTGACTTTACCGTCGTCGACACGGGAGGATTCGCCGATGTCGACGAGTTCTCCGACGAAATCCGCTTTCAGATCCATCAGGCGATGAACGAAGCCGACCTCATCGTGTTCGTTTTGGACGGCAAAGGGGGGCTTTCACCGTTTGACCGGGACATTCTAGACAGCCTTCGGGGTGTGCGCAAACCCGTTTTCTATGCGGTGAACAAGATCGACAGTCCCGAAAAAGAGGTGCTGCTAGCAGATTTTTACCGGTTGGGGCTTGCGACCTTGTATCCGGTCTCGGCCGAACATCGCTTTGGACTGAACGATTTCCTCGACGACCTCGTGGCCGCCCTGCCGCGGTCTGAGGCGCCGGCGTCTTCGGAGGACAGCCAGACCCTGATCGGTCTGGCTGTTGTCGGACGACCGAACGTGGGCAAATCTTCGCTGATCAACCGCATTCTTGGCGAAAATCGCCTGGTGGTGAGCCCACGGCCCGGGACCACTCGCGATGCCATCGACACCGTCTATCGCCGCAAGCACCAATCCTATTTGCTCATCGATACTGCCGGCATCCGCCGCAAGGGGCGGGTGTCTGAGAAGCTCGAAAAGTTTTCGGTCATCAAGGCGCTGCGCAGCCTGGAGCGCTGCGACGTGGCCGTGGTGGTGCTGGATGCTGGTGAGGGCATCACCGACCAGGACATCGCCATCGCCGGCTATGCCTTCGAGCGGGGCTGCGGCTGTGTGCTGGCGATCAACAAGTGGGACCTGGTTGCGAAGGGCGGCGTTCCCGAAAAAAAAATGATCGACGAACTGCGGGTGAAGGCCAAGTTTCTGAGCTTTGCCCCGGCTCTGACCGTGTCTGCCCATACCGGCCGGAGGGTGAACCAAATATTCAACCTGGTGGACGCCGTCTATCACCAGTTCGAGCAACGGATTGGAACCGGGCAGTTGAACCGTATCCTCGATACTGCGATGCAGAAAAACGCCCCGCCGTTGCATCGCGGCCGGCCGGTGAAATTCTATTACACCGCTCAGGTCCAGGCCAAACCGCCGACGATCCTGTTTTTCGTGAACCACCCCGAAGCGGTGCACTTCTCTTACAAGCGCTATCTGCTCAACCAGATCCGCGAGCAGACCGGTCTGGACAAGACCCCCATACGCTTGGTCTTCCGGGAACGGGAACGCCGTCAGAGCAAGGCCTGAGCCACGGGGGGAATGAAGACCGAGGCGCGGATGCCCGCCATGACCTTCTGGCTTGCCCGTGCGCCGCACTCAGTCCCCCGTGCGGATTGGATCCATGGACCTTTTCGACTACCACAGCCAAAAGGACAGTGAAGAACGGCGGCCCCTGGCCGAGCGCATGCGGCCCCGGCGACTGACTGAGTTCATCGGCCAGCGGCAGGCGGTCGGGGAGGGTTCGCTGATCCGCTTGGCCGCGGAACAGGACCGCGTCTTTTCGATGATCCTGTGGGGGCCTCCGGGCTGCGGCAAAACCACCCTGGCGCAAATCATCGCCGCCGACACCCGCGCGCATTTCGTGCATTTTTCAGCCGTGCTGTCCGGTGTCAAGGAAATCCGGGCCGTGATCGAAACCGCGCATGAGCAACAACGGCTGCACCGTCGGCGCACGGTGCTTTTCGTTGATGAAATCCACCGCTTCAACAAAGCCCAGCAGGATGCTTTCCTCCATCATGTAGAAAGCGGACTGATCACGCTGATCGGCGCCACCACCGAAAATCCGTCTTTCGAGGTGATCGCCCCCCTGTTGTCCCGCTGCCGGGTGATGACCCTGAATCGTTTGACCGAAGAGGATCTGGCCGCCATCGTCAGCCGGGCGATGAACGACGAGGAGCGCGGGCTCGGCCGGCTGCGATTGGTTCTGGAAGATGAGGCGCTGGCCGCGATCGTGCGTCTCGCCGACGGTGATGCCCGCTCGGCCTTGAACTGTCTGGAAGCTGCCGCGTCTCTGGCGCAGACCGGAACGGAGGCGCCGGTGTGCATCACGCCCGCCCATGTGCAGCAGGCTTTACAGAAAAAGGCATTGATCTACGACAAAGCCGGGGAAGCGCATTACAATCTGATTTCCGCGCTGCACAAAAGTCTGCGCGGCAGCGATCCGGATGCCGCCCTCTACTGGCTCGCGCGCATGTTGGCTGCCGGTGAAGACCCGTTCTACATCGCCCGGCGGATGGTGCGGTTTGCCTCCGAGGATATCGGCAATGCTGATCCCTCGGCTCTGGGGGTGGCGATGGATGCCATGGAGGCCTACCGTTTCTTGGGCGCCCCCGAGGGGGAGCTGGCCCTGGCCCAGGCCGCCGTTTATCTTGCCACGGCTCCCAAGAGCAACAGCATCTACCGCGCCTACGGCGACGTTCAGAAGACGGTCGCCTCAGCCGGATCGCTGCCGGTGCCTTTGCCCATCCGCAACGCCCCGACGGCGCTCATGAAGAACCTCGGTTACGGCCGCGGCTATCGATACGCCCATGATTTCAAGGACGCCTACGCGCCGCAGGACTATCTGCCGGAGGAACTGAAGGGCCGTGTTTTCTATCATCCGTCCGACCGAGGCTACGAGAAGACGGTCAAGGAGCGTCTGGAACGCTGGCGTCAGCTACGGCGCAAGGCCGGAGACGGTGGTGCGTGATGGAGAGAAGCCAAGCGCGTTGACCCCGCCGCGGCGGGTATGATATAAGCGATCCGTAGTCCGAGGACGTATTTTTTTCAAATAAAAATAAGTAATTCGAACTTTCGACCAACCATTTAGCCAACAGCCGGCAGCAGAGAACGAAAGCGCTCCGGCAGGAAGGAAAAGCGATGAGAGAGGCAGTGATTGTCAGCGGTGCGAGAACGGCCATCGGAGGATTCGGCGGCGCCCTCAAGGATGTTCCGGCGATTGATCTGGCCGCCCTGGTAATCCGAGAAGCCCTCCAGCGAGCCAACGTTCGTCCGGCGGTCAGTCCGGCGATGAAGGCTGCCGCTCCGGACGCGCTCAAGGAACAGGGCCTGATCGACTTGGAAAAGAAATCCGGCGCCTGGAGCGGCGACGCGCAACCGGTAGCCGTCGATGAGGTCATCATGGGCAACGTGCTGCAGGCCTCCCAGGGGCAGAACCCGGCACGCCAGGCCGTTATTCGCGCCGGGCTTTGCAAGGAGACCCCGGCGATGTCCATCAACAAAGTCTGCGGCTCCGGGCTGAAGGCCATCGCCTTGGGTGCCTCCGCGATCATGACCGGACAGGCCGACGTGGTGGTGGCGGGCGGGATGGAGAACATGAGCCTGGCACCCATGGCGATGCCCAAGGCCCGTTGGGGTTACCGGATGGAGCTCACCGGCAGAGGCGACGTGCTGGACCTGATGGTCTTCGACGGCCTTTACGAGATTTTCTACGGCTATCACATGGGGGTCACGGCTGAAAACATCGCCGGGCTATACAAGATCAGCCGGGCCGAACAGGATGAACTCGGCGTGTTGAGTCATCAGCGTGCGCGCGCCGCTATAACGGGAGGCTTCTTCAGCGAGGAGATCGTTCCGGTGGTCATCAAGGACCGCAGGGGCGACATCGTTTTCAGTACCGACGAACGGCCGATGGATACCAGTATCGAAAAGATGGCCAAGCTCCGGCCGGCCTTCAAGCCGGACGGCTCGGTCACCGCCGGTAATGCGTCGGGCATCAACGACGGAGCGGCCGCGGTTCTGATGATGAGCGCCGAAGAGGCCAAGCGGATGGGACTAACGCCGTACGCCAAGATCAAAGCGTTCGCCGCCGGTGCCCTGGACCCCGCTTACATGGGGCTGGGGCCGGTTCCAGCCGTGCGCAACGCGCTGAAAGCAGCCGGAATGAGTCTGAAGGATATCGACATGATCGAACTGAACGAGGCGTTCGCCGCCCAAGCCATCGCTTGCATGCGGGAGCTCGGCCTGCGCAACGATCGCCCCAACGAGCTTGGCAGCGGCATCTCGCTGGGGCATCCGATCGGCGCCACCGGCGCTCGGCAGATGGTGACAGCCATCTACCACATGCGCCGCAAGGGTTACCGCACGGGGCTTGTCACCATGTGCATCGGCGGTGGGATGGGCATGGCGATGATCATCGAGTGTTGAGACGAAATCGCCCCGGTTTGACAATTTTTCTTTACTTAAATTGTAAATATTGCTAATTGGTTAGCACTAAAACCATAAGGGGGATGGCCTCATGGATGTCGCCCGCAAGTTGGGAATTCTGGTGTTTTGTGCGGTTCCCGCCATCGTCGGCGGGGGTGTCGTTTTTTACATGTTTCATTCGCTGACCGCCGTCCTCATATACCAGGTCATTCTCCTGCTGGGAGCCGGCGCGTTCGTCAGCAGGTAAGCGACCCACTCACCGACCCGTCTCGTTGCGCCGCCACGGCGGCCGGGGCCCGTGCGGGACCCCAGGCGCCGTGGCGTGTTTTATCGGCCTTCGGCAGCGATGCCGTTCCACGGCTCGTCCCGCCGTCTCTTCCCGCGTCAACGATTCCGCGGGCGGGTTGCGCTTGCCCCCGGGACATGCCGAGAAACACCGGTTGTTCATCCGAGTGCGTGCCGATTTGAGCAGAGAGGATTCAGAATCCGATGGACCGAATGCCTGAAGTCAGCATCGAAAAGGAGATGAAGAAATCGTATCTCGATTACGCCATGAGCGTCATTATCGGGCGGGCTCTGCCGGATGTCCGCGACGGGCTGAAGCCCGTTCACCGGCGGGTGCTCTATGCCATGGGCGAGCTCAACAACGATTGGAACAAGGCGTACAAGAAATCGGCCCGCATTGTCGGCGATGTCATCGGCAAATATCATCCCCATGGCGACGCCGCCGTCTATGACACCATTGTGCGCCTGGCCCAAGACTTTTCCATGCGCTACCCTCTGGTGGACGGTCAGGGCAATTTCGGGTCGATCGACGGAGACCCGCCCGCCGCCATGCGCTACACCGAGATCCGAATGCAGCGTCTGGCGCACGCAATGCTGGAAGACCTCGACAAGGAGACGGTCGATTTCATCCCCAATTACGACGAGTCGCTTAGCGAACCCGCCGTGCTTCCCGCCAAGATTCCGAATCTGCTGGTCAATGGGTCAGCCGGCATCGCCGTCGGTATGGCCACCAACATTCCGCCGCACAACCTGTCGGAAGTCATCAGCGCCTTGCGCGCGCTCATCGACCATCCGGAGATGACCAGCGACGAGCTGATGACCCTCGTCCCCGGCCCGGATTTTCCCACCGGCGGAATCATCTACGGGAAAAAAGGCATCCACGAGGCCTATAGCACCGGCCGCGGCATCATCCGGGTCCGCGCGCGGGTGATGGTGGAGACGGACAAACGCAACCAGAACGACACCCTGGTCATCACCGAGCTGCCCTACCAGGTCAACAAGGCCAAATTGATCGAGCGGATTGCCGAGCTGATCCGGGACAAGGAGATCGATGGCGTCAAATATGTGCGCGACGAATCCGACCGGGAGGGGATGCGCATCGCGCTGGGGCTTAAAAAAGAGGCCGTGACGCCGGTGATCCTCAACCAGCTCTACAAGAACACCCGGATGGAGACCACGTTCGGCGTCATCTTCCTGGCCATCGTCAACAATCGTCCCGAACTGCTGAATCTCAAGGAGATGCTGGCGCATTTTGTCATGCACCGCAAGGACATCGTCATCCGGCGGACTCGATTTGATCTGGCGAAGGCGGAGGCGCGCGCTCACATTCTCGAAGGGCTTCGGGTGGCCTTGGATCATTTGGACGACGTCGTGGCTTTGATCCGGCGGTCGGCCTCGCCGGCCGAGGCCCGTGAGCGACTCATGACCACCTACGGGCTTTCCGAGATCCAGGCCCAGGCGATTTTGGACATGCGGCTGCAACGCCTGACGGGACTTGAGCGCGACAAAATCCTTGCGGAATACAAGAACGTGTTGATGGATATCGCGCGCTTCAAAGAGATCCTGGCCAGCGAGCGTCTCGTGCTGCAGATCATCAAGGATGAGCTGGCGGAGATTCAGCAGCAATACGGCGACCGACGGCTGACCGAAATTGTCGAGGAGGCGCTGGAGATCTCGATCGAGGACATGATCGTCGAAGAGGACATGGTCGTCACCATCTCCAAACGCGGCTACGTCAAACGCAACCCCATCACGCTTTACCGCAGCCAGCGTCGCGGCGGCAAGGGGGTGACCGCCATGGGCACGCGTGAGGATGACTTCGTGGAGCGGCTCTTTGTGGCCTCCACCCACCACACGTTTCTGTTTTTCTCGAATCTGGGCAAGGTCTACTGGTGCAAGTGCTATGACATCCCCCAGGCCGGCCGCCTGAGCATGGGCAAGGCTATCGTCAACCTGTTGAACATGGAGGAGCACGAGAAGCTCGCCACCGTGCTGGCGGTGCCGGACTTCATCCCGGGGGCCTTCGTGCTGATGGCCACGAAAAAGGGGCTCGTGAAGAAGACCGATATCATGGCCTACAGCCGGCCGCGGGCCGGCGGCATCATCGCCATCAACCTGCTGGAGGGCGATGAATTGATCGCGGCGCGGATCAGCGACGGCACCATGAACGTCTTCCTGGGATCGGCCGAGGGCAAGGCCATCCGCTTCCACGAATCCGATGTGCGCCCCTCCGGCCGGGTGGCCAGCGGCGTGCGCGGCATGAAGTTCTCCGAAGGCGATCATCTAGTCGCCATGGAAGTCTTGAATTACGGACAGACCCTGTTCGGGGTGACCGAGAACGGCTTCGGCAAACGGACCTCAATCGACGAGTATCCGGTGCACAAACGCGGGGGCAAGGGGGTCATCGCCATCAAGGCCAGCCCGCGCAACGGGAAGGTGGTGGCGATCCTGGTGGTCGACGAAGAGGACGACGTCATGCTCATGACGACGATCGGCAAAGTCATCCGCACCCGGATCCGGGAGATTTCGGTCATCAGCCGCAATACGCAGGGCGTCAAACTTATGGGCATGGATGTGGGTGAACGCGTGGTGGGAGCCGCCCGCTTAGGAGAAAAGGACGAAGACGAAAAACCGGACGAGGCACTGGAGGAAGATGGACCACCCGCATGAACGGGATACGAACGCCTTGCGCATCGGCGTGATCGGCGCCGGCAGCTGGGGGACGGTGCTCGCGGATCTTCTGGCCGTAAAGGGCTTCAGCGTGGATCTGTGGGCCTTCGAACGGGAGGTGGTTGAGCAGATCAACACCCACCGGGAGAACCGTTTCTTCCTGCCCGGCATCATTTTGTCACCGCGGTTGAAGGTCTCCTGCGACCTCGCGGAGACGGCGGCCGCAAAAGACCTGCTGGTGGTGGCTGTGCCCTCTCATGTGATCCGCGAAACCATGAGGGCGCTGGCCGGCCGCCTGGATGCGAGCACGTCCGTCGTTTCGGCCTCCAAGGGCATCGAGAACCAGACCCACCTCACCATGACCGGCGTGTTGAAAGAGGCGCTGGCGATCGGCAACGACCGCCTGGCGGTGCTGTCGGGACCCAGCTTCGCAGCCGAGGTGGCGCGAAGGTTTCCGACGGTGGTGACGGTGGCATCTTGCAATGCAGCGCTGGCCGAACGGGTCCAGCAATTGTTTGCGACGCCGTATTTTCGGGTATACACCTGTGAGGACACGGTCGGAGTCGAGCTCGGCGGATCGGTGAAAAACGTCATTGCCATCGCCGCCGGGATCATTGACGGTCTGGGGTTGGGTTTAAACACGCGGGCTGCTCTCATAACCCGGGGTATGACCGAAATCCGTCGTCTGGGAAGGCGCATGGGGGCCAATCCCCGCACCTTCACCGGGCTGGCGGGCTATGGTGATTTGATCCTGACCTGCACCGGCGACCTGAGTCGCAACCACACCGTCGGCCAAAAAATCGCCTCCGGTCAGCCGCTGAAGGACATTCTCGCACAGATGCGAATGGTGGCCGAGGGCGTTCGCACGGCGAAATCGGTTTATGATTTATCCAGCCAGCTGGGAGTGGACATGCCGATTTGCCATCAGACCTATCGGATCCTTTACGAAGGCCTTGCGCCGCGGGAGGCGCTGTTTCGGTTGATGACCCGCGACCTCAAGCAGGAACTGGACGAGGACTGATGGCCGGCGGCGACGGAAGGCCCGATGATTGCGTAAGGAACCCGCCCATGGATCGTAAACCGGATCACCCCGGCGCCGGGCATCGAAAACGACTGCGGCAGCGGTTTCTCTCGGCCGGGCTCGAAGGGTTTCTGGACTACGAGGTGATCGAGTTGCTGTTGACCCTTGCCACGCCGCGCAAGGACTGTAAAGCGGCCGCCAAACTTGCCCTAAAGAAGTTTAAAACCCTCCAGGGCGTTCTGGAGGCGGACCCCAGGGAGTTGCAGGATGTGCCCGGTATCGGACCGACCAACATGCTGGGCATCAAGCTGGTCAAGGCGGTTTCGGAACGGTTTCTCGCGAAGAAGGTCATCGGCCGGAGCGTGATCGCCAATTCCCGGGATCTGTTCAGTTATTTGAACGGTTCCATCCGTGACAAGACCCGCGAGTGCTTCATGGCGATTTTCCTGGATTCAAAAAACCGAGTCATCGCGATGGATACGCTTTTCGAAGGCACCCTTACCGCTAGTGGCGTGTATCCCCGCGAGGTCATCCGGGCGGCCCTCCAGCATCATGCGGCGGCCGTCATCTTTGCCCACAACCATCCGTCGGGAGAACCGCGTCCGTCGAATGAAGACGTCGCCGTCACGCGTCAGCTCGTCTTTGCCGGAAGGCTCATGGGCATCACGGTCCATGAACATGTGATCATCGGCGAGAATCGTTATTACAGTTTTGCGGACGAAGGGTACATCGCCCGGATGAACTCGGAATTTGAGGCGGGTCCGGGAGGCCGGTCGCCGCAGCCGTCGAAATAGCTAAAGCCCATTTACGCCATGGTCGATTTAAAACCCAAGATGCCACCGGCGTGCTTCGCCTCGATTGAAAAAGTTTTTCCGCTGGGCGCCGAGGGCTTGCGGCATACGCCGCCGGAATGCCTTGAATGTGAAATCAAAACCGAGTGCCTGCGTTCGGCATTGGGCGGGCAACAGGGTGTCGTCGTGCATGAGGAGCGCTTGGCCCGCTCCTATCAGGCAGGCCACGTTGGATTTCTTCAGCGCTGGGCGCAGCAGAAGCAACTTAAAAAACCCAAGAAAACTTACAGCCTCTGGCGGCGGTTGCGGATGCGCTTCCAGCGCAGCTATCGTTAAAGGGCACGGATAAAGGATGGACCGAGTGCGATCGGTTTCCGACTGAGATGGGCAGGGCATTCATCACGCTGGTGGCGGTGGTCTTCCTGGCATCCTGCCTGGTCGTTTTCGTGTTTCTGAACTCCGGTCTATGGGATCAGCTTCTCAGCTATTACGAGTTGATGACCGACCGGGAATGGGTGCGTCAGGCCGTCAGTTCATCGGGCTGGGCTGCTTCCCTGGTGTTTGTGGGCCTGCAGATCGGCCAGGTCCTTTTTGCCCCCATCCCGGGCGAACTCACCGGGTTTTTGGGCGGGTACATGTTCGGCGCCCTCAGCGGATTTCTGCTGTCCACCGTCGGTTTAACCACCGGTTCCATGATCAATTTCGGCATCGGTCACTTCCTGGGGGAGCGGGTGGTCCGAAAACTGGTGCGTTGCGAAACTTATGAAAAATACAACCAGATGGTCCAGTACAAGGGAATTCTGGTCATTTTCATTTTTTTCCTGATTCCGGGTTTCCCCAAGGACTACCTGTGCATGTTCCTTGGCCTGACCACCTTGCCAGCCCGTGTTTTTTTCGTTCTCTCCACCGTCGGCCGGCTGCCCGGCACGTTGGCGCTGAGCCTGCAGGGTGCGTCCATTTTTGAGAAGAACTACAGCTTCTTCGTGGTCGTCACGGTTTTGTCCCTGCTTTTCGCCCTGGTCTGCTACCTGACACGCGATTCGCTCTATCGTTGGATCGCCCGGCACAGCAAGAAGAAAGTCTGTGACCCGTTGCCTTAGCGTTCTTAAATCAATACTTTTTCAATGTGCCGGCCTGTGGTATGGGAGAAAAGCGACCCGAGCGACAGACGATCGATCCGACGCAGCACCGCATGCTTTTTTCACCGAGAGGAGAGCGCTTTGGCATTCTGGCAATACCGCGAAGAACTGAGCCTGGCCAACAAGCTCCGTCGGTCCTACTATGAACTTCTACGGGACGACCTCGATCAGTTCCTCATCCAATACGCCTTGATCGACTCCTATCAGAATTTCATCAGCCGCCAAATCCCGTATCCGTTCACGGAAAAGCGGGAGCTCAAGCCCCGCGCCCGCATTCCCGATCAGGAATACGATCTTCACCATTCCTTCCTGATCATTTTCGCGGAGGATTCGATTCCGTCCGAGCATAAGAAATACATCCGTTTTTTCGATGAGAATCGAACGACCAAGGTCAACTTGATGAGGTCCGAGAGCGTTTTCTTGACGGAGCTGCGCGACCGCCAGGCGCGGTACCTGGAATCGGTCCATTTTCGGAATTTCATCCGGGCGCTGCTGCCGGTCGACTATGCGGTCTTGATCCAGCGCGACCCCGCCGGGAAGTCGCGCAACCGGTATTACCTCTCGCATTACCACGTGCGGATCGACTGGCCGATCAGCGAGGCGGCTGAAGATCTGGCCCGCAGCCTGCGCTACATTTCCAAGGAGCTTTACGAAAAAGGGGAGAAATCCGCCGAGGACCTTCAGCGGAAACTTTTCGAATACTACAACCAGCCCTTCATGTCCGGAGGGCGCCGAACCGCGGCGATCGTGGCGGCCCAGTACCTGCGTCGCATACGCGGGATCACCACGGTCTATGCCAGCAGCAGCGCTTCCCGGGCCTTGATCCGCATTTGTGAGCGCGGGGTGGCCAAGTTGGTGCTCATGAAGTTCCTCAAGATGGATTTAGAGCAGATCGCCGCCGCCAACGGCCTGTCCCCCCACAAGGTGAAAAAATACTATGTCGTGGCCAGGGAGGGCCGGGAGCGCGTCTGTACCGTACAGGCGACGTATTCGCTCACCTCCCAGGCGCGTCCTCCTGAAGACGGCAAGCTGCGTGACATCAAGCCGGACCTGAACTGGCTGACCGTCGGCGAGCAGCACATCCTGCCCAAGCCCGGCGTGTGGAACTACCCACCGTTGCCGGTCAACGTCATTTATACCTAAACGCCTCGAACCATTCCTATCAATCGAGAAGGCCCCATGGTGCTGCGAACCGGGGCGAGGCAGGCCTGCACCCGAAAGGCCGAGGTTGCGGCCTCCAGCGGGCGGTCAAAAGACGCCGGAGAAGCCGGTAAACTGATCGAACTTGGAGTTCATTTTCAGGCCGTAGATGTCTTCGCCCGAGAATTTAAATTCGATGTGGGCGGGGTCGATGGTGGCGTCGGCTGCGGCGTTCTGGGTGACCGTGAAATATGCGGTCGCCGTCAGGTTGTCCGCATCCCAGGTCACGGCGCTGGGGATCGGCGAAAAAGTGGCTTCATTTGCGGATACCGGCAGCCCGAAATTGTAGGCTTGCCCTGGTCCCTGGCCGGCAGCGCGGCTGATCTGCCAGTTGGCGGGATTTTCGATGGAGTCCCGGTCCATTTGTTTGTCGAACTGGATTGTGATGGACAGGGTTTTGGAGGCGTTGGGATTGACCAGGTAGCTGTTGAGCGCCACCAGTGGAGTGCCTCTTCCCATTGGAAAGGGAAATGTGCTGGCTGAACTGGCAAACAGCATTTTGGGCGGATCGACCTTATACATGTAGCGGCCGAGGGTATCTGCAAGGCCTGCCTGTTCGAGGCTTTCCAAGGTGTCCACCATGCTTTGGGCGCTTTGCATGTCGCCCATGTCTGCATAGCTGTAACCCATCTGGCTGTAAGCGTCGTAAAGTTTGCCATCCAAGGTGATCGCCTGCTGGAACTGCTGGATCGCCTGCTCGTGTTCGCCCATCCGGCTGTAGGTCAGCCCCATTCCCAGATACCCACCGGCCTCCCGAGGGGCCAATCGCTGGATTTCGTTGTATTGGGTTTCGGCATCCGAAAAACGCCCCAGCTCGATGTAAGCCTGGCCGAGCGAATAGCGGTTCACCGTGCTGGGGTTCAACCGCACGGCCTCGGCATACTCCGACCGCGCATCCTCATATTTTCCCTGTGAAAAATAAAGGTTGCCCAGCTTGACGCGAATGTCGTCGCGGTAGGGGTCGATCGTAAAAGCCGATTGGTAGGCCTTGACGGCGTTTTCGGTATCACCGAGCTGCAGGTAGGACATGGCGAGATACTGCGCCGCATCAGCGGCAAAAGACGAGCCGCGCCCCATGCCGACCGAGCGTTTGAATTCCTTCACCGCCCCCTTGTAGTCCTGCCTCGTATAAGCATCGATCCCGCGCTGCAAGGCCGCGTTGGCGAGATTCTCCAGCCCGTTGGACTGGGTCAGCGTGGCTGAAAACA
>CAZNAX010000045.1:0-19871 GCA_964570965.1 uncultured Desulfatibacillum sp.
CTTCCAGGCCGCGCGGGCTCAGCCGGAAGCGCGGCAGGCGGCCGTAAAGGATCCGCTGGGGATTGTGAACATGGCCGTGCCGGACGAGATATAGCGTGGTGGGCGTTGTCATGCCGAGATCCGTCATTTTTTCGGCATAAGATAGTGCAACCCCGGGCGCAATCAACCGCTTCGGCCATCATCGAGCACAATCCGTTACAAGCCCTTTTTCTCGATCCAGCGCAACAGCAGCAGCCCGCCCGCGATGAAGAGCGGGATGATGATCCAGTGGTTCACGCCCACCACCTGGGGCAGAGTGATGCGGCCTAAATTACCCCACGTGTACACCGTTTCCTTGAGCGCAGGGTAGGCTTCGGCGAACAGGCCGGCACCCACGACCATACCGATGATCCCCCATACGGCGTCCCAGCGCCCTTCGCCGAGGGCGCCCATGGACGTCCCCGGGCAATATCCCAAAAGGCCCCATCCGAGGCCGAAAATGAGCGCGCCGATAATCACGGGGCCTAAAATAGTGGCTTTGATCGAGAGCTTGGCCAAACCCAGGTCCGACAGCAGATAGACCCCGACCATGCCGACCATCACGCTGGAGAGCATGAACTTGACGATCGTCATGTCCATCAGGCGCAGGGCACCGAGCTGCTTGTCGTAACGCAGCACGCGTCCCTTCTGCAGCAAGAACCCAAACAGCAGTCCCGTGACCAGTCCGTAAATGAGCATCTTCATCGTTCACCTCCCCCGTAAACCAGGCGGGCCGTGATCATTCCGCCGACAAAGAAACAAACCAAGGCGACAAACCCGCTGACCGCCAGCTGGAGCGAACCGCTCAGCCCGTGCCCGCTGGGTCAGCCATCGGCCAGCCGCGCCCCGAACATGGCCACGGCCCCTCCCACGAAGGCCACCGCCGCGCGCATGCCCGTGCTGCCGGCGCCGAACCGCTCAGCCCACATATCGGGAACCGCCTGCAGTTTGAAGGAACCGGAGCTGAGCGCCGCAATCATCGCGCCCAGGAAAATACCCACCATGAACATCCATTGCCAGTCGATCCGGGGCGCGATTTTGATAAAATAATCCATCTGCGCCACGCGCTCCGGGCCGAAGAGCTGTTCGATCATGCCGGCGGTGCGGACAAAGGAAGTCGATGCCCCAAAGTACTGCCCGGCGAACCACACCGATAAAACCCCCACCACCCCGCTCAATGCCCCGGCCACGTAAGGGTTCCATCCTCCGTCTCGTCGTGTCATTTTTTTCCTCCTCTGCTGAAGGGTGAAGAAATTGAATGGTTACCCGCGTATTCCCCAACAATACTTGTATCCCCTTAAAAAGACATCAAAATTGATAGCCGTATCGCACCCCGAGAGTGTCCAGCCCCTCATTCGGCCGGGCCAAGTAGGCGTTCGAGACGTGGTCGAACAGAATGGAGATTCGATGGCGTTCGCAAAACGTGATGCCGAACTCGATGGGCTCCCGGAAGAGGATGCGGGATCCCAGTTCCTTCTTGTTGCTATCGTCGGACTCCAACTGCCCGTTGTGAAAGGCCAAGCCGGTACCGATATTGAAAAAGAGCCCATTGCTGAACAAAAATTCCCACACCACCCCTCCATATATCTTGCTGGTGTCGCCTTGGCTGTTAATGCTGAGTCCGAAATTGGGCAGAATGGCCCCTCCCCAGAGCATGCAACTCGGCTTCCGGAAGACTATCTCAGCATTCACATCCGCACCGCCCTCCGCACGGGTTTGGGCCCAAAGCCCACCGATATCATGCACCAGCAGCCCGAGGCGGATGCCATACAGCCTTCCGGTTCCCGGAGCGGTTTCGGGATGAGTCTGCGCTTGCAAAGGAGGGCTGGAAGTCCCGAACGTAAAAATTGCAAAACCGCATAGCACACATCTTAGCATCCGCATGCTTCCGCATCCTCCCTGCCCGCCCAAGAAATGGACCGCACGCGTTCATTCCCTGAAAGAGCCTGTTGCTTTCGTTTGCAAAAAGCCAGCACCGCATGCCGCGGCCTGCATCCATCGCTACAGCAGCCCGACTGCTCTCAGAAATCCCTCCACATCGCGCCAGAAGCCAGCCCAGTCCGGCGGGCAGTCGTTGTGGCCGGCCTCGTAAACAATCATTTTCCCGTTCCGGGCGGCGGCATGCAACGCCTGGCCATGCTCGAAGGGCACCACTTCGTCGGCATTGCCGTGGATGACCAGCACGGGGCCGCCGTATCTCCGAACGGCCGCAAGGTTGTCGAACGGGTCGCGGATCAGAAGCGCGGGGGCCAGGTACCGAACGGCAAAGCCCTGCACACTCTTGAATGCGGACATGAGGATGATGGCGGCCGACGGGCGCTTGAGCGCCAGATCGCAGACCGCACCGCCGCCGAGCGAGCGCCCGAACAGGAGGATCCGCGCGGGGTCGACGCCCTTGCGGGCCACCAGCTTGTCGTAGGCCAGCGTGAAGGTTTCGGAGATGCTGGCCTGGGACGGGGATCCGGCCGATCGCCCGTAGCCGGGATATTCCACCAAAAGAAGGCCGACGCCCATGGATGCGAAGCGCCCCAGCTCGCGTGGCCAATAATCGATCAGTTCCCCGTTGCCGTGGCCGAAAATCACGGCCGGATAGGGCTCTTTAGCCGACTTCGGCGGCAGATACCACGCTTCGACCTTGCCGAAGGAAGTCTCCAGCCACAACGGCTCGACGCCCAGGGCGTTATAATCGGGCGCTGGTGGAGTCGGTATCAGATAACGGGGGAAGATGACCTGCCGCTGAACCAAAAACAGCAGGACGCAGTAGGCCGCGTAAATGCAGACGGCACCGGCCAGGATCTTGACCAAGCCCTTCACCTTTTGGCACCTGCGAAGTCGGAAGTCGCCTGCAGCCCCATCCGCGCCGGCGGCTCAGCCCCCAGCCGACCTGGCATGTTTCCAGGACTTCCAGAAAAAGTACCCGACGATGACGATGGTCGCCAGCGGCGCCAGCCACTCGGGAATGTGCATGCCGTAGCCGTGCGCCAGCATTACAAAGCCGAGCACCAGCACCGAGTACATGGCGCCGTTTTTAAGGTAGATGTACTTCTTTATCTTCTCTATATTGTAGATGGTGAGCTGCCGCACGACGATGGCGCCGATGCCGTTGCCCAGCAGGATCAGCGGCACCGACAGCGTAAAGGCGAAAGCCCCCACGACCCCGTCGACGGAGAAGGTGGAGTCGATCACTTCCAGGTAAAGGATTTTGGCGATGTCCGACATGCTGGTCTGATCGTGCAGCAGCCGTTCCTCCTGGGACTCGGCATAACGTTTGAATCCATGCGTGATGAAAAAACCCGTCGACCCCACCACCGCGCCGAACCCCAGCATCGGGTCTTTCTTCAGCGCAAACCAGACGATCAGCATCAGCGCCACCGATACCACCGCGTAAAACCAGGCCCCTTGCCGCGCAAAGAAGTCTTCGCCGGGCAGCCCGAACTTCTTCGGCTCCTGGAACAGCCAGTTGCAGAAGAGAAAAATGAAAAACACCCCGCCGCCGATGAGCAGAACCGGGGCGCTCTCCTGGATGGCCTTCTGCGCCGCCGGGTCGTCGGTAAACGTGGCTGTCAAGGCCTGCCAGGGATCCAGCCCCGGCGACATGACCCAGACGATCAGCCAGGGCAGCAAGCCGCGCACGCCGAAAACGGCAATGAGCATGCCCCAGGTCAGAAACCAGCGCCGCGCCTTCTCCTGCATGGTGGCCAGGACTTCGGCGTTGATGATGGCGTTGTCGATGCTGGTGATGGACTCGAATACGGCCAACCCCAAAATGGTCAAACCGGCGGTGGTGATGTCCATGAGTTTCCTCAGACGTTCATTTCAATAACGATTGCAGGGGGAAAGATCAGGCCGCGCCTGACGAGCGCCAAAATACAGAGCGACTCCGGCTGTGTCAACCGAAACGCAACCAATGATTTTTATCGGTCGGCGGGTGTTTTTGTAGTAGTCTTCCTACAACCACTTTCCCCTGAGCATCCGGGTTGAATTGGCAACGGCGGCAAGGGACACCCCCATGTCGGCAAAGACCGCCTCCCACATGGACGCCATGCCCATCGCTCCAAAGGTCACGAAAATGAGCTTGATCGAAAGCGCCATGAAAATGTTCTGCCAGACAATCCTCCTTGTTTGGCGCGCGATCTCAACGGCCTCGACGATTTTTAGTGGAGAATCAGCCATGAGCACCACGTCGGCCGTTTCGATGGCGGCATCCGAGCCCAACGCCCCCATCGCGATGCCCACATCGGCCCGCGGAATGACCGGGGCATCGTTGATACCGTCGCCAACAAAGGCCAGTTTTCCGCTGTGGTCGGATGAAAGTTGGATGTCTTCCAATATGCGCACCTTGTCTTCCGGCAGCAGTTCCGCGTGAAACGCATCCACCCCCAATGCCTTTGCGACGGATTCGGCGGCACAGCGGTTGTCGCCGGTGAGCATTACGATGCGCTCGATGCCGATTTTGCGCAGTTGTTTAATCGCTTCCTTGGCGTCGGTTTTTAGTGCATCGCCGATGAGAATATGACCGGCATAGGTCCCATCGATAGCGACGTGGGCGGCGGTGCCCTCCAGTTCGCAGACATCGTGTGCGATCTGCTTGTGGTGGAGCAATCCATCGCTTCCGACCAGAATCTCGTGTCCCCTGATTTGCGCCTGAACCCCTCTCCCGGGAAAATCCACATGCTCGGCAATGGATGTGCTGTCCAGTTTGATCCCCGATTGGGTTAGCCTATCGACAATGGATTTGGCGATCGGATGGCTGGAGTGCATCTCGGCCAGACCGGCAAATTCAAGAAGTTTTTGCTCCCCAACGCCGTTCTTGGAAACGACTTTTTGAACCTCGAATTGGCCCTGGGTCAAAGTTCCCGTTTTGTCGAAAACCACGGTCTTGACCGCCGAAAGCGCATCCAAGAAGTTGGAGCCTTTCACCAGAATCCCCCGGCGGGAGGCCCGGCCGATGCCGCCGAAATACCCCAGCGGGACGCTGACCACCAGCGCGCAAGGGCAGGAGATGACCAGCAGCACCAGGGCGCGATAGATCCAGGTAGGGTATCGCCCACCTTGGCGTTCAGCGGAACAGGCTCACCGGTTAGGGCTGATGTATCTAACCTGGATTGGCCCGCCATGACCTGACCGTCAAGGGGCACCTTCTCACCGGGCCGGACCAGAATTACCTTGCCGACCTGCACCTGCTCGGGCGGCACCTGGCGAATGCCATCCGGAGTCTCCACATTCGCCCGGTCGGGTCTTGACGCGAGCAGCGAACGGATGGATCGACGCGAACGCGCAACCGCCAGGTTTTGCAAAAACTCCCCGGCCTTGAAAAAAATCATCACGCCGACGGCTTCGGAGATGGCGTGGATGGCTATCGCTCCGGCGGTAGCCATCACCATCAACACGTTCTCATCGAAAAAGTCGCCGCGGCGGATAGTCTTGAATGCGCCGAGATAGACGTTCATACCTGCAAGAAGGTAGGCGGCCAATGCGGTTCCATAGTCCAGAACCGGCCAACCGGATTCATGAAACCGATCCTCGAAAAACGCGTGCACGCCAAACAGCAACAAGGCGACGAGCAGGAGGGAGAGTTCCCGCCTCGGCTTGAAACTATCCGTATGGTCTTCCTCCAATGCGGATTTGCTTTCAGCGGGCAGGATTTCCACCTCGGGCTCGATGCGCTTGATTTCCGCCCGCACCCGGTCCAGGTCTGTTGCTGCAAGATGCAGGCGCAGGCTTCCGAAATCCACTGCGGCATAAGTCTCTCCCGGAAGCTTTTTGATAGTCTCGATTTTCATGCCGCAGGATGCGCAATCCAGCCCCTTGATCGGGTACTAGCTTGCCAGGGGTATGCCAGGTTCCTTCATAAAATCTCCTCTATGTGTTCCAGGCCGTACTTGAGGACAATGCGGATATGATGGTCGTCGAGGGTGTAATAAATCACTTTTCCGTCCCGGCGGGTGCGGACCATGCGCATCTGGCGCAGGACTTTCAGATGCTGGGATATCGCGGGCTGCTTCATTTTCAGAAGCATGCTCAGGTCACAGACGCACATCTCGGAATGACTCAGAGCCCAGAGAATGCTTACCCGGGTTTTGTCGGAAAAAAGCTTAAAGAACTCCGCAAGACCATCAAGAACTTCCTCCGCTGGCATATGTCTTGAAACCTTGCGTACGGTCACCGGATGCAAAATGTTGCAGCCATGTGACTCAACGTTCGTTTTTAATTGCTCGGCAGACTTCATTAAGTCCTCCTGTCATGTTCACATATGCGCAGACAATAATATTAAGCTGCTTTATGTCAAGACCCGGTTTGATTTGAAACGGGCAGCCTTTATCGCTTCCTGGCTCAGGCAGAAGGGGCTTGGGATTAACAGATCAAAGATAGCGGATCAGCGAATTGCAGATTTGATGCTTTTTCCGGGGATTTTAAAGGGGGTATAGGTTCTTGAGATAGGGTGAGGCTATCTCGGAAAACGATGAGACCCAGTAGGAGGTTGTTGGCTGCGGGTGCACGGGTCTTCTTTTTTGCCTTGGAGCAGGCACTGCGCACATGAAACCTGGCGCCGCCTCCGAAAGTGCCCCCTGGCGGGCGCCCATAAAAAAGGGGCAGAGCCCTTTTTAGGCGCTGCCCCCTTCATCCGCGCAGATGAGGTTATCCGGCGACATCGATTCCAGGATCGCATCCCAGGTTTGTCTTGTTTTCGCATTCAAAGTTTTTGTAGCGCGTATCGACGTGCCCTCTCTCTCTTTCCTCTTCAGACTCGATGTAGCTCTGTTCACGATTATGAGATTTGGCGTGGCCTTTGCTTTTCATTTTCAGTACCTCCCTTTTTTCGCGGTGGTTCGCTTTCGACCGCGGTTGATGCCTGCAAACATGGGCATGGTTGCCCCCCGGCGCAAGGGAGAGGCAACCGTTTTTTTTTGATGACATGAAACCATCATGAAAAATGGCGCCTAAAGCACCGAGGGAGAAGCGCCGATCCTTATCTCCGTATGTATTCGGAATTTGCCATGAGAGCCTTTCGGTTTTCAATTTGCTTTGCGCTGATGTTCACCGCCGGCGGCGGCTCTTGCGCTTCAGCCCGCGCATCGAACTGGTCCAGCTCCGAGCCTCTGGGTATTCCCTATGAAATGAGGCTGCAGCAGCTCGAAAAGGGCAACCTGGTATTCAACCCGTCATTCGAGCAGAATGGCCCGCCGATCGACGGAATGGCCGATCCCGAGATGCCTTCGGGGTGGCAAAAGCTCGGAAGCCGGGTTGAATGGATCCACTTGGAGACCGGGGCCGCTCCTGATGAAGTTCACCACGGCCGACGCGCCATCAAGATCCACCGGGCTCAGGCCGGGGAGATGGATACGGCGGAGGGCATCCTCAGCGACTATATTCCGGTCCTCGCCGGCAACTACGACTTCACGTATGCGGTCCGGCTGGAACAGGTAGCCGGCAACCGGCATCGATTCGGCGGCCGGCTGGGCGATGCCGTCTCGATCCGAGCGTTTTTTTTCGATGCCGAAAAAAAACCGCTGGACTCAACCGCCATGAACCCGGTCGGCGGGAATCTGATCGATGCCTCCGACAAGAGCTACTCCTTTGCCAACTATTGGTCGGTCGACCGTTTTGACTGGGCCAGGGTGCGCGCACGAACCTACAATTACCCTTTCTCGGAAGGCGACCTTCCCGACGGGACCTGCTACGTGCGTCTTTTCTTGGGCTTGAAAGGCAGCGGCACCGTGTGGCTGGACGATGTGGTTTTCCGTTACTCGAAATGGAATTTCAGCGCCCTGGAGCGTCTGAAACCGTACATCGACCGGCCGCTTTCACGATGGGAGACTCTGATACCCGCTCCCAAAGATATCCGGTATGTTCGCGAGATTACCTACCTCGCCCCCGGCCGGATTGAAAATCATGGTCCTTTGATCATACTGCCGGAGGATCCCGCGCCCGCCGAACGCAGCGCCGCCCGCCTGCTGGAAAAGGCGCTGAACGCGGCGCTGTCTCGAACGAAAATCTCCGTCAACGCGCCGGAGTTAAAGGCTCGGGTTGTTGCGGGTGATTTTAGTATCACCGAGTTATCTGCCGAACGGTTAATCTTTTCGATCGGCCGCAACCCGCTGTCGAGGAAATTGGGTCTCGATGGGCCGCTGACGTCGGCCAGCGGCCAGCCGCAAGGCTATGTCATCCAACCCATGGATGCGGGATCCTGCCATGTGGTTTTCCTGGCCGGCGAAACCGCCGTCGGCAGCTTCTATGCCGCCGCCACCGCCGCCCAACTCCTTGAAGAAGACCGCTGCGTCTACCACAGCGCCGCTGTCATCGACTGTCCTGATTTTCTGGGCCGCTCCTATTTGCTCAAACGCTGGGAGACGTTATCCGAGCTTGACCGTGACCTCGAGGGGTTGGAGCGTATGAGCCAGTTGAAGTTGAACAAGATCTATGCCGGCTACGAAGGCCGGACAAAGGCCTGGTATCAGCCGAACGTCCTCTTCAAGACCGGAATCGCCGAGATCGGGCAGCGCTGCCGTGAAAATGGGACGATGTCCCTCGGCGTCATGCTCAACCCCTACTCGCACTTTGAGTTCGAGCCGGCTGCGGAGACCCTCAGCCATTCCGCCCGCTACACCTGGACCCACGGCAGCATCGCCGGTTTGGAAACCGTCCAGGGCGTGTTCAAGCTCGGCCTGGACGCCGGGGCCGATACGATTATGCTGCTTGCCGACGATTTCGTGCCGCACGAGGGTCGAAACCGCAAGAAGTTCTCCCTTTATACGCCGGAGGACCAAAAACGTTTCATCAACCTTCAAAACGCCCAGGCCTTCGTCATCAATCGTCTGCAGGCTTGGCTGGACCGGGATTACCCGGGAACCCGGTTCGAGTTTTGCCCGCCGTGGTACGCGAACGAGTTCATCGACCGCAGCGAGGGCAAGGCTGAAATCTACCTGAAAGAACTCGCTGCCCAGATACCGACGGAGGTGGCCATCATCTGGACCGGACCGACGGTCAGATCCTTGTCCATCGATCTGGCCGATCTGCGGCGTTTTCGCAACCTCATCGGCCGCTGGCCGATGTTCTGGGACAACACCCTCTACGCCCGCAACCTGGAAACCACGGTCTACGGCGGCTACACCGCCCACTACCCGGGCAAAGTGCGCATGTGCAACCTCTTCGAGCCGCTGGACACCGACCGGCCGGCCGGTTTTCACGAGCTGAACGACGGCCGCCACTTGTACGTGAACGGAGCAGCGGATTCCGAAGTGTACCGCATCAAATTCGCAACGGTGGCCGACTACGAGTGGAACACGTCGGCCTATAGTCCCGAACGATCCCTGTGGAAGGCTCTGGTGAGGACCTTCGGCCCGGAATGCGCCCGGGAGATCCTGTTTTTCAACGAGGCCTACTACGGGCTTTACGAGATGTGCATGCGCATGGAAGGAAAGGACGAGCGGCAGGCGGAATACGGCCACCAGGGCGCAAACTGGCTGGAGCGCCTGAATGAATCCCTGTTGAAACTGAACCGACGGCTGCCCTCCGGTCATGCGCTGCTGAAAGAACTCGCCGCCTACCGCGATCGGCAGAAAAGCCGCTTCGAGGAACTGCAGAGAGCATCTCTCTATCGGCCGTGAGGGCCGCGTATTTTCAACGATGCCAGCAGCAGGGACAAGAGCCCCAGAAGGATCTCATCGGCAAAGGGGACCATGTCGGGGATGATCAGATCGAGAATGAACAGGGCTGCCGTAATCGCCAGCAGTTTCGGGAAACGCAGCCCGGCAGCGAATCGCATGAGACGGTTCAAAAGCATGCCTTGAGGCGTCACGAGACCTTCCCTTCGTCACGCCACGACCCACACCGCGCAGTTGCGGGCGTGGCCGACGATCTTGCTGGAGACGCTGCCGAACAGGAATTCCTCCTTGCGCGACAATCCCTGCCGGCCGACCACGAGGGTTCCGTATTGGGTTCGGTCGAGCTCCGACAGGATGCACTCGGCGATGGACGGACAGTGGCGTAGCGGCGCGCTCGTCTTAACTGACTCCGCCCGGAACCCGGCATCGATCAGCTCACGGCGGTATTGCTCCAGAAAGGCTTCGACGCGGCTCCGGTATTGATCCAGCCACTCCTGCTTTTCTTCGATTTTGGCGAAGTAGTCCTCCTCCGGCTCGGAGATGACGTGCAGCAGGGTCACCCGCGAGCCTTCTATGCCGCTGAGCATGTAGGCGACATAGGCCACGGCGCGCCGTGCGTTCTCGGAGTCGTCCACGGCCAGCAGCACGTTGCGGTTGAAGTTGAGTTCGTCTCGATTCGCCATTTTGCTCTCCTCCGGCCCCGCCGGCCATGGAAGTCAACGGATATCGGCTCTGGCCTGGTGCAGATCCTGCAGCAGTTGAGGGGTCTCCTCGTAAAACCAGTTGGCGCCCATCGAAAAATGCATCAGAATCCGGTTCAGGGAATCGGGGATGTAGGCGAACACTTTTTTCAGGTTCGCCAGACGGTTGTGGAAGACAATGTTCATATCCCCCTCCGTCAGCCGCAACAGCCGCTCCGGGTCCCGTCTGCGGAGCTCCGGCAGCAGCAGATCCCCCTTGCCCACCAGATAGATCAGCACGTTCCCCAGCCCGAACAAGTCGTAGCCATATATATTTTCACGGTGGCGGTAGTTGTAGTCGAAATCGATCCAGCGGTAATGCCCGCTGTCGCTGTCGATCAGGATGTGATCCCGCCGGATATCGCCGTGCTTTTCTCCATGATCGTGCAGAAACCGGATCGCCTCCACGCAACGAAGGTAGTTGTCCAAAATGCCGGGAAGGGTCGTAAAAAAGTAGGTTTCATGGTCCTGGTCGATGTCGGCCACGTGGGCCGCCAGCGTGGAGCCGCTGATGTATTCGAGCACGCGCACGATGTTGCCCTTCTCGTCCGCGGCGGACAGCCCGTGCATGAAGTGGGGATGATCGTTGACCAGCTCGATAATGCGGGCCTCCTTGCGCGGGCTGCGGAAACACTCGAAGGGGATGCCGCCGATGGTCGCGGTGAAGCGCTCGTGGAAAACAAGCTTGATGACCCGCATGGCGCCGCTGGCCAGATCGACCGCGCGCTTGACCCAGTGTTTGACGTCGTCCTCCAGCCCGAAACGCCCCTCGCGCATGCTGTTGCGGACCAAATAAGGCCTGCTGTCCAGCATGATGATGTCTCCGGCATCCAGCGCGAAGAAATCCGATGTGTCGGTGTGGATGCGCAGATCAGCGGGGCGGCTGCCTTCGGCGAGCCAGCGGGCGGCCATTTGGTGGATGTGGGTGCGCAACGACGTTGAATCCATCGAGGCGGCTCCGTGCGAACGAAAAGCGGACCGACGAACCGGCGGAAAGCGCCATGGGAAGCGCCTCCCGCCGGCCCCGACTGCATCCGCTTGAGTGGTTTTGATCGGCGGCTACTTGCCTTCTTTGGCCTTGTTCTCCTTGAAGCTTGCCTGGACGGCCTTGAGCTTTTCCGGCTTGGTCAGCATCTCGTAGGCCGACAACGCAACGGCCTTGCCGACAAGGACGGCGGCGTTCCAGCCCTCGTCCGAATTGGCCGCCTCGCGCAAGGCATCGCTGTGCAGGGCCGTGCCTTCAGGGGCAATCTTGAACCATACATTGACTGTGGGGTAGTTGTAGCTCACCATCCCTAAGTCGGAAGAAGCCAGCTCATCGAAATCCTTGAATTGGTTGGCAGCGATTCCGAGGGTTTTTAAGTTTGCCTGGACCGCATCGAGCAGGGGCGAAACGACGACGGCCGCCTTCAGAGCGACCCGGGGTTCCTTGAACTCCAGGGTTGCGCCGGTGCCCAGCTCCCCGGCCTTGGCGCAGTTGACGATCTTGCCATATGCATTTTCCATGGTAGATGTATCAAGCGCCCGGCAGGCAAACTCGGACTGGGCCAGCTCCGGCACGACGTTCACTGGACCGCCGCCCTTGGTGACGATGCCGTGGATGCGCACGTCCTGGCGCAAATGCTCGCGAAGATGGTCGACGCAGTTAAAGGTGAGCAACACGCCCCGCAGCGCGTTGACTCCCTTGTGCGGTGCCGCGGCGGCATGCGCTGATTTGCCCTTGAAGGTAAATGTGGCCCGCTTCATCGCGAGCAGGCGCTGATCCAAGCTCCAGCGGTCTGAACCATGCGTGATGAACACGACGTCCGAGCCTTCGAAGTACCCGCCTTCCAAGAGTGCTACCTTGCCGCCGCCCAAAGACCCGCGTTCCTCGTCGGGCGTGCCGATGACGAAGACCCGGCCAGGAGTATCCTTCATGACCTTGGCCAAGCCGGCCGCCGCCATAAGCCCCGAAGTGGCGATCAGATTGTGGCCGCAGGCGTGTCCGGTGGCAAGGGCGTCGTACTCCAGCATTAGAGTCACCGTCGGGCCGGGGCCCTTGCCGGTCATCTCGGCCTTGAAAGCCGTTTTCGCAACACCCTCCTTCACGAGGTCCTCGGGGACTTTCAGGTCCCCGCTCACCTTGTAACCCAGCTTGGCCAGCTCCTCTTTCAGCAATGCCGAACTCTTGAACTCCTGCTGACCGGTCTCCTTGAATTCCCAAATCTGCTGCGAAACACTCCGGCAGCTTTTGCTCGCCTCGTCGACCGCTGCCGTAATTCTTTTAGGATCCGCCACCGCAGGATCATTAATGAAAACCAGCAACACCGCAAGAATCATTACCCATCCAACCGACGTTGTTTTCTTCATGCCTCCTCCTTTTTCGGATCTAATACCGGTTCGACTCTTCAACGCTGCTTTGCGAACATGACCGCTTATTCATGCCTGCTATTCATCAAACTTTCAAGGGAATTGCTCGATCGGTCCCTCCAGGCCACGGCGCATGCCACAAGATGCTGCGGCTGAAGGAGCCGAAGGCTGACAAATTTTAACCTGTTGCCTGTTGACAAATCAGCGATTCGCCTTAAGTTTTGTCTAAGTATTTTTAGACAAATCCTGCTCGACAGGATCAAACCAATCCAAAAAGCGAGGCCATCATGACTGCCGATAGCACGAGGAACCTATTCAAACACGCCATGTCAGAGTTTTTGAAAAGCAACTATGAGGACAGTGTCGAGATTTTGAGCAGGGTGCTCGAAATCGAGCCTGACCACAAACTGGCTATGACCACCCGCGGGGTTGCCGAATTGAAAATGAATCGGCCGGATGCAGCCATAGAGAGCTTCAACCGCAGCCTGCAGATCGATCCGTCCTATGCCCGAGCCTTTCACATGCGGGGTTTGGCGCTCGAAAGCAAAGGGGACAGCCAGGCCGCTCTGCACGACTTCAACAAGGCGATTCAGCTCGATCCTCAGTATGGTGCGGCCTACCACAGCCGCGGGACCCTATATGCCAAGATGGGGGAGGTGGATCTCGCGACCGGAGACATCCAAACCGTGGCCCACCTGACCAATTTCAATATCGAGACCTTTGCCAACGAGAACAACGTCTGGAGGTCCAATCAGCTCCGGGTTGAAGACATGCTCGAAAGCGAATTGAACCGCTGAGGCGTTTACCGGGAAAAAACACCTGGGGGGGGGCGCTGCCCCCCGGCAGCCGCCCGCAGGCGGTTCCTGAAAAGAGCCGAGATGAGCGCAGAGAATCCTATCGCTGAAATCAAAAAGGTTTTTCCGATCGGATACGTCGCCCTGGCGACCGGCTTGTCGCCGCATGTCATTCGGGTGTGGGAAAGACGCTACCGGGCCGTGGCGCCCGTGAGAGAGGGCAAAAAAAGGCGCCTTTATTCCCAGAACGACATAGATCGCTTGAAGTTGCTAAAGCGTTCGTGCATGCAGGGTCATAGAATCGGTTCGGTAGCCATGCTGGATGAAGGAGCGCTACACCGCATGGACCGAAACGATCAGAGCGCTTTTTTTTCGTCAAAGTTGAAAAATGACAGGAGCCAGCCGTTCGATGATCCATTCGAACTGCTCTGCGCTTGCGAGAGTGCAGTACGGCATATGGATGCTCAGGCCCTCTTGCTTACGCTGCGGCGCGCCGACACCCGTCTTTCGCGAGCTTCTCTACTGATCGAAGTGGTTGCACCCTTCATGAAAATGGTCGGCGATGAATGGTATGCAAAAAGCCTGGGAATCATGCACGAGCATTTCGCTTCGAACGTCGTCAGGGGGTTTCTCTCGGATCTGCTTGACCAGGGGACGCCGGACGAACATGCACCGTACATGGTAGTCACCACTCCGGCCGGCCAGCATTGCGAAATGGGCGCCATGGCAGCCGGCGCCGTTGCGACGGGCATCGGGTGGAAGGTTTTCTACTTCGGGTCCGATCTTCCCAGCAAAGAGATTGCCGCGGCAGCAGCATCAAAGCGGGCTGAAGCCGTATGCCTGAGCATAACCTGCTCACCCCAAGAGGACACGATGAGTCGTGAGCTCAACCGGTTACGGCGGCAGCTCGGTCGTGATGTCCGCGTTTTCATCGGCGGCCGTGCGGCCGCCGGGTATGAGCGGACGGTGACGGCTCCGAATTTTCATTTTTTTTCAAGTCTTTCGGAATTCGCCGGCTTCATATCCCGCTCGCGGTCGGTTTAACAACGGTCCGCGACCGAAAAGGACAATGCCGCTTGGGATTTTGCTGAAACCTCTAACCCTAAAAATCGCCCTGTGGGGCGTTTTTTAGGGCTAATGATTTCCGCTCCGACGTCCGATATTATGGTGCAGAGCGTTAACACCCACTCGGAGCGTCGAATCATGAAAGAGAAGAAGCCCCAGTTCTTGAAAATGAACCCCAGCCGCGAGGAAAACCCACCCCATCGCGAGGTCGCATGCCCGGATTACAGAAGCTGCCTGGCCGAGGCGGCTTTCAAAAACTTTTGCCTGGATTGCAGCCTTTGCGCGGGCGTACCGACTTCTGTCTGTGTGGCATCCAGCGGCAATAGAATCCGGGCAGTGGTCATGCGCAACTCTCCCGGGCCCCAAACACTTCCCGCTTGACTCCCGTCAACTTTAAGTTGACAGGCGACCACTCGTGGTGTATTGAACAATCTCTTATAATTCGTATTTTCAAATAGTTATAGCATATCAGCCCCATGCCTGTGACCGACAGATCCGACAGGAGCAATTTCTTTTTGCGCCTTATGCTCTGCCTGACACCTTTTTGGTTCGGGTTTAGCATCCTTTGGCTCGGCCAGGATACATCCTGGGATCTCCGCAACTACCACTTCTACAATCCCTTCGCCTTTCTCACCGGCCGGATGGGCTACGACATCGCGGTGTCGCACGTGGCAACCTACTATAATCCCTTGATGTATATCCCATTCTATTACGCCGTGACCTGGCTGCCTCCGAAGGCAGTGGGGTTCATCTTGGGTTTCATTCCGGGATTGAACGTTTTTCCGATATACGGCATCACTCGGCAGGTGGTCGACCTCGGCCGGCCGAAAGAGACTGCATGGTTAAGCCTGGGGCTGACCTCAGTCGCCATGTTGGGCGCGATCAACCTCGCCGAGATCGGAACCAGCTTCGGGGACAACATCGTGAGTCTGTTGGTGGTGGCTGCCGTCTGGCTGGTCGTGCGCTTCCGGCAACGCATCTGCGCCTCGGTTCGCACCGGATGGCCGATAACGGCTGCAGCCGGGCTCCTGGTCGGATCCGCCTTCGGTCTCAAGCAACCTTTCGCCATATACTGCCTGGGGCTGTGTCTAGCCTTTTTTGGGTTTGCCGGTCCGTTCAAGCGGCGGTTTCTTTCGGCCTTTATTTTTGGGTTGGGTGTATTGGCTGGAACGGCTCTGACGGGAGGGTTCTGGCTGCTGGAAATGTGGCAGCGATTCCAAAACCCGGTTTTTCCATACTTCAATGAGCACTTCCAGTCTCCATGGGCGGCGATCGGCTCCTACCGCGACGAACGCTTCCTCCCCAAAAGCCTGGCAATGTGGCTGCTATTTCCCTTCTGGTTCAATGTTGATCCGATCCAGGTGGGAGAAGTCGGTTTCCGCGACCTGCGTTTTGCGCTGCTTTACGTCCTGTTGATAGTTCTGCTGGGCTGCGTGTTCTGGCAGTTGGTAAGAAAGCGCGGCGCCGGCACCCCCGTCGCCGGCAGCGCCGATGCCCGAGCCATGACCGGTTTCTTTGTCATTTTCATGGTAGTCTCATTCTTCCTGTGGATGAAGATGTTCGCTGTGTATCGCTACGCGATCGTCTGCGAGTTGCTTGCTCCCTTGACTATTTTTCTGGTGCTGGGACGCCTCCTCCGCAACCCGCACCGTCAGCGGCAAGCCACCCTCGCTGCCCTTGTTTTCCTCCTAATCACTCTCGATCCCGGCCACTGGGGCCGAAGGCCCTGGACCTCCGACTATTTCGACGTGCACCTGCCCGCACTGGCCGAGCAGCGGAATTCCATCGTCCTCCTCACCGGCCATGATCCGGTCGCCTACATGATTCCGTTTTTCCCGCCGCAGGTTCGGTTTCTGCGCATACAGGGGTTCGTGACCGGTCCATCGGCCACTCTCAACGAAACCGATCGTCTGATGATGAGGGCTTTGACGGAGCACAAGGGACCGGTATTGATCCTCTACCGTGTCTACGAGGAGTGGCATGCGCTCAACGCCCTTGAGTTCTATGGCCTGCAGCTGGACCGTTCCAGCTGCCAGAGCTTCGTGCCGGGAATCGAACCCCAGCCGGAACACCCGTTCTTCCTGTGTCGGGTAGCTACGAAAGCTTCCAACTGAGAGGGATCCCCCATGACGACCGACGGCCTCCGGAACAATCGCATAGCGGTAATCCTGCCCTGCTACAACGAAGAGGCGGCCATCGCCGACGTCGTGCACGACTTCCGTACGGCGCTGCCGCAGGCCGTGATTTACGTCTACGACAACAACTCCAAGGACCGAACGTCCGAATGCGCCCGCGCGGCAGGCGCCCTCGTGCGCCGGGAGACCCGCCAGGGCAAGGGGCACGTGGTGCGCCGCATGTTCGCCGACGTGGACGCCGACGTCTACGTCCTGGCCGACGGCGACGGCACGTACGATGCCGCCGGCGCGCCGGCCCTGGTCGAAAAGCTCGTCAACGAGCAGCTGGACATGGTGGTGGGCTCGCGGCTGACGACCTATGAGGGCGAGGCCTTCCGCCGCGGGCACCGCTTCGGCAACGATCTGCTGACCGGGTTTCTGGGTCTTTGCTTCGGCCGCACCTTCACCGACATCCTCTCCGGGTACCGCGTCTTCTCGCGACGCTACGTGAAATCGTTCCCGGCCCTGTCCGCGGGATTTGAGACCGAAACCGAGCTGTCGGTCCATGCCCTGGAGCTGCGGATGCCGATCGCCGAGGTCGTCACCCCCTACAAAGCCCGGCCCGCAGGTTCGGCGAGCAAGCTGCGCACCTATCGCGACGGCTTCCGCATCCTGATGATGATCCTCAATCTCTTCAAGGAGGAGCGGCCGCTGGCGTTCTTCACGATCATCGCCGGCATTCTGGGTCTCGCCGCCGTCGTCCTGGCCTACCCCGTCTTCATGACCTACATCGAAACGGGCCTGGTCCCGCGCTTCCCCACGGCGATCCTGTCCACCGGACTCATGATCCTGGCCAGCCTGAGCCTCACCTGCGGCTTCGTTCTGGACACCGTCACGCACGGCCGCCGCGAGATGAAGCGGTTGGCCTATCTATCCATCCCCCCGATCGGCAATTAAGTCCGCCAACCGCCAGCCTGCGAAATCCCGCAAACCATCATCCTGGTTTGACAGCCTGCGTGCGAATGCATAGGATGATCCTACAAATTTGCTTCGTTATCGGATACTGTCCACACCGGCAGCTTGAAGCCAACCACAATAAATTGTTTTCTATTTCGCCCAAACCGAACCAGGGAGGCATTGGCGATGAAGAGATTTATGGTGGTGTTGACAGTCGCATGCTCGTTTTCAGGCGTCCAGATCACCTCCGCGGAAGAGCCGCTCCTCTCCGTTGAATCACTCGTCCAGGAAGCCGTAGAAAAAAACCCGAAAATCCTTGCCGCCCGCGAACGGCACACCGGCCTGAAGGAGAAGATCCCGCAGGCCGGCGCGCTCGAGGATCCCATGCTGGGCCTGGGAGTGGTCAGTCTGCCGAACAACTTCGATTTCAACGAAGAGGACATGACCATGAAGGAAATATCTATTTCCCAGAAATTTCCGTTCCCCGGCAAAAGGGGCCTGAGCGAAGAGGTCGCCGCCAAAGAGGCGGAGGCGGGTGCGGCCGAGATCGATGACATCGCCAACCAGGTGGCCCGAGACGTCAAAACGACCTTCTATGATCTCTCCCATGTCTACCGCGGCATGGAGGTCACCCTGCGGAACAAACGTCTTTTGGAGGAGCTTTCCAGGATCACCCAGACCCGTTACTCCCTGGGGCAAGCCATCCAGGAGGACATCATCCGCATCCAGGTGGAGATCTCCAAGCTGGTGGACGACCTGATCATGCTCGAGCAGAAGAAGAAGGCTCTCTCCGCAAAGCTCAACTATCTTCTCAACCGCCCGCCGAACAGCCCTTTGGGGCGACCCGCGGACATCGACTTCAAGCCGGTTGCGGTTTCCATCGAAGACCTTCAGCAAAAGGCCGTCGAGGACAATCCCATGCTCAAGACCCTGAAGCAGGATATCGCTGCCCGCGGGAAGAACATCGAATTGGCACGGCGGGATTACTTCCCGGACTTCAGCCTGAAGGTTGCCTATGGACAGCGGGAAGACCGCCTGGACATGTATAGCGGAATGATCGAAATGAACCTGCCGATTTTCGTAACGTCCAAGCAGGATCGCAAGGTGGCGGAAGCCTATGCAGACGTTCGCTCCGCCCAGGCCAGGCTTGACAATGCTCAAAGCGAACTCTTCTACATGATCGCCGACATGGGATCGATGGCCCAGCGCATGGAGCGCAAGATCGAACTCTATCGCACGGGAATCATCCCCCAGTCGCGCCTGCAGATCGACACCGCCATGAGCGCCTACATGGTCAACAAGGCCGACTTCATGACGTTGCTCGACAGCCGTATGCGGCTTTACCGCTATGAACTCGACTACCACGAGGCCCTGACGGAGTACGAGAAAAGCCTGGCAGTGCTGGAGGCGGCCGTAGGGACGCCATTTTCACGGGAGGTGGCGAGATGAACCGCCCGGCGTGGACGATCCTGCTAGTGCTCGCGATGCTGGCCCATCCGGCCTACGGTCAGAACCAGCACCCGGCCGGTCACGGTGCGAGCCCGGCCCCTGCGGCCAAGAAGGCCGACGACCTCGATGACTTGAAGGGACTGACCATGGAGTCCATTCAGAAGGAGGGCAAGGTCCAGGAGATTACACCGGGCACCGTCCAGATTTCCCCGGAACGCCAGCAGCTCATCGGCGTGCGGTTCGGAACAGTGGAGAAACGAGCGCTGCAGAAAGTCATCCGCACCGTGGGGCGGATCGACTATGACGAAAAACGCATCGGCATCGTGTCCCCCAAAATCAGCGGCTGGATCGAAGACCTCTATGTGGACTTCACCGGTCGATTCGTACGAAAAGGGGAACCGCTGCTCACCCTCTACAGCCCGGAGCTTGTCTCCACCCAGGAGGAATACCTCCTGGCCCTCAAAGCCAGGCAGGACTGGTCGAAAAGCCCGTTTGCGGAAGTCTCCGAAGGCGGCAACCTCCTGGCCGAATCGGCTCGCCGCCGGCTGAAGCTCTGGGATATCAACGAAGCCCAGATCCAAGCGCTGGAGGAAAGCCGCGAGCCGAAAAAGACCCTGACGCTTTACAGCCCGTTCACCGGCCACGTGCTTGAAAAAATGGTCAACCAGGGGCAGTTCGTGGATGCCGGCATGTCGCTCTTCAAGATCGCCGATCTCTCGGTGGTCTGGCTCATCGCCGACATCTACGAATCCGAGCTGCCGGCCATCCGCGTGGGGCAGC
>CAZNAX010000046.1:0-15769 GCA_964570965.1 uncultured Desulfatibacillum sp.
AGGAACGATCCATCCGAGTCCTCACATCCCTCCTGACCAGCCGGTCCATTCCTCATGGGCTTTTATTCACCGGGATCGAAGGTGTCGGCAAACGGACGGCGGCAACCGCTTTTGCCATGGCGTGCAACTGCACGGGGAGGCGCGTGGAAGAGCCGGGCGTAGCCTGCGGCGAATGCGCCGCCTGCCGCAGGATCGCAGCCGACCGCCACCCGGACGTCTTGCGGGTGACGCCTTCCGGCCTCCAGATCAAAATCGACCAGATTCGGAACCTTTGCCGGGCGCTGGCCATGAAACCCTACGAGGCCGAGCTCCGCGTGGCGATCATCGCGGAGGCCCACCGCTTGAACCCGGCCGCCGGAAACGCGTTGCTGAAAATGTTGGAGGAGCCCCCCGATCGCACAATTTTGATTCTGACGGCACCGCAGACGGCCGACCTGCTGCCGACCATCGTCTCGCGCTGCCAGCACATCCGGTTCAAGCCGATTGCCCGGCACCATCTGGCCGCCATGCTGGCTGCCGCCTACGGGTTTTCACCCGAAGAGGCCCAACTGACGGCGGCTCTCGCCAACGGCAGCGTAACCCGGGCGTTGGCCATGCAGCGTCGCGGCTGGGTCCGGCGGAAAAACTGGATTCTGTCCGAAATGGCCGAATTGACCCGCCGTCCGGCGACAGCGCTTCTGGCATTGGCGGAAAAATCGTCCCAGGCCAAGGAGGATATTCCGGAGATGCTCGACCTGATGGCCACCTGGGTGCGGGATGTGGTTGTCGCCCGCTACTGCCCCGACCGTATCATTCATCAGGATTGGAAGGGTCCGATCCTGGATGCATCGCGACGCAGCGACCCGGAGGCCCTAACCAAGTCCGGCCGGGCGATAGAGGATGCGCGGCGGCGGCTCCGGGCCAACGCGAATCCGCGGCTCACGATGGAGGCGCTGTGGCTTAACTTGGCGGCCGTCGCGCAAGCCAAGGATCGTGTTTGAAAAGCAATATCAAATTGCTCTCAAAATCCCGCTGATCGCCCTTTCCAAAGGGGGACCAGCGGGATGGAAGAAGAGATAGCACAATGACAACCAAAGTCGTGGGAATCCGCTTCAAGACCGCCGGGAAGGTCTATGATTTCGATGGCGGGGCGTTTGTGCTGGCTCCCGGCGATCACGTCATCGTTGAAACCGAGCAGGGCCTGAGCTTCGGAACCGTGGCGATCCCGCCGAAGATGGTAGACGAGCTGCCGCCCGGCCCGCCGTTGAAGAAGGTCTACCGCCTTGCCACCGCCCGGGATCTCGAACAGCTGCAGAAAAAGTCGACCGACGAAAAGGCGGCCCAGTCGTTCTGCCGCAAATGCATCCGGGAACTGGGCTTGCAGATGAACCTCTTTGCGGTCGAAAAATCGTTCGATGGCAGCAAGGCCACCTTTTTTTTCACTGCGGACGGCCGGGTCGACTTCCGCCAGCTGCTGAAAATGCTGGTCAAGGAACTGGGCCTGCGCATCGAGATGCGCCAGGTGGGGATCCGCAACCAGGCCAAGATGTGCGGCGGCATCGGCCGCTGCGGCCGGGAGCTGTGCTGCGCCTCCTACCTGGAAAAGTTCGAACCGGTGTCCATCCGCATGGCCAAGGAACAGAGCCTGTCCCTGAACCCGACCAAGATATCGGGCCAGTGCGGCCGGCTGATGTGCTGCCTGGTCTATGAATACGAAACGTACATGGGTCTCAAGCGTAGCCTGCCCAGGATCGGCTCGATCGTAAAAACGCCCAGCGGCGATGGCAAGGTGATCCGCCAAAACGCCGTGTGCCAGCGGCTGACGGTGCGACTGGAAGACGGCACCGAGATCGAAACCCCCGCCGCCAGCATCCAGCCGCCGACCGGGCCATCCTGAGAGGGATATTGCCTAATCCGAAATCCGAAGCACGCAACCCGAAATAGGACACCCGGCATGGCTTTCTACATCACCACTCCGATCTATTATGTGAACGCCCGGCCGCACCTCGGCCACGCCTACACGACCCTCGTGGCCGATGTCGCGCGCCGCTTCCACCAGATGCGGTCGGAGGAGGTTTTCTTCCTGACCGGCACCGATGAGCACGGCGACAAGGTGGTTCGCGCCGCCCAAAAGGAGGGCCTGGACCCGCGGCCCTATGTCGATCGCATCAGTCAGCTGTTCCGCGACCTCTGGCCGAACCTGAACGTGCAGCCCGATCATTTCATCCGCACCACCGACCCGGATCACATGGAGGTGGTCCGCCGGGTGCTGCAGACGATCTATGATGCCGGGGACATCTATTTCAGCGAATACGAGGGGCTTTACTGCTTCGGCTGCGAACGCTTTTACACCGAGCGCGAGCTCGTGGAGGGCAAATGCCCGGACCACCAGAGCGCGCCCGAGACCATCCGCGAGGCGAATTATTTTTTCCGCATGAGCCGCTACCAGGGCTGGCTGATCGACCACATCCAGACCCACCCGGACTTCATCCGTCCGGAGCGTTACCGCAACGAGGTGCTCGCCTTCCTGCGGGAACCCCTCGGGGACCTGTGCATCTCGCGGCCGAAATCCCGGCTGACCTGGGGGATCACCCTGCCCTTCGACGAACGCTATGTCACCTACGTCTGGTTCGATGCCCTGCTGAATTACGTATCGGCGCTCGGCTACCCGGACGGCGAACGGTTCCGGAAATTCTGGCCGGTGGCCCAGCACATCGTGGCCAAGGACATCCTCAAGCCCCACGGCATCTACTGGCCCTGCATGCTGAAGGCCGCCGGCATCCCGGTCTACCGCCATCTCAACGTGCACGGTTACTGGAATGTCGAACAGGGCAAAATGTCCAAAAGCATCGGCAACGTCGTCGAACCCCTGCAGATGAAGGACCGCTACGGTTTAGACGCGTTCCGCTTCTTCCTGATGCGTGAGATGACCTTCGGCCTGGACTCGAGCTTCAGCGAGGCCGCCTTGGTACAGCGCATCAACGCGGACCTGGCCAACGACCTGGGCAACCTCTTCTCGCGCGTGGTTTCGATGACCCACAAGTATTTCGGAGGCATCGTCCCCGAGGTCACCCCCGAGATGGCGCGCCAATTCGGCCTGGGCCTCGGGTCCGAGGCCCGGCGCACGATCGCCGCGTATGCGCGCGCGATGGGGGGCTTCGAGCTGCAGAAGGCCTTGGCCGTCGTCTGGGAGTTCATCGGCCGGATGAACAAGGCCGTCGACGTCTCGGCCCCCTGGGAGCTGGCCAAGAAAAAGTCCACGCTCCGTCAGCTGGAAGCCGTGACGAGCAGCCTGCTCAAGGGGCTGCGGCTGATCGCCGGGCTGATATACCCGGTCATGCCGGAAACCGCCGGCCGCATGCAAAAGCATCTCGGACTGGATCCGGCGGCGCCGTTCTATCGGCTTGAAGAGCTGGAATTGTGGCAATCGATTCCCGCCGGAACCCGGCTGCCCAAGGCCGTGATGCTCTTTCCGCGCATCGAAACCGCTTTGGCGGAGGCCGAAACGGTCCCGCCGGCCCAAGCCGCCGCAGCCGCCATCAAGCCGGAGATCGGCATCGACGATTTCGGCAAAATCGATCTGCGCGTGGCCACCATCGTGAACGCCGAGGCGGTGCCCAAAGCCAAGAAGCTTCTCAAGCTGGAGATCGATATGGGCGAACGCCGGACGATCGTGGCCGGCATCGCCGAGCACTATGCGCCCGAGTCCCTGATCGGCCGCCAGGTGATCGTCGTCGCCAACCTCAAGCCGGCTAAGCTCATGGGCATTTTATCCCAGGGCATGCTGCTGGCCGCCGGCGAGGAGGCCGGCCCGGTGCTGATCTTGCCCGATAGGGCCGTGACGCCGGGTGCGGCCTTGCGATAGCACCGCCGGAGCACTGCCGATCGGTTTCACGGCATGTTTCCTGCATATTTCGGGTGACGTAAATAAAATCCTCCCCGCAGCCACCTGCGGGGAGGATTTATTGCCGGCCCCTGTAAATCCCTGCCGCCGAGCCGCCTCTGCCGGTTCCGGAGGCCGTTATTCGAAGGAGAGATCGCCATGCTGACGTCGGTTTCCACCATTCTTCTCAGTTCCGCTTGGACGCTGCGGCGCGCCGCGGCAGACCGCATTCGCCGCCTGCGGACGCTGCGCGTCTATTTCGGCCGCTGTCTGTCGCGCGTGCCGGACGGGTCCCTGGTGGTGTTCCCCGTCCGAAGCTCGATGCTGGGCTGCGGCATTGCCGGGATCGTGGCCTTCAAGCCTCCGCCGCCGGCGCCCGGAACAATACCGCTGGCGGACATCGGCGCCCTGGCCGAGCGGGTGAGGAGCAACGGGCTGGTTTCCGGCCGGTTTGCGTCCGAAGGCGGCGCCGCGGACTACCTGGGGGGCGAGGCGTGCATCGAGTCCCTCTGGCGCCTGGTCCAGTCCCTGAAACGAGCCCCTACCTTCGCCCGGCTGTGCAGCGACCACCGGCTGCAGTCCGAGATCGATCGCCTCGCCCGGGCGCTGGCGGAACATGCCGAGATCGAGGGGCGTCAATTCGACGACATCATGGGCCGGCTGAACGCGGCGGACGTCGATCAGATGGCCCTGCGGATCGACCGCCTGCGCGACATCGCCTGGTGCCTGCGGGCGGAAATTCTGGCCAACATCGTCAAGGTGGACGAGCTGTTGAACCGGTCCGAAGCCCCCCCTTCGCCGGAAGCCGTGATGCTGTTCCGCAACCTCAACGCGGTGCTCAACAGCATCGACCGCATGGAGGTACGCGGCCGGGATTCGGCCGGGCTTTCCCTGCTTTGCGTACTGGCGGCCGCGCCGTACGAACAATTTGTCTCCGCGCTGGCCCAAAACGGCCTGCAAAACGAATGGGGGCGCCGCTGCGAAACGCAACCGCTGCTGAACGGGAGCATCAGCGCCCAGCGGCGCGACGGGGCGGTCGCCGTGGCGTTTACCTATAAAGTGGCGGTCGAAATCGGCAGTCTGGGGGACAACATCCGCAGTTTGCGCCGGCACATCGCGGCCGACCCGATTCTGCACGCGCTCGTGCGCTTCCCCCTGCAGTTTCAAACGGTCAACGCCCATACGCGCTGGGCCTCCGTCGGCGCCATCACCGAGGCGAACTGCCACCCGGTCGACAACCAGGTGATCAACGCCGCTGCCGGCGAGAGCGGCATCATCCACACCTGCCTGAACGGTGACATCGACAACTTCCAGGAACTCAAGGCGGCGGTCGAACGCAGCGGCCGCCAGATTCATGCCGAGGTCACCACCGACACCAAAATCATCCCCCTGCAGATCGAGCACTACCTGCGCCAGGGCTTCGAGGTGGCCGAAGCCTTCCGCCGAGCCGTCGGCGACTTCAAGGGCTCGCACGCCATCGCCATGCACACCGATCTGGCGCCGGGCAAGCTGTTTCTGGCCCACAAGGGCAGCGGCCAGGCGATCTTTGTCGGCATCGCGCCCGACCACTACATGTCCACCTCGGAGGTGTATGGGTTCATCGAGGAGACTCAGACCTACATCAAACTGGACGGGGAGTCGGTCGTGGAAGGCCGCAGCGGCAAGACCCAGGGCCAGATCGTTGTCCTGGACCAGACCGCGGGCGGCGGCCTGGAGGGCATCCGCTCCATGTACTACGACGGAACCCCGTGCCCCCTGAACGAACGCAGCCTCAAGCAGACGGCTCTGACCTCGCGCGACATCGACCGCCAGGACTACCCGCACTATTTTCTCAAGGAGATATCGGAATCCCCGGCCTCGGTCGCCAAAACGCTTCAGAACCGCTGGAAGATCCAGGATGCAGACGGCCGGCGGCGGGGAGTCGCTCTCGATGAGCGGGTCGTTCCCGGGCGCATCAATGCGGCGCTGGCCGACGGTTCCATCCGGCGCATCTATTTCATCGGCCAGGGCACGGCCGGGGTTGCAGCCCTGGCCTGCGCCAATATCCTCAATTTCTATCTCAACGACCCGGCGGTCCAGGTTCAAGCCCTCAAGGCGTCGGAATTCAGCGGTTTTTTTCTGGGCGATGCCGGCGACGGCCGGTCCATGGCGGACGCGCTGGTGATCGCCATCAGCCAGTCGGGCACCACCACGGACACCAACCGCTCGGTCGACATGGTGCGGCAGTGCGGGGCGCACACCCTGGCGATCGTCAACCGCCGGGATTCGGACCTCACCTTCAAGGTCAACGGGGTGATGTACACCAGCAGCGGCCGCGACATCGAAATGTCGGTCGCCTCCACCAAGGCATTCTACGCCCAGATCATCGCCGGCGCACTGCTGGGCCTGCACATCGCCGGCCTCAAGGGCCGCCGGGATGCGGGCTTCATCTCGGCCGAGATCGAACGTCTGCTGGCCATGCCGGACCATATGCGCCGCGTGCTCGCCATGGCCGAGCGCATCCGCACCTCGGCCGAACGCCTGGCCGTCACCAAGACCTATTGGGCCGCGGTCGGCAGCGGCCCCAACAAGGCCTCGGCCGACGAAATCCGGATCAAGCTGAGCGAGCTGTGCTACAAGACGATTTCATCGGACTACGTCGAGGACAAGAAGCACATCGACCTGTCCTCCGAGCCGCTGATCATCGTGTGCGCCGCCGGCACCCGGCCCACCGTGATCGGCGACATCGTCAAGGACACCGCTATCTTCAAGGCTCACAAGGCAACGCCGGTGGTGATCTGCGACGAGGGCGAGGACCGCTTCGACCCCTATGCCGAGGACGTGTTCCAGGTCCCGGCCGTCGCCGAGCACCTGGCCCCGATCCTGAACACCCTGGTCGGCCACCTCTGGGGGTACCACGCCGCCCTGGCGATCCACGAAGGGTCCCGCTTCCTCTATCGTTTCCACGAAGACCTCCAGCAGACCATCCGGGATGCGGCCGCTGGCGGCGTCGACATCTTTGAACTGGTGCTCGACCGGCATTTCCGGGAAAAAATCGCCGCGTTCTATTCCGCTTTTCGGCAGCGCCGCGCGCGCCGGCAATTCCCGGCCACCGTGGGCTTCGACGCCACCTCCGACCTGACGCTCCTGCTCAAGTACCTGGCGGGTAGGCTGGAGATTTCTGATTTCGAGCTCGACTTCGGCCTGAAGGGCACGGCCGCCAACATGCTCCAGACGCTGTCCGGCCGGCTGGCGGAAGCCATCGGCTTCCTCGCTCGCCCGGTGGATGCCATCAAACATCAGGCCAAGACCGTCACGGTCGGCACCAGCCGCATCAGCGAACGCCTCGAAGGCATCGTCTTCGCGGCGCTGGCGGCCGAAAACTTCTCCATCGCCCAGCTCACACCCGCCAACCTGATCGTGTTGAAGAACGTCCAGAGCATCATCCGCGAGATCGAAGGCTCCGTATTGTACCGGATCGACGGCCTGAACCTTCTGGGAGAGCCGGGCGAGGAGACCACCATCGAGGTCCTGCACAAGCACGGCAGCACCGCCGCCATCCCGTCCCGCGTCGAGTCGGATCGCGCGCTCAAGGGCAGCAAGCGCATCATCGTCCGCCAGGGCAACGTCTACATCGGCAAGGGCCGCAAGGACGACCGCAGCATCCTGGTGATTCCGCTGCTGTCCGCTGCGCCGGGCGCAGGGAACCGGGTCGAATACCTGCTCCTGCTGCACATCGCCTTCAAGGACCACGTGCCGTTGACTCAGAAGATCCGGGCGTTGGGCGGCAAATACGAGCACATCAAGAACATCGTCCAGGAAAACAGCATCGGCTGGGAGGACCCCCTGCTCGATCAGATGCCGGTCGACGAACTCTTCGGCTGGTCCGCGGAAAAGATCGGCGAGATCATCGTCCGCAGGGCGAAGACTCCCTGAACCGGGCCGACGTCGAGCATGCTATTATTCCGCGGTCTATAAAATCGAATCGGAGCGTTATGAAACAGGATCCCTCCTCGCCTCCGGCCTCTCCCGCCATTGAGCAGCTGAAGGAGATTTCGTTCTGGGTCCGCTCGGTGCAGGATCCGGATCAGCTCCTGGAGCTGATCGTCGCCGCTGCGACCCGCATGATGGGTGCTCGGGCCAGTTCGCTGCTGCTGGTGGATCCCCATTCGCGCAAGCTCTATTTCAAAGTGGCCACGGGTGAAAAGGGAACCGACGTCAAACGCTTCCAGGTTGAAATGGGCGAGGGCATCGCCGGGCACGTCGCCGCTACCGGCGAAGCGCTGCTGATCCCCGAGGTCGCCCGGGATCCGCGCTGGCAGCCGCGGATCAGCGCGTCCATCGGTTTCGACACGCGCTCCATCGCCTGTGCGCCGCTGAAGGTCAACGACGAGGTCATCGGCGTGCTGGAGATCATCGACAAGGCCGGGGGAGGGGTCCTGGGCGCGGAAGACATGCCGCTGCTGGCCGTGTTCGCCGAAGTGGCGTCGGTGGCCATCGCCAACGCCCGCCGCATCGACCGCGACCGCAAATCCATCCGCGGCCTGCTGACGGAGATGGATCTGCGCTGCGAAATCGTCGGCGAAAGCCCGGCCGTCCGCCGGGTCATCGCCGGCGCCCTGAAGGTGGCCAACGCCAAGACCAGCACCCTGATCGTTGGCGAGAGCGGCACCGGCAAGGAGCTGCTGGCGCGCCTCATCCACCGCGCCGGCCCCCGGCGGGACGCGCCCATGGTGGTTCTGAACTGCGCGGCGCTGCCGGCGGCGCTGCTGGAAGACGAGCTCTTCGGCCATGAAAAGGGGGCGTTTACGGGTGCGGTCGCCCGCAAGATCGGCAAGTTCGAGTTGGCCGACGGCGGCACCCTCTTTCTGGACGAAATCGGTGAGATGAGCCCGGCCATGCAGGCCAAGCTCCTGCGGATCCTGCAGGAGGGGGTTTTCTACCGGTTGGGCGGGAATGAATCCATTCCCGTCGATGTGCGCGCGCTCGCCGCCACTCACCGGGACATCGAGCGCGAGGTAGCGGAGGGCCGCTTTCGTGAAGACCTCTTTTACCGCCTCAATGTCGTTCAGATCCGCATGCCGGCCCTGAGGGAACGCCGCGAGGACATCCCTCTGCTGGCCGAGCATTTTCTGGACCTGTTCCGGAAAGAGCGCGGCGGCGGCCCCGTGAGCTTCACCCGGGAGGCCTTGGACCGCATGCAGGCCTACGACTGGCCGGGTAACGTCCGTGAAATGAGAAACGCCATCGAACGGGCGGTGGTGATGGGCGGCTCTCCGGAAATCATGGCCGAAGACCTTCCGTCATTCGCCCAATCGTCGAATCTTGCGGAGCTGCATGTCGGCCGCTCCTTCAAAGAAGCGGTGGATGCCTTCAAGCGCGATTTCCTGGCGCTCAACCTCCGGCAAAGCGACGGCAACCGCAGCCTCACCGCCCGCAATCTGGGCCTTCAGCGCACCTACCTTTCGAGGCTGATCGCCAAATACGGTCTACAGGATCTGTAAGTTGTGAATAGCCTTTGTCCTTTTTCCGTGATATGAACCACCCATCGCCACGTCTTGCGGCGATGGATGAGGGGAACGCCCATGCCGGAACATGCCCCGAAAAAATATAACCTGTTGTTGGTGGATGACGACCCCTTTATCCTCGAGGGGATCGGTGAGGACCTTGAAAGCCGAGGGTATCAGGTGACGCGGGTGAACAGCGGCGAGAAAGCGATTGAGCTGCTGCAGCGAGCGCGCTTTGACCTGGTGATCACCGATCTGATCATGGAACGCACCGACGGCATCCAGGTGCTCAAGAAATCCAAGGAAATCGATGCCACCGCCATGGTCATCATTCTGACCGGCTTCGGCGACATGCTCTCCGCGATCGAGGCCCTGCGCAGTCAAGCCGACGACTACATGCTCAAGCCCTGCGAGTCCTCCGAAATGTTCTTCCGGGTCGAACGCTGTCTGGAGAGGCTGGAACTGGCGCGGCGGATCAGCCTCTATCAGAAAATTTTGCCCATGTGCTGCGTCTGCAAAAAGATCCGCGACGACGCCGGCCAGGTCCCCGGTCAGGGCGAATGGGTTCCGGTGGAACGGTTTATCCAGGAACACGCCCAGCTGGATGTCACTTCCAGCTACTGTCCCGAATGCGCCCGGCACACTCTGAAGGAGTTCTTAAAAAAATAGCCCCTAAAAACACAGCCCCCGCCGGTGAAAGCCGGCGGGGGCTGTGTTTTTAGTCGGTGAAGAAACGCACCGAAGAGAAGGGCTTCAAGTTTCGGTTTTTTTCCGTGAGTAGGCGAGCGCCGCGCCGATGAAGTCCCGGAACAGGGGGTGGGCGACCTTCGGCCGCGATTTGAACTCGGGGTGGAACTGGCAGCCTAAAAACCAGGGGTGATCCCGAAGTTCGACGATCTCCACCAAGTCCCCCGACGGCGAGGTCCCGCAGAAGACGAGGCCCTTTTCCTCGAGCCGTTCCCGATAGGCGTTGTTGAATTCATACCGGTGGCGGTGGCGCTCCGAAATCTCGTCGGAGCCGTAAGCCCGATGCGCCAGGCTTCCGGCTGCCAGGCGGCAGGGATAGGCGCCGAGGCGCATGGTGGCGCCTTTCTCCGAGCTGGCGTCGCGGCGCTGCACGGTGCGAGTGCGTTCATCGAACCACTCCGTCATGAGGTAGATCACCGGATCGGGAGTGAACTCGTCGAATTCGGAACTATTGGCCTTCTCAAGACCCACGACATGACGGGTGAATTCCACGACGGCGATCTGCATCCCCAGACAGATCCCGAAATACGGGATCCGCTGCTCCCGGGCAAAGCGCGCCGCGCAGATCTTGCCTTCGACCCCGCGGCTGCCAAACCCTCCCGGCACCAGAACGCCGTCGGCTTTGGCCAGCACCTCGCCGCAGTTGTCTTTCCCGAGCTTCTCCGAATCGACGAAGTAAAGGTTGACTTTGGCGTGGTTGGCCACCCCGCCGTGATGCAGCGCCTCGTTGAGGCTCTTGTAGGACTCGATCAGGTTCACGTACTTGCCGACGATGGCGATGGTGACTTCGTGCTGGGGCTGCTTGAAACGACGAACCACCTCTTCCCACGCGTCCAGTTTGGGTGCGCGCGTCCAGATGTTGAGCAGTTCCACGATCTTGTGATCGAGCCCCTCCTGATGGAAAACCAGCGGAACCTCATAAATGCAGCCCACGTCCTTGGCGGTGATGACGGCATCGACGCCGACGTTGCAAAAGAGGGCGATCTTGGCCTTGAGCTCCCGGGACAAGAACCGGTCGGTTCGGCACAACAGGATATCGGGCTGGATGCCGATGCTGCGCAGCTCCTTCACGCTGTGCTGGGTGGGCTTGGTCTTGACCTCGCCGGAGGTGGCGATGTAGGGCACGAGGGTCAGGTGGATGTAAATCACATTGTCCCGGCCAACGTCGGCGCGGAACTGGCGGATGGCTTCCAGAAACGGCAGGCTCTCGATGTCTCCGACCGTACCGCCGATCTCGACGATGACGACATCGACGCCGTCGGCTACCCCCTTGATGCAACTCTTGATCTCGTCCGTGATGTGCGGAATCACCTGTACCGTTCCGCCCAGATAATCGCCCCGCCGCTCCTTGCTGATGACCGAATAATAAATCTTGCCCGTGGTGTAGTTGTTGCGCTGGCCCATCGTGGCGGTGGTGAACCGCTCGTAGTGACCGAGATCCAGATCCGTCTCGGCGCCGTCATCGGTGACGAACACTTCGCCGTGCTGGAACGGGTTCATCGTGCCGGGATCGACGTTGATGTAGGGGTCCAGTTTCTGCAGCGACACGGTCAACCCGCGGCTTTCCAGCAACGCGCCGATGGAAGCCGAGGCAAGCCCCTTGCCGAGCGAAGACAACACCCCGCCGGTCACGAAAATGAACTTGGTGTTGAATGGCATAAAAACACCTCGTTGGGCCAGAAGCGGGCGCCCCCTCCCGCCGTCTAAAAGATCGTCTTGCAGAAGCGCCCGGCCTCACCCAGTTCCTCCTCGATCCGGATCAACTGGTTGTACTTAGCGACCCGGTCGCTGCGGGACAGGGAGCCGGTCTTGATCTGGCCGCCGTTGACCCCCACGACGAAATCTGCGATGAAGCTGTCCTCGGTTTCACCGGAGCGGTGCGAAATCACCGTGGTGTAACCGGCGCTTTTGGCCATTTCGACGGCCTCGAGCGTTTCGGTGACGGTTCCGATCTGGTTGAGTTTGATAAGAATCGAATTGCCGATGCCCTTTTCGATCCCTTTGCGAAAAATTCCGGGATTGGTGACGAAAATATCGTCGCCCACCACCTGGACCGCGCCGCCCAGACGATCGGTCAGAGATTTCCAGCCGTTCCAGTCGCCTTCCGCCAATCCGTCCTCGATGGAGATGATCGGATAGCGCTCCGTCAGGTCTTCGAGCAAGGTAATCATATCGGACGAGGAAAGGCGTTTGTTTTCGGATTTCAAGATGTATTTTCCGCCCTGATGGAACTCGCTCGCCGCCACGTCCATGCCGATGCCGATGTCTTGGCCGGGCCGGTATCCGGCGGCCGTAATGGCTTCCATGATGAATCGAATGGCCGCCTCGTTCGACTCGAGATCCGGAGCGAAGCCGCCCTCGTCCCCGACGGCCGTATTCAGACCACGCTTTTTGAGAATCCCTTTCAGACAATGAAACGTCTCCGCACCCATCTGCACCGCCTGAGCGATCGAGTCGGCGCCGCAGGGGATGATCATGAACTCCTGGAAATCCAGATTGTTGGCCGCATGAGCGCCGCCGTTGATGATGTTCATCATGGGAATCGGCAGGATATGGGCCATCATCCCGCCCAGGTAGCGGTAGAGCGGCAGGCCATACGCCTGGGCCGCCGCACGCGCCGAGGCCATGGAAACGCCGAGCATGGCATTGGCGCCGAGTTTGGATTTGTTGGCGGTACCGTCGAGTTCGATCATGCGCCGGTCGAGCGCGGTCTGATCGGCGGCATCCAAGCCGCAGACCGCCGGGGCGATGCGGCGGGTGACGTTGGCGACGGCCGTTTCCACGCCCTTGCCGCCATAGCGCTTGGAGCGTTTGTCCCGCAGCTCCAAGGCCTCCCGTTTGCCCGTGGACGCGCCCGAGGGCACCGCAGCGCGGCCTTGGGCACCGCAGGCCAGATGAACATCGACTTCCACCGTGGGGTTGCCGCGCGAATCCAGGATTTCTCTCGCTTTTACTTCAACAATTTCGGTCATCTCATCCTCCACCGGCCGTCTCGATCGCATTTTCCGGGAACAGAGCCCGGCTTGACAAATTATCCGAAAATGTTAGTCTGAACCATCAGTGAAGTCAAGAGAGGATGGCGCCGATGGCCATGTCCAGCCAACCCAAGGATCTCTATACGGAGGCCCACCTGCTGGTCGCCGCCATCCGGCTGCATGAGCACCTCCAGGCACGGCCGGCTACGCTCGAAGACGCCTGCCGGATGCTTGGATTCTCGACCGAGCATGCCGGTATCATCTGTCGTCGGCTCGTGGAGCTGGGTGTTCTGGAATCCGTGCAAGGCTCCTTTGGTTCGCGGTTGTTCATTCGAGATCACCTCAAAATCGAAGATATCCCGCGGGGAGAGGTCGGCCGCCGGCTGGAGGACGAGGTCAAGAAGTTCCAGGACCTGCAACGCAATTTCACCCAGAAAATCGAGTCGCTGCAGGCCGAGCAGACCGGAAAAAAGAAGAGCCTCTTTGCAGAAATGGAAAAAAAGCTCAAGGAGGAAATCGAGAAGAAATCCAAAACGCCGATCTGATCGGAGGCTGACGAGCAGATCCGCTCGGACTGCGGGCGGCCGGCACCTCTGATCACCTCCTCACTCTGGGCCGGGCGGAGGAATCTCCTTCCGCCGCCGGCATCCAGCCGCAACATACGAAGCGTGACGGCATGGACTTCATATCAAAGAGCGCAGCGAGCCTGTACTTCCGTAAACGGATCCGCAAGGATCTCGCGCCCGTCTCCCTCGATGCCGACATGATTCGGTTGCTGCTGGCGATCGACGAACGCAAAAGCCTTTACCAAATAGCCGCCGAAGTTGACATGGACGCGGCCGCCTTCAAAACGAACTTGAAGAAGCTTTTGGAACAGGGCCTCATCGAGTCCGTTCAAAAGGCCGGTGCGCTGGTAGACAAGAGTTTTTTACCGTCTCTCCGGATGAACCTGGCCCGCATGATCGGACCGATGGCGGACATTGTCGTCGACGACAGCGTGGCCGAGCTAAGGCTCGATGCCGCTGCCATCCCGTTGGAACAGGCCGCCGAGATCATCAACCGTGTTGCGCTGGAAATCCCCGATGAGGACGGCCGGATCCGCTTCAAGAAGTCAATGATCGCGATCCTCAACCATTTGAACCCGTAATGCCAGGAGCCTGCGTATGTTGGACATCACCTGCGACGCCTGTAGCAAGAGGTACCGAATCGACGAGACCCGGATGAAGTCGGCCACCGCGAAGGTCAGATGCAAGGCCTGTGGAAACATGATTCATGTGGCCAAGCCGCAAACGATCCATCTGGCCGAGACCATTTTCGACGGAGGCACCCCGCCGCCGGCAACGCCGCCGCCGCCGGAACTTCCCGCTGCTGCCGGCCGGGATAATTACTCGGCGGCCGCATTGCCGATCCCGGGACCGGCTACGTTCGAATCCGCACTGGAGCCCACTGAAACGCCGGCGCTGGCTCCCCCGCAAAAGGTGCGATTCGGGCTGTTCGGGAAAACCCTCCTGATGCTGCTTCTGATCAGTCTTCTGCCGTTCGGGGTCTTCTGGTTCCTCACATTTGGAGAAACCAGCGACCGCATCCGCAACGACTCCGAAGCCCTCATGGCCCAAACCGCCAAGGGCCTGGGCGATCAGGTGGACGCCTGGATCAACGCCAACCTCAGCGTGCTGCGCACCATGGCCAAACTGCCCGAAATTGTCTCAATGAGCCGCGAGCAGCAGGAGGCCGCACTCAAGGCCGTGCACCGCGAATACCCCTGGATGTATCTGGTGTTCACCGTCGCACCGAACGGCATGAACGTAGCGCGCAACGACGGTCAGCCGTTGGTGAGCTACGCCGACCGCCAGTACGTCAAGGACATCCTGGCCGGCAAGGCCGTCGGCTGGCAAACCGTCATCGGCCGCACCTCAAACGTGCCGGCGCTGGTTATTGCGGTTCCCATCAAGGAGGACAACCGCATCGTCGGCGTCATGGCGGCCGCCATGACCGTGGAGGAAATGTCCAAGCAGGTGGCCACTTGGAAAAAAGGTGGCACCGGATTCGCATTTCTGGTGGACGACAAGGGTTTTGTGCTCTCGCACCCGAAGAAGCAGCTGGTTGAAAAACGTGAAAATCTCAGCACGCACCCCCTGATCACCGAATTCCGCAAAAAGGGGTGGACCACCATGACGACGGCGTTCACCGCAGAAAACGGCCAGTCCACGCTGGGGCATGCGCGTCGCAGCAATTACGGATGGGTGTTGGCGCTGATGCAGGAGGAACAGGAGGTGTTCGAAGCCTTGGCCATCATCCAGAATTTCGCACTGGCCCTGCTGGCGGTGACGGTCCTGCTTGCAGCCGCCTGCGCGTGGTTTTCGGCGCGCGCGCTGGCGACCCCCATCATGAAGCTGACCGACGCGGCCGAGCGCATGAGCCTCGGGGACCTCAACGTCAAGATCGACGTCCAGTCGCGCGACGAGATCGGCCTGCTGGCTCAGGCCATCGGCCGCATGCAGACCAGCCTGCGCATGGCGATGGAGCGGTTGCGGAAGAAGAAGTAGAGAGACAGTGCCTAAAATGCCTAAAATTAGGCATTTTAGGCACTTCCCATTTGAGGCATTTTTTTATAATAGCTCCCCTTCCCAGTTCCAGAGCCCCGGCCGGTGCTTGCGTTTGAGGGTCGGCGGCAGCGGTTCGATCAGGCGCACAAACAG
>CAZNAX010000046.1:15869-19009 GCA_964570965.1 uncultured Desulfatibacillum sp.
AGCTTCAGAAAATCGGCCGATGCCAGCTCCGGGCTGACGATGGCGCCCTTGAACCCGAGATCGGCCGCGGTTTCCAGGGCCAGCAGGTTGGCCAGGTTGCAGAACGGCCCGGCCCAGAGCATGACCTCGGCGGCATCCGGCGCAAACAGCGCGACCTGCCAGGGGTCGTTCAACACAAAGGTTTGACTGCCCCGGCGGCGGGCCGAACGGATCAGCGCCCGCATGGACGCCTCGTCATCCGGAAAAAGCGCCGGTGGCAGCCACCACCAAACGGATCGCTCGATACGCGCCGGAACCGAATCAAGCGCTGCCGGGCTCAGCCACACGCCCATCCGGTGCGGAATCGGCGGCGCCGGGACCTGCCGATAAACCCTCAACTCAGCCGGCTTGGAGTCCGTCTGTACGCACCGCGGCAATCGAGCTTTGAAAACCGAGGGCTGAGAATCCGCTGCCGGAGCGGATTCCACCAACTCGGCGTCCAGCTGCCGGAGGAGCTCCTCAAGCGCCTTCTCGCGCCGGTCGATCAGAAAAACCGGGGTGCCTTTGGGAATGCCGCCGGCCGCGGCCGGAAGCGCATAGCGCCCGCCTTTGGGCACGGATCGGCCCAATCGTTCGATGCGATGTCCGGGTGCATCCTCGTAGCCGACGCGCAGCAGATCGCCGGACAGCATTTCCTGGCGGGGGCTCAAAAAGGCCTGTCGGCCGCCGCCCTGGATGCGGCCGATGAAGAGCCCGGATCCGGTCTGCTCACCGGGGGCCACGGGGTTTTGCGGCCGCTGCGGCAGGAAATGGTAATGGGTCCCGGGACGGCCCAAGGCGCGCGACAGAAAATGCAGGGCGTCTTTTTTCGCCTGGGCGTCGGCAGCGTGATCGCGCAGCAGCCGATAACCGGTCACGACGTAATAAACATAGTGCGGCCCTTTCTTGCGGCCTTCAATCTTCCAGATGCGAACCTGGGGAATACCCCGCAGGACTTTCACCAGCACGTCCAGGCTCAAATCCAGGCAGGAAAAATAACGGCGGGTCTCCCGATCCTGGGTGTACATCCGCCGGCAGGGCTGCACGCACCGGCCCCGCAGCCCGCTCTTGCCGCCCAAAAAGCTGCTCCAGTAGCACCGTCCGGAAATCCCGTAGCACAGGGCGCCGTGAATAAACACCTCGAGGCTGAGATTCGGCGGACAGGCGGCAGCCGCTGCCTTGATCTCATCCACCGTGAGCTCCCGCGGTAAGACGAGGTTGTCGATCGGAAGCTTTTCCTGGATCAACCGCAGCGCGGCCGGAAAACTCACATTGGAAAGGGTGGACCAGTGCACCTGTCCTTCAAAACCGGTTTGGCGCACCAGCTGCGCCATGGCGAGATCCTGCACGATCACTGCATCGGGCCGCACCTGCCGGCCCAGCTGGTCCAGGATCCGGCCGGCGGCGTCCAGCTCGTCGGGTTTGAGAAGCGTGTTCAGCGTCACGTATACCCGTGTTCCCTTCCGGTGGGCGAGATCCACCAGCCCGCGCAGCTCCTCGAGGGTGAAGTTGCGCGCCTCCATCCGCGCCGAAAACCACTTCAGCCCGCAGTAAATCGCCTCCGCCCCGGCCGCCAGCGCCGCCAGGAAAGAGGGTTTGCTTCCGGCCGGTGCCAGGATCATCGGGGGTGGCGTCTGAGGGCTAACAAGATCCATAGCGATTACTGAGGTTCTAAGGCATGCGTAGCTTCTTTATGGCTCCGCCAATGAAATCGATTCCATGCGCTGATGTCGCTCATCGGCACAGCCGGGTTTCGGCCGCAGCGTGCCAATCGATTAGCATGCCTGATTTAAAATTTCCACAGAATCTGTATTTCATTGAACAATTCTGATATAATTTAGATTTGATATTCCAACGTTATGCTACCAGGACGATGTTGCTCCAATGAAAGAGGATTTGAAACCCATCGCCGCCGCCGGCGAGGATCTGGTCGATCTGGTCGTGGATGAAAACCGGGCGGCCCTCCTGAAAGAGATCGCCGTCAACCTGCCGGACATCATGCTGGGGGAGCGCCATGCGTGCGACCTGGAATTGCTGGCCACCGGAGGCTTCTCTCCGCTGCGCGGATTCATGACCCGCGCCGACTACGAGCCGGTGCTGGACCGCATGCGGCTTCAAAACGGGTCGTTGTGGCCCCTGCCGATCTGCCTGGACGTGAGCGAGATCAGGGCGCGCCGCCTCGAGGCCGGCCAATCGGCGGCGCTGCGGGACGCCGAAGGGTTTCTGTTGGCGGTGATCCACATCGAGGATATCTGGCCGGTGGACCGCGAAAAAGAAGCGACTCAGGTTTATGCCACGTGCGACCCATCCCATCCCGGTGCAGACTACCTCTTCAAACGCACCGGCGCCTACTACGTCGGCGGGAAGCTGGAGGTCGTGAGCCTGCCCCTGCACTTCGACTTCAAGAAGATCCGGCTCTCGCCAACGGAGATCCGCACGGCCGCCCGCAAGCTCAACTGGAAGCGCATGGTGGGCTTCGTCACCGAAAACCCGCTTCACCGGCCCCAGTTCGAGCTGACCCTTCAGGCCATGCGCCAGGCCCGCGCCAACCTGCTGCTTTTGCCGGTGGCCGGAATGACCAAGCCCGGCGATTTCGACCATTACACGCGCGTGCGCTGCTACCGCCAGGTGGTTCAGCATTACCCGGCCGACGCCTACCTGCTGAACCTGCTACCGCTGTCCATGCGCATGTCCGGCCCGCGCGAAGCACTCCTGCATGCGATCGTCTGTCGCAATTACGGGTGCACGCATTTCATCGCCGGCCGCGACCACGCCGGCCCGGGGTGCGGGCCTGACGGCCGGCCCTTCTACGGCAGCGACGATGCCTGCCGGTTCGTGGAGGATCATGCCGCTGAAGTCGGCATCAGCATCGTCTCGTTCCCGGAAATGGTTTATCTGCCGTTCGAAGACGAGTACCGGCGCGGGGATCAGATCCCCGCAGGAACGCAGTTTATCTCCCTGTCCGGCTCGGACATCCGCCGGCGCGTGCGGGAAGGCCGGCGCATCCCGGATTGGGCGACGTTTCCGGAGGTGATCGCGGAGCTTGAAAAAGCCTACCCGCCTCCGCACCGCCAGGGCTTCACGCTCTTCATGACCGGTCTTTCCGGCGCCGGCAAGTCCAC
>CAZNAX010000047.1:0-18979 GCA_964570965.1 uncultured Desulfatibacillum sp.
AGCCCGGAAACCACCAAAGCGCTGGAGGTCCTGTTCGCGGAGCGCTTTGGCGCCGAAGCGCTCAAGGCTCTGAAGGCGGAGCTCAAGGCGGCGGATGAAAAAGCGAAGAAAGAAGCGGCCGCGAAGGGCAGGGCCGCCCCTGTGGAGTCTGCGGCCGAGGATCCCGGTCAGACGGCCAAGGTCCTGTTCGACCGCCTGGCGGCAGCCGAACCGGTCGATGACGGCGCGCTGGTGCGGCTAGGGGACGCGCGCGCCCAGGCGGTTGTCGCAGAGCTCAGCGGGCCGGGCCAGATCGCGGCGGAGCGCCTGGAGGCCAAGCCTGCCGCGGCGCTTGATCCGAAGGACGCTATTTCGGCGGCGCTGAACCTGGAGGCCGGCCGTTAGACGGGAGGGCAAAGCATGCAGACCGGGGGCGTAAAAGGCGCGATCGGCGTGGCCGAAGATACGAGCGATGCCAGCATTGCCTGCCGCCAGATTGGCCCGATCAAGATCGTCGGTAAAATCTAAGGACGGCGACCGCGTCTTCGGCGAAAACCGCAGCCTCGTATTCAAGTCACTTCAGGTGGTGCGGTTCTTCGATCGCCAGCGCAATGTTCTGGTCTATGTGGCCTACAGCGACCGGGTTCTGGCGGGCAGCCCGCAGAACAGCGTCAGCACGGTGCCGATCATGGGCTGGACAACACCATGAAAAGCGGGTTATGGCGCGCAGCGCCGTCCTGCTCGGCAACGAAATCGAAAAGCTAACTACCCCCGGTCTCCCCCTTTGGCAAAGGGGGCGGGGGGATTTTAAAATCGACTTCCCTGGAAGTGCATCGACTCTATGCGCCGGCGAGCTTCCGGCCGAGCGCGTAGGCCGAGTCCATGAGAGCTTTGTTCTTCTTGATCTCCCCGGCCTTCCAGGCGCTGCCGTAGACCGTACCCACTACCTCGGCGCCGAGGTAGTTGAAAGCATCCTGGAAGGTGCGCAGGGCGTTCACCGCCCCGGATGTGAACGGGTCGGCGTCGGCATAGGCCAAGACGATGGCGAATTTTTTCCCCGCTAATTCATACCCGTCGTCGCCTCCCAGGGCGTACCAGCGGTCCATGAAAAGCTTGGTCTGGGCCGATATGGTGAACCAGTAGATGGGGCTGGCCATCACGATGGCGTCGGCCGCTTTGATCTTGGGGTAAAGCGCCCGCATGTCATCTTTGATGATGCAATCCTTCTTGAGCTTCTTGCGGCAGGCGTCGCAGGCCGTGCACGGCTGAATATTCATCCCTTGAAGAAAGACGGTTTCCACTTTCGCGCCGTCCTTTTTGGCGCCGTCCGCGACCTGCTTGGCCAAAGAGGCGCTGTTGCCGTTCCTGCGGGGACTTCCGATAACCACCAATATTTTTTTGGACATAGTCTTCCTCCCTTCTTGTAGAGGCCGTCATCATTAACTGAGAAGCGTTGGAATGGCAACGGGTGAAGAAAGCCTTTTTGAACTTAAGCGCCGCGCCGATTGTGCCGAAGATAAATAGGTGTTATTATATTATTTATTGATTTATATGTGAGGATCATCGAGGCGGCGTCGCAATGCCCTTATTTTTCAAAAAGTTAGGCCGAGCCATCAGGCCGTTTTGCGTCTCGGCCAAAGCATTTTTCGACAAGCGATACTCCCGCAGCGAACCGGAGCTGGCCAAGGACGGTCTGAGCTATTGGCGTGAAAGAATCTTGTTCTCGGTGCTCGCGGTCAGCACCGCCTTTGCCTTGATCGCTCTGACGCCCGCCCTTTACATGGCTGTTGGTGAGGGCCTGTGGTTGCTGGCCATTTTCGATATTATCGCATTTCTGGGCTGTGGCAGCCTGCTCTTGTTTTACCGAATCCGGCTGGCTGTTCGCGCGGCCATCACCCTGCTGATTGCGTTTCTGGTAGGAGTTTTTATCATCGCCCAGGCCGGGTTCCTGAGTGGGGGACCGGCCTGGCTTTTTTGTTTCGCGGTATTGGCCGGAGTTCTGCTGGGGCTGCGAGGGGCTCTGGTGGCAACCTTTTTGAATGCCGCGGCCATTACCCTTCTCGCCTGGCTGTCCGCACAAGAATACGTGGCGACCCCGCCTGTGTCGATCAACATATTACGTGCGGTAACTGCCGGCGCCAACTTTATCTTTTTGAATGCGGTAGCCGCGGTTTCGGTAGCCGTTCTGGTCAACGGCCTGCAGGCGTTGAATCGGAGAACTGAGGCGGCGACCGCCGCTCTGCAGCAGGAACGAGAGAACCTGATTCAGACCAAAGATCAACTGAAGCAGGAAATCCAGGTGCGGCGCCAATCGGAGAAAGATCTCCAGCAAAGCGAGCGGAAATACCGCCTGCTGGCCGAGAATATCCAGGATGTCATCTGGACGATGGATCTGAAGTTGCGTTTCACCTATCTCAGTCCGGCGATCGAACGTTTGCTGGGCTGGAGTGCGGATGAATACAGGCAGTTCAAGCTGGAAGAACTGTTGGCGGCCGAATCGGTGGTCAAGGTGCTGAACGAGTTCAAGGAGCAATACCGCCGCGCCCAGCAGTCCGGTTCCTTTCATCGCTCTGCCACCATCGAGCTTGACATGCTTCGCAAGGACAGCGGCCGCGTTAAGGTTGAAGTCACCGCGTCTTTTCTTCTGGACGACGCCGGCAATCCCATCGGTATCCTCGGAGTCACCCGTGACATCACCGAACGATACAAAGCCGAACAAGAGAAGGCCGAATTGCGGGAGAGCCTGGCCCGATCCAAGAAAATGGAAGCGCTGGGCACCCTGGCCGGAGGGGTGGCCCACGACCTGAATAACGTACTTTCCGGAATCGTCAGTTACCCCGACCTGCTGCTGATGGACATACCGAAAGACAGCCCGATGCGCAGGCCGATCGAAGTCATCCAGGAATCCGGGAAAAAGGCCGCCGCCATCGTTCAGGACCTGCTTACTCTGGCCCGCCGCGGGGTTCCGGTCGAGGATATCGTCAACTTGAACGATCTGGTGTCCGAATATCTGCTGAGCCCTGAATATAAACGGTTAAAGACCTTTCACCCGTTTATTGATGTCGAAGCTCGGCTGGCCCCGGACCTTTTGAACGTCAAGGGCTCCCCGATTCACCTAGCGAAAACCATCATGAACCTGGTGTCGAACGCCGCCGAAGCCATGCCGGAAGGCGGAACCATCAAGATCGTCACTGAGAACCGGTACCTAGACGCATTCAAGAAAAGGTCCCATGAGGTCCAGGAGGGCGAGTGTGTGGTATTGCAGGTTTCGGATTCGGGCGTTGGCATTCCCGCCGAAGATTTGCAGCGAATCTTCGAGCCTTTTTTTACCAAGAAGAAAATGGGGCGCAGTGGAACCGGCTTGGGGATGGCGGTGGTCTGGGGCACGGTGCAGGACCACAAGGGACAAATCGATGTCCGCAGCGTGGAAGGACGCGGCACCGAAGTCACGGCCTTCTTTCCGTCCACGCGAGAAGCCCCCTCAAAAGCAGGGATCGAGTCGTCCCTGGATGTGTACAAAGGCGCCGGTGAAACCATTTTGGTGGTGGACGATATGAACGAGCAGCGCGAAATCGCAGCCAAGATCATCACGCAGCTCGGTTATGTCGCCAAGTCCGTCGACAGCGGCGAGCAGGCGGTCGAGTTTCTCAAGCGCGAAAAGGCGGACCTGCTGATCTTGGACATGATCATGGACCCCGGCATCGACGGTCTTGAAACCTATCACCGAGTAAAGGTGTCCAATCCTCACCAGAAGGCCATCATCACCAGCGGGTATGCGGAAACCGACCGGGTTCGAACCGCCCAGCGGCTCGGCGCGGGCGGCTACCTCCGCAAACCTTACACCGTCCAGAACCTGGCGGTGGCCATCAAAGCCGAACTGAATCGAAGCTGATCAGCCATCTCCCGTTGCAATGCCCGCACAGCTTTAAGGAATAATGAGGAGGAGACCCATGAAGTATCGATTTTTAGGTAAGTCCGGGCTGCTGGTTTCACGGATCGCCTTGGGCACCATGACCTTTGGAACGGATAACTGGGGCTGCACCGAATCCGAAGCCCATGCTATCCTGAAGGTGTACCTGGACGCCGGCGGCAACTTCATCGACTGTGCGGATGTCTACGCGGGAGGGCGATCGGAGGAGATTGTCGGATTTTTCCTCCCCCATGTGAACCGGGACGAGTTGGTCATCGCTTCGAAGTGCTATTTTCCCATGGGTCCAAGGCCCAACCAGGCCGGGTTGTCGCGCAAGCACATCCTGGCGTCCTGCGAGGCCAGCCTCAAGCGTCTGAGGACCGACTATCTGGACCTCTTTTACATCCACGGCCCGGACCCGGTCACCTCCTATGAGGAAACCCTGCGCGCCCTGGACGATTTGGTGCGGCAGGGCAAGGTCCGCTACCTGGGATGCAGCAACCTCTTCGGCTGGCAGGTTGCCAAGGCGGCCGGGGTGGCCGCCCGGATGGGGTTGGAGCCCCTGTCGGCCGGCCAGTACATCTACAGCCTGATCCACCGAGAGCTGGAGCGCGAGCTCGTTCCGGCGACGGTGGACCACGGGATCGGCTTGACGGCTTACAGCCCGCTGGGTGCCGGGCTGTTGACCGGAAAATACAAAGGCATGAACGAACCGGCGCCGGGCACCCGGCATTTCTTTCGCACGCAGGTCGACGGCCCGCGCTTCTGGAACCAGCAGGGTTTTCGCACCGCTGAGATCCTGGAGCAGGTGGCCCTGGAATCAGCGGTTCCCATGGCCCGGCTCGCCATCGGCTGGCCGTTGGGCCGCAAATTCGTCAGCGCGGTGATCATCGGGGCCAAGAGCGTCGACCAACTCAAGGCCAATCTGGAGAACGGCGATTGGGACATGCCTGTGGACATCTGGAACGTGTTGGAAGAGCGCACGCGGCCGGACGATGAATACCTGGGCTGGTTCAACCGCAGAAACTACGAGCGTTTTTTTGCGGCGGCAGAGTTCCATGACGAGCGGGCAGAGCTGCTGTAAGCACCCTACCATGGTGACAACCGGCATGGCATTGGTTAACAAACACAAGGCCAGCGTCCCCATCACACCGCGGGAGCGGATGGTGCGGGGGCTGTATGACCGCATCGATGAGGCGACCGGGCGCGAACTCGGCCGGCTGCGTCGTGAAGAGGGCATCGTGGCAAGCTGTGAACGGGGATGTTGCAGCTGTTGCGGGCAGCATATTCAAATGAATCCGACCGAGGCCCATGCCCTGGGTCAATACATCAGGCGCACGTTCTCCGTGCAGCAGATCAGCGACCTCAAGCGACGCACCCAGCAGTGGCTTGCGTGGGACGGCGCCCGGCGGCAGGGGGATCCTCCGGCCGTGCAGGACGGAGGCTTGGAGCTTTCCGGCGACGAGCCCTGCTGCCCTCTGCTGGTGGACCGAACCTGCAGCAGCTACCCGGTCCGGCCGGTCATTTGTCGGACGCATTACGTCAGCTCGGATCCTTCCGCCTGCCGCCCGTCGCATGATCATCGGCCCGTCGAACAGACACCCGTGGTGCTCACATCCATCCTGCACGCGACGCAGCCGTCGTCGCAGCTCTTCAGGGCCGAGATCGAAGCTGCCGGACTCGACTTCTCCCGGTCCATCATGCTCCTGCCGCACTGGCTCGCGGTCGAAATGGGGTGGGAGCCCGACCCGGAATTTTGATCACCCGGTTGAACACATACGGGTTCGTCGGGCGTCGTTCGTCCGGGGTCATTTCTTCGAGGTCAGTCTGAGATAATTGGCATAAAGCCGGGGATGGACCCGCGAGTGGCGGTCGAAATCGGCCAGGATTTCCATGCCCGGCACAATCGCCCGCACGACCGGGAGACCCAGGTCCCTGCGCGTGAGGTCGGCGTAGATCAGGCGAAACCCGTTGGCGAGCAGGAGGGTTTCCATCGTCCGCAGATCCTCCTCGGGAGCACCGCAGGCGTAATTGGGCAAGGCTTCGACCGGAACGCGCACCAGATCTTCCATGGCGGGCCTGGACGGAGGGCCTCCGGGATAGGGAAAGGGGGTCTCGGTGAGCGCTGCGAGCAGCGCGCGCCGGGCATCCAGGTGGGCGCCCGTGCCCTTGGCGATCTGGCCGTCGGCGGCCACCACGAAGCACTTGCAGCAGGGCAGCCCCATGGCGGGCGTAAGGTCCTGAAACTGGAGATGGATGCCGTTTGAACGATAGCTTTCAAGCAGGGCCGCCAGGCGTTCATCCCGGGTTTCGATTTCAAAACAAAGCCCACGGTCGAAGGGCGTCGTCCCCTCGCAGTCCCGCTCGACGACTTCGCTCAGCGCGCTGAGCTTGGCCCCCGCCATCGCCACCCCGGCGCCCAGCCCGGTGGAGCCCAGCGCCGAGAAAAGCTTGATTTCGTCTAGGTTGCAGAAAAGAAACACGCACTGGGCCGGGATGAATATCGACCGGGATCCCGTCCGGGTCTGCTCCTGGGCCTCCACCCAGTAAAGCGGCTCGTTCCGGTAAGGCGCCTCCAAGGCCAGGTCGTTGGGGTCGAGCGCGGCCACCTGGTCCCGCCGAAGATCCGAAAGCCGGCCATGCATCACTTGCGGCGGGTGGGCATATCCGGCCGGGCCACGCCCATCGAAACTGGCGAAGGACGAGCAGCGCTCGACCACCTCCATGACACAGGCCGCCCGCGCCGCCTCGAAATCGATCCCTCGGCCGTAGGCCGTGAGTTCTCCCGACAGCGCAAAATCATGCCGGCCCATACGGACCGATGTCTTCATCTGCCAGCGCCGCAGCAGGGCGATCGGACTCAGTGAAGCGGTGTGGCGCATTTCATCGCCGACGGCTACCCCGGCCTGCCGCAGGCGTTCCAGGGCCAGAGCGTGAACCTGCTCCGCAGCAAGCCGGGGAGCAACGGTCTCATCCGAAAGCGGAAGCGATTGATCAAAGATCTGCTTCAGCGTCGCGCGCGGTTCCAGGAGATTCTTGACGCAGGCGCCGGAGGAAGGCGGCGCCCATTCGATGGTTGCCGGGTCCGGCAGCGGCCGGTGGTTAAAAATGTTTTCGCGGAAAAGCACGATCCAGTTTTGATGCAGGCCGCGATTCCTGAGAAGATGGGTCTTAAGGTCAATCAAGGGCGTGTGCGCTGCCAGGGATTTCAGCCTGCTCGGGGGAAAATTCCGCTGATATTTCTTAGGATCGGGGCGAACCTGGCACACCTCCCACAGCAGCGCCTGGATGAAGTGATCATCCGCATCGATGCCGGCGATCGTCCGTTTCAGATCAGCCTCATTCCATTCTTGTATGATGCGCAGGAGATGCCTGCGCATGAACTCGTCGTTCGGATGGCGACGCGCGAAGTCCAGAAAGCCCTCATAACCGAGGTCCATCCCGGGGAGGCATCCGAAATAACCCGTTGCCGACTCCGTGGCCAGAAGGCGCAGCTCATAAATCATTTTTTTGGGATCTTGCGGCAGCATATCAAATGATGGAAAATTAGCAGACTCAGGTTACAAAAGCCAATTTTTAAAGCAACTCCCAAGCATGGCGCGTTGCAGTGGCGCGTCAGGATTGGATGGTTATCTTCGACTGAAGTTTGGTTGTTCCAGTCCGAATAAGGAGGAATACCATGAAGAACCGTTTAACCGTCTTCCTGCTTGCATTGCTGGGGGTCATTGGTTCCGGCAGACTGACGGATGCCCAGCCGGGAGGACCTTCATCGGGCGGCCCCCTGCCATCCGATAAAGAAGTGCCGCCCATCGACGCCGCCGTGTCGGGCCGCCTGGAGACCGCTACCTTTGCCCTGGGCTGATTCTGGGGCCCGGACTCCAGGTTTGGAGTCCTTGAAGGAGTGATCCGGACACGGGTGGGGTACGCCGGTGGAACCCGCGAGAACCCGACCTACCATCGTTTGGGTGACCACACGGAGACCATCGAGGTCGATTTTGACCCTGAACGCATCTCCTACGAAAGGCTCCTGGAGGTCTTTTGGAGCGAACACGACCCGACGAGCCGGGCCTGGTCTACGCAGTACAAGGCGGCTGTCTTCTACCACAACGACGACCAGAAGCGCCTGGCCGAGGAGAGCCGGGAGCACCTGGCGGCGAAACTCAAAAGGTCCATACGCACCGAGTTGGTGCTTTTCAGCCGGTTTTATCCCGCGGAGGCCTATCACCAAAAATACTACCTGCGTCAGAACAAGCGATTGCTGAAGGAGCTGCAGCGCTACTACCCGAAGGACGCCGAGCTGATGGACTCCACTGCGGCCGCCCGCGTCAACGGCTACCTCGGCCGCTTCGGAACGCTCGAGAGACTCAAGGCCGAAGTCGGCGGGTTCGGCCTCTCGCAAGAGGCCCGCGGGGAATTGCTCGATATTCTGGGGAGAGGAAACTGACCGCTTGCCCTTCACGGGCCGATTGACTCATGGGCCCTTGGCGAGCAGCGGATAGGCATCCATGGGCGTCATGTCCTTCGCCCGCAGCAGCATGAAGTGCAGGTGGGTGGGGGAGCGAGGCGGGTGGGCGTTGGTGCCGGTGCGGCCCAGGGTCGCAATCACCGCGCCGCCCGCCACTTCGTCGCCCAGCTTGACCTTGATCTCATGCAGGTGGGCGTAATAGGAGAACACCTTGAGGGCGGGGTGATAGACCCAGACGGAGTTTCCGCCGCGGATATGCCGGTGCCGTTCATCCGGCGCCCACTGCGTGAATGTCGAAAGCACCACGCCGTCCGCCAGCGCCAGCACTTCTGCCGGTCGCCCGGTCCGGTCGTCCAGCCCGTCTTGATTGCGGTCACGAATGAAAATGTCCTGGGCCGGGTGGCCTTTGTGGCGGTTGCCGCCTAAAAACTCATAGCCCGCCGGTTTGTAACCCTCACCGTTTTTCCCCCCGATCGATGCAAGCCCGTATTCCCGAAGAGGGAAAGAGATGCGTGGGTCAAACCTTTCGGGTGGGTAGCTTTGTTCCAGGATCTCGGCCCAGTTCGCGATCTCGGCGAGGCCTTCGGCCGTGCCGATTTCGCCGTCCCGCACGCGCCGTTCGAACTGCTGCCAACCGGCGGTGTCGCCGGCCCCAGCGGCGGACGAAATGTATAGCATCATCATGAGCAGAAAAAATGCCATCCGCAGCCGGATGGGGCGCATATTTCCGGGGCGGCGATTCAAGCGAAGATGCTTTCAGCCAGCTCCCGCCGCAACCGCCGGGAATGCTCTTCGATGGTGGCGATGATGGCGGCCGCCCCTTCGGTTGCGGCCATTTGGGGTTTCAGGGCGGCGTAGAAGTCCTTTTCAACCGTGTTGAGCCGGTTGAGGGTCAGCAGATAATTGGTGCGGTTGCGGTAGGCGGATCGCACCAAGGATTCGAAGCTGTCGCCAGTTGCGGCCAGCAGGTCCGTGTAATAGTCGACCAGCGCCTTCAGCCAGGACGCATAGGGCCGTTCGAGGACGCTCATCAGGCCGGTTTGCCCGGCAATCTGATCGATATCCGGTTTGGCATCCGCCTCCACGGCCTTGACCGCCAGATCCAAGGCCTTCCGGCGGGTGGTCATGAACTCGCGGTCGAAGTTCATGCGGCCGCTCTTGAATTTCTGCATGCGGTAGATGAAATAGAGGAACAGCAGCGGGACCAGCACCATCCAGAAACTGACCTTGGGCTTCTCGAACACGGCGGCGCCAACGGCATTGGCAAAAGCCAGCTCGCTCTGGAGAATGAGCTCTTTTTTGCGTTCCAAGCCCTTCATGGGTGGCCGGACAGAGGCAAGAATTGATGGTGATTCGGCGATGAGTCTAGGTTCGGAAGTTGACGGCTATTTTTCACGAGGCACATAATCGAGGCGGTCGCGGATGAATTCCGATCCCTCGGCCGGCTCCTCGAAGTCCGTATAGTAGACGGCGGTGGCCCGCAGGCCGCGCTCGTCGATCACGCGTGCCATGTGCTTGGCGCCAGGCAAGAGCTGAGCGAGGGACCCGACACCGAATATGAACCCCCAGATCAAAACAAACCCGACAAGCAGTTTAAGCCAGCGAGAAAACTTTGACTGCGGGACTTCCGCCCCGCAGTCAAAGTTTTCTGCGTATGCGCACTTTACAGTCATGCCGTTAGATGGCGGCGGTGATCTCCGGGAAGATGATGTAGAACATGATATATCCCACCAGGAGGGTGAAGCCGAGCTGGAAGGACTGCCCGAAGACGTAAAGGGTGATGGGCTTGCCGCCCTTGAAGTAGGGGCCGAACTCCCGGAAGTTGGTTTCAAGCCCGATGCAGGTGAACGCGAGGGCGAAGAACCACTCGCGGGCGATGCGGGTGAAGCCGCGCAGCACGCCGTGGTCGATCATGACGGTGCTCATGTCCTTGCCCACGCTCTGGTCGATGATGGAGAAGACGATCGAAGCGAGGATGAATCCGATCACGAACTTCGGGAAGCGGTACCAGATCTCCCACCAGCTCACGCTCTGACCGGGGGTGCAATCCACCTTCGCGCACCAGTACACGGCGACGCAGAAAGCCACGACACCGATCAGCACGTTCTGGATCATCTTGATGGTGGCGGCGACGTAGAGGGCCTTTTGACCCAAAAAGGCACCGGCCGCGGCCACGGCGCCGGTGGAGTCGATGGTGCTGCCCATCCAGGCGCCGGCCAGGATCTCCGGCATCCCCACCAGCTTGGCGAAGGCCGGCTGTCCCACCATGCAAATGGCGGTGAAGACCATGGAAAGGCCGATGGCCAGCGTCAGCTCTTCCTTCTTGGCCCGGCAGGCCGCGGCGGTGGCGATGGCGGCCGAGACGCCGCAGACCGACATGTCGGCCGAGATGGTGATGTTCAGGGTCTTGGAAGGCATCTTGACGATCTTCTGGCCGAACCAGTAGGTCAGGATCAGGGTGACCGGCGTGCAAATCCAGGCGATGAAGATGCCGGGCTTGCCGATGGCCAGGATCTTGTTGAACAGAATTTCGGCGCCGAGCAGAACCAGGCCGGTCTTGATGTAGTATTCGGTGCAGACCGCCGGCATCATCCACTTGGGGGTGCCGACCGTATTGCTGATGAGCAGGCCGAATACGATGGCCCACAGCGGAAAGCCGAAGCCCCAGTATTTCATCAGGGCCTGCGTCTCGGCCATGTAGGCCAATATGGCGAGAAAGAAGACCGCCGGGAAGCCGACGACGAACTGGCCGAACGGGGTTCCCATGATGGCCTTGCCGATGCCGAAGAAAACGGCCAGAGCGATGCACAGGCCGATCAGGTAGGGTACGCGGTTATAGGATTTGACTTTGACTTTGCCATCGGCTTTGGAGGCCGCGTCCTTGGCCTTCTGCCAGGCATTGATCTCTTTTTCGGCCGCGGCGTTGAGCGTTGCGTCCTTGAATCCGGCGGCCGCGGCTGCCGCCTGGGCGGTCTTAGCGCCGGCCAGGGCGGCTTCGGCGGCGGCTTTGGCCTTGTCCGCCGCCTCTTTGAAGGGGGCGCCCATGGCCTTGGCGGTTTCCTCACTTCGGTAAAGCGCGTCGATGGGGTTGGTGTTCCAGTCGCTGGGGGCGGACAGGAAGCTCTGGATGGTCTTGGCGAAATCCTGATTGGTGGCGCGAACGCCGCGTTTGGCGGACGACGCGTTGTGCCACTCGATCGTTTTGAAAGGCGCCTTGGCGGCCTCTTCCTTCATGGTGGCATTATACTTGGGGATTTCGGCCGCTTTTTCGGGCGGCCGCGGCAGGTAGATGAGCAGTCCGATGATGAGAAGCAAAAAGCCCATCCAAACGGCCATCCAGTCTTCTTTTTTGTAGAGGTCTCTGAGAGTGGTCTTGCCGCTCTCGATAACCACAACATCCGGTTCCGCTTGCGGCCGCGCCTTGATTTCAGCCATGAGATGCCTCCTGTTCTATGCGGGCGATTTTGAAATCGCCGCAATTTAGTCCAGCAAGTTTCTTGAGCGGTTGCCCATATATCCTACCATCAAAATCGCAAATAATGAATTTCATGTCAAGCCTAATGCCTCAGCAAGAGCCATGCCATAAGCCGGGTCCAGCATCCCTATCAACTAATTGAAATAATATAAAATACTTACTTGACGACCCAGGGCGGACCCTCTCCGACGCCGCCGGTGTCAGGCTTTTTTCCAGGGTGCCAAGGCTGCTCGCTATCGCTTTCGGAAAACCGGCCTTGCCAGCACCATTTTTGGCGGAAGATCTCAGGCGGATGGGCCCGGAAGTGCTGTTTGGGGGATCTCGACCCTGAATGTGGCGCCGGATGGTTGGCTGCTTTCAAGGGTAATCTCGCCCCCGTGGGCGCGGGCCACGGCACGGGCAAAACTCAGGCCCAGCCCGGTTCCGGCCCGGGAGCGGCTGGGGTCGCCGCGATAGAAACGCTCGAAGATGCGGGGCCGATCCTTTTCGGAAACGCCTGCGCCGGAGTCCCGAACGGCAATGACAACGGAGCGGTCCGGGTTGGTCTGGAGCGACACGCCCACCGATCCGCCCTCAGGGGTGTACTTGATGGCGTTGTCCAGGAGGTTTCCCAACATCCGTTGGATGAGGCGGACATCGCCGGTGACATCGAGCCGCTCGGGTGCGTCCCATGTGAGCGCGATCTGCTTGTCTTCCGCCAGGGACTGGAAAAGCCCGCAGGCGTTCCGCACCACCGCGGCCAGATCCATCTCCCTGAACTCCGGCTGGGTCACCCCCGCCTCGGTACGGGAGATGAACAGCATGGTGTTGATCATTTCAAGCAGTCGGTCGCACTCTTCGATGGCGCTGGCCGCCATGGCTTCGTATTCATCGGCCGCCCCGCGGGAGGAGAGTGTGAGCTCGGCCTGGCCGCGGATGCGGGTGATGGGGCTTTTCAGGTCGTGGGCGATATTGTCGGTCATCTCCTTAATGCCGCTCACCAGGCCCTGGATGCGGTCCAGCATGCGGTTGAAAGTCGCGGCCAGCAGGTCAATTTCATTCCCGCCCCTGCCTGCCGGCACGCGTTCAGCCAGGCGGCCGTCGGCGGCAATCCGTTGGGCCGCTCGAGTGACGGTTTCGACGCCGGCCAGCGCCCGACGCGCCATGAACCATCCGAAAGCCACCGCTAAGGCGAACAGGCCGGCCATGGTCACGACGAAAATGCGTTGGAAGGCCTCGATGAAGCGAGTCAAGTCGTCCATGGCCTGGCCGAGATGGATGATGAGTCCCGGCCCGAGCAGGGCATAGACCACGCGGATCTCGAGGCGGTGGTCCGGTGAGCTCACAGTGGCGAAAAGAGGCTCGCCCTGCTCAAGCATGCGCCGGATCGCCTCAATGGAAACGGGAATGTTTTGGAAATAGGACATGTTGGAGGATGAAAACAATCGGCCGTCGGGGTAAAGCAGCTGCACGAATATCTTTTTTTCGCCCGCCGCGCGGGATTCGAACAGGGCTTGCCGTTTGACCGCTTCGACCCCCTGCAGGGTCATTACCGAGGAAAAGGCGCGTACTTCCGCCAGGAGGTCCTGGTCGGTGCGGCCGCGGAGGGTTGCGGAGATGAGGTAATAGAAAAAGACGAAGGCGACCGCGGCGGAAAAGATAAAAATGCCAGCATACCATAGGGTTAAGCGGAAGGCCAGCGTGCGACGGATTTCAATCAAACGCTTTAAGAACATATCCCACTCCGCGCACGGTATGGATCAACTTGACCGGGTAGTCTCGGTCGATTTTCTCCCGCAGCTTGTAGATTCGGGACTCGACCACGTTGGTCTGGGGGTCGAAGTGATAGTCCCAGACGTTTTCCATGATCATGGTCTTGGAAACCACCCGGCCGGCGCTGCGCAGCAGGTACTCCAACAACGAGAATTCCAGCGGCTGCAGTTCGATGCGATTCCTCCCCCGGAAAACCTCGCGGGTGATCAGGTTCATCGAAAGATCGGCAAAGGAAAGCTTCGTCGGTTCGGGCGCCCCGGTGTGCCGGCGCATCAGGGCCTGGATCCGGGCCAGTAGCTCGGAAAAGGCGAAGGGCTTGGTGAGGTAGTCGTCCGCTCCGGTCTGAAGGCCTTTCACCCGGTCCTCCACGGTTCCCTTGGCGCTCAGCACGATCACCGGCGTGCTCACCTTCTCGCGGCGCAGGGCCTGGATCAGATCGAGCCCGTTCAGCTTGGGCAGCAGGACGTCGACGACTGCGGCGGCGTAGGGTTCGGTCAGGGCAAGGTCCAGGCCCTGCTCGCCGTCGACGGCATGGTCCACGGCAAACCCCTCGGCCTTCAAGCCCTTGAGGATGAAGGAAGCGATTTTGGGGTCGTCTTCGACGAGGAGAATTCGCATGGCTTTTTATTGAGGTTCAATGGTTCACGGTTCACGGTTCAACGGTTGGCTTCTGGGTACGTGATTTATGCTTCTCGAGATAGTTGATGAACCCGCGAATGGCTGCGCGCGTGCGCCTGCCCTGTTCATACGTATCATCGAATTCAACTTTGGAAATATGCGCTTCGTCCAAAGCGATATAAAGTTCGCTTTGTACCTCTGTGCAAGAACGTTTGGCGTATCGCAAGAACCGAATGAACTCGGCATTAGTTTCTGAGTCGAACCCTTCTGCGATATTGTGCATTGACGACCCGGCGGCTTCCTGAATTTGTCGCTTAAGTCCGTAATCTTTAGCAAAGGCTTGCTTTTGGGTCAGCCGATAAACCTTTCTTGTCAGTTCCCGTGCCAACTGCCACGCCTCGATATCTTCAAATCGGCTGATTCTCATTTTTTCCCAACCGTGAACTGTGAACCGCTGAACCGTGAACCCGTCATTTGTATCGCCCCGCCAACGCCACCCATCCCTCCTTCTGGAGGATTTCGACGAGTTCCAGGCCCGCCTCCCTCATCTTGTCGGCGACGAGGTCCCGGTTCGGGTCGATGATCCCCGAGCAGATGAATCGGCCGCCGGGTTTAAGCAGACTCGATATATCACCGAGCAGTTCGATGATGACATGGGTGAGGATGTTGGCAGCCACCACATCGAACCGGCCTTTGAACGGGGCAGCTAAAGCCCCTTGGGCCAGGCAGACGGATGGCCAGTCTACGCCGTTGCGCCGCAGGTTTTCAGCCGCAACGCGCACGGCCGTCCCGTCACGGTCTCCGCCGCAGACCCGCCCCGCGCCGAGTTTGGCGGCAGCCAGCATGAGAATGCCGGAGCCGGTGCCGATATCCAGAAACGTGTCGCCGGTTTTCAGATGGCGCTCGATGAGCTGGACGCAAAGCGCGGTCGTGGGATGCGTCCCGGTTCCGAAGGCCATGCCCGGATCGAGCTCCAGCACGATCTCCCCCGGCCCGGCCTTGTAGTCGCGCCAGGAAGGCTTGACCACGATGCGCTCGCCGATCTTCTGCGGCCAGAAGAACGCCTTCCAGGACTCGGCCCAGTCCTGCTCATCGACCTTCCGGTAGCTGATGCGATAGACTAGGCCGATGTGGTTTCCCAGCCGGCCGACTTCCTTTTCCAGCTTCAGGCGCCGTCGGTCCAGACGTTCGTCCTCGGGCAGGTAACCGACCACGGCATGGGCCGCCGGCCGCGCCACGGCGTCCTCGGCCCACTCCTCCTCGGGATCGAGCGAGGGGTCCTCCACCACCACCCCCTGGAGTTCGAAGTCAAAAAAGACGCACGCGATCAAATCGCCGGCCAGCTGCAGCTCCGGGTGGTCGAAGGTCACTCTGGTTTCGATGTAGTTCATACCCTGAACTTCTCCTGCGGCGGATTGAAGTAGCCGAACTTGAGATTCGGGTAGCTGCTGCGGATTCCCCGGATCAAAGCCTCCATGCCGATCGGCACCCCGAGCGGCGCGGCGGCGTCCATGGCCTTCCAGTAGCGGATCGGGTCGTAATTGAGATTGCGCCACTGGATCATGTGGATGGGATGGTCCTCCATGAAGGCGAGAAAGGCCTCGGCCTCCTCGGGTGTGTCCGTAAACCCCGGGCTGTTCAGGTAGTTGATCGAGACGAATTTGCCTCTTTCGAGAGCGGCGTCGATGCTGCTCAGGACGTCTGTAAAGGTGTAGGCCTTGGGCCGGAAGTAAGCCTCGTAGCACTCCCTGCGCATGCTGTTCAGGCTGACGCGGATGCTGTCCAGCCCCGCCTCGCAAAGCCGGCCGACCACCTCCGGAAGGCTGGCGTTGGTGTTCAGGTTGATCGTGCCGCGCCCTGTTGCGGAGCGGATGAGCCGGATGGCAGGCTCGATGACTCGAGCCGCCGACAAAGGCTCGCCTTCGCAGCCTTGCCCGAAGCTCACTACCGCTTTTTTCACCCGCCCGATGTGAAACAAAGCCACCTCCGCGATTTCCGCGGAGGTGGGGGTGAAAGCGATGCGCTCCTGGGTGCAGCTGATCCCGCTTTTCGTCTGCAGCGACAGGCAGCCGAGGCAGCGGGCGTTGCAGGTGACGGCGGTCGGAAGCGGGGCTTCGTAACGGCCCAGGAAAAAATTCTTGCCGGCCGGGCAGCCGTAGGTGAGGGCGCAGGTTTCCAGGTGCAGCCTCAGGCGGTTTTCCGGCATGCGCTTGCGCAAAGCCCTGACCCCGGCGCGGACCTCGGCCGGCGGCATGCGCCGCAGATCCTGGCGCGGCTCGCGGTCCACCACCTGGACGGCCGACCGGAACTTGCCCCGCTGCCAGCCCACGGCGCCGTAGGAAAACAGCGGCAGACACCGCGCCCGCGATCGCTCCCGGTAAGCGCTGACATGGGTGATCACATGCCCGGGCGAGTTGAAAACAGCCACCGGATAGATGGGCTCGCCTAAAGAGAGGGGGTTTGCGGAGACCTCCTGGAGCTCGCCGCTGGCAAGGTTAAAGAGCACGGGCACCCGGTCCGGCAGATACATCAGCTCGCTGCCGAACGGCATGCCGATGGTCTGCTCCGATGTCAGCGGCGCCAAGTCCTCTCCTGCCATGCCCACGGCGGCATACCCGGGAAGGTCGAAGATGCGGCCGTCCCCGTCCGCCACTAATGCCGTGAGCCAGTTATTCTCTTTGGGTGTCTTCAATTTTCGCCTTAAAAGATGGTATTGATGCTTTTCCAACCGTGAACCGTGAACCGGCCGACCATTCAACCGTCTTTCACATACATCACACATCTCGAACTGCGCCCGTCCGCCTTGATCACAAACGGCTGCGGCAGGCGTGCATGCGCCACGTGGCGGGTTTCCGCCGCCAGAGGTTGGGAACCTATCCAGGCCCAGTCCAGCCGGTCACCCTTTTCGGGGTCCACCGTGCAGTAGGTGATGTCCAGGGTGGTGATGTTGTGGAAAAAATGCGAGCCCTGGGAAGGGTCGGCCTTAAGCTCCGCCGCCGTGGTCTCCACCATGGCGCCTACCCCGCAGATCTCCGCCCAGCTCACCGGGATCCCCAGCCAGCGGTCGGCCGAGCCCCAGCGGCCGGGGCCGATCAGCAGGTATTTGCGTTGCGCGCGCACCAGCCCGGCATTGAGCTGGCCGATTTCGCGGGCGATCTCCGGGGTGCGACGGACATCGAAGGCGTCCGGTTTGACGAAGACGACGTCGGCGATGTCGACCTTCTCACCGTTGCCGAGGGCTTGCGAGGACGCGCAGAAGGCCCTGAGGAAATCCTCTTCGCGGATGTCCACCTGCACGAGCTCGGCCCGGGTGGTCATCGGCCGCAGCTGGAGCAGAACGAACTCCGGAGGACCCCCGCCGCATTGCTTCAGGTTCACGGAGAACTCGAGTTCGACCGGGCTGCCGATGCCCTCCTGCCCCAAGGCGAGCACGTCAGCCAGTATCGGCGCCAGCGGGAAAAGGTCGTATTTCAGAACCGGAGCAAAAGTCAGCACCGGGTGGCCGTGGGGGTCGTAGCTTTCCCGGATGCGGTTTTCGCCGTGCAGGAAATAGCCGGAGAGCGACCGCACCGGCGGGTCGTCGGCGGCATCCGCCAGCTCCCTTTTTTCCAGGTTCGCATCCTCGTTGATCCCGAGTGCGGCCGGGTAAGGGCCTCCGAGTTTGAGGCTGTAAAAGAATCGCTGGGAGTTGTCCAGGATGTCGGCGACGGTCGAGCGCTGCGGCAAGACCTGCGGATGCCGGGGGCAGAACCGCAGGGCCTTTTCGCCTTCCATGACGGTTTTGCCCAGGCCGAGCGCGATGGTGGCGATCCCCTCCTCGGGTTTCATCGGACCGAAGGGATAGTAGTTGTAGGACTGAGCCGCCCCCGAAACCGCCGGATAGAAATGCCGGCCGCAGGTTTCGCCCACGAGCCGTTGGACGATCACGGCCATCTTTTCCTCTTCGGTGCGGTGGCCGACCCGGCGCGAAAAGGCTTTGGGGCTTTGAAAATAGGTGGAGGCATATACCAGCTTGATGGCGGCGAGCAGCTGCTTCAGGCGGACGTCCAGGCTGGGATGGTCGTTGGGCAGCATGCAGGTGCGGTAAAGCCCGGCGTAAGCCCGGAACTTGGCGTCCTCGAGCAGGCTCGACGAGCGCACGGCCAACGGGTAGGACACGCGCGCCAGGTAAGCGCGCAGGTCGTCGGCGATCGCCTGGGGGACCGCTGCACTGCGGAACGCCTCGGCCACCGCCTCGTCCGGGGCCTCGCGGGTGGCGAAGCGCTTGAGGTCGTTTTCCGCCAGGAAGGCGTCGAAGCCTTCGGTGGTGATCACGAACGTCTGGGGGATGCAGATCGTGACTCCGGGATACGCGTCGTGGATGGCGCTGACGCGCTGCAGCAGGTTGGCCATGAAGGCCAGGCCGCGGGCCTTGCCGCCGAGGCTGCCCTTGCCGGTCTTGAAAAACTCGGCATCCAGGTCGAAATCGCCGGCTTCGAAATTAACGACGATGCCCTTCTGGCGCCGGCTGCGCCGGCTGCGGATGATGGAAATCAGGTATTCGCGATGACTGGCGACGCTCTGGAAATCCGCGTCCCGCAGCGGCCGCACTTTGCTCGCCAGGGTGATTTCGGTGCGGGCGAAAAGCCAGCGGGAGAAGTCGTTGCGGTTGCAGTGGTGGACGAAGCTTTCTTCCGGGATTTCGGCCATCTTCTTTTCGAGGGCGCGCATGTTCGCGGCTCGCGAGATTACGGCACCGTCCGGACGGCGGAAGACAAAATCGCCGAAGCCGAGATGGTCC
>CAZNAX010000048.1:0-4610 GCA_964570965.1 uncultured Desulfatibacillum sp.
CGCCCATCGGCTGGTGGATCAAAATCCGCGCATTGGGCAGCGAGTAGCGCTTGCCGCGGGCACCTGCCGTCAGCAGCAAGGCCCCCATGCTGGCGGCCTGGCCGATGCAAACCGTAGCAATGTCAGGTTTGATATACTGCATGGTGTCGTAAACCGCCAGACCGGCGGTCACCAGGCCTCCAGGTGAGTTGATATAGAAATTGATGTCCTTGTCCGGATCTTCGGATTCGAGAAATAGCAGCTGCGCAATCAGCAGATTGGCAACTTCGTCGTTCATCGCCGAGCCCAGAAAAATTATCCGGTCTTTCAGCAATCGGGAATAGATGTCGTAGGCCCGCTCGCCGCGGCTGCTTTGTTCGATGACCATGGGAATCAGTGGCACTCGGTTTCTCCTTCTGGTTCGGTTTCGTCACTCAGATGAATCGCTGCATGCCGCGTGGGTTGGCGCATCGACTCCTAACGCGATGCGGGCCCGACGTCCTCGATTGTGCTGCCGTCGAGGACGAGCTTGATCGCTTTCTTTTCCAGCAACGCATGCTTGTAGCCGCCAAGCTTTTCGGGATTCTCGCGGTAGTATCGCTGAATCTCCGCCACCGGCTGCTGGAAGCTGTCGGCCATCTTCTGCATGGCCTCCTTGAGTTCGTCGTCGCTCAGCTCAAGTTTTTCCTGATCGATGATCTTGCCCAGGATCAGGTGGCGCTTGACCTGCTTCAGCGCCGTATCGCGGTATTTCTCCGAGATGATCTCACGGGACAGTCCGGCATCTTCCAGGGACGTATTGCGGTAGGCAAAGGAGCGTTCGGCCTCCTCGACGATGCCGTCGAGCTCCATTTCCACCAGCGCCTCCGGCACCTCGAACTGGGCCCGATCGAGCAAACCGGTGAAGATTTGCTCGCTGAGTTCCTGCTCGACCCGTTTTTCGTATCCCTGCGTCAGGTTGGCGGTGATTCCCCGTTTGAGATCCTCGAGCGTTTCGAAGCGGCCGGCGCTTTTGGCAAATTCGTCATTGATCTCCGGCAGGATCTCCTCGCGGATTTCGCTCAGCTTCACCTTGAACTGCAGGGTTTGGCCGGCCAACGCCTTGTTGGCGTAATCGGCCGGGAAGGTCGCCGGAAATTCGCGCATCTCGCCGGCGGCCATGCCAATCAACTGCTGGTCGAACTCCTTGAGAACGGCGCCGGCCCCCACTTGCAGGGTGAAATTTTCGGTCTTGGGGGCGCCCGCGAACGGCCGGCCGTCTTTAAAGCCCTCGAAATCCAGCAACAGATGATCGCCCTCCCGCACGGGACGACTATCGGTGATCTTCTGCAGCCGGGCCAGATTTTTCTGAAGCATCTTCACCTGGGCGTCTATCTCTATCGCGCTGACCGCGTAAACGGAGCGCTTCAGCTTCATCCCCTTCAAATCGAAGTCTGCGATCGAAGGCGTTACCTCGACGGTCGCGGCATATTTGTAAGGCTGCGAAAGGTCAATTTCCGGTGGGTCCAATTGGGGTCGGCCGACCACCCGCAGGTCTTTCTCTTTGACCGCATCGATGAAGGAGCTTTGGATCAGCCGCGAGGACACATCGGCCAGGACGTCCTTCCGGAACATTTTTTCCAATACCGACCGCGGAACCTTTCCGGGCCGGAAGCCTTTAATCTTGGCGCTCTTCTTGATTTCGTCATAGGCCCTGTCGATCTCACGAACGACCTCTTCGCGGGGGATCTCGACATGAAGGGTTTTCTTGACGCTGCTGATGTCTTCAACGGTTACCTGCATTGATACCATGCCTTCCTAACGTAATAGTTTTCCCGGAGGGGATGGGTCGCCGATTTGAGGGACGCCGAATATGGTGCGAGAGGGGAGACTTGAACTCCCATTCTGTCGCCAGAGCTGGATCCTAAATCCAGTGCGTCTACCAGTTCCGCCACTCTCGCTCGTCGGTGGCATCACGCCGTTTTAGGCAAGAAAAAGCCCACCTGAGCCTGCGAGGGGCTCCATCAGCGGGTAAAAACTACATAAAGATAATTTTTTCACGCTTTTGGTTCAGTATAAAGTCAAAAATCAACGATGTCAACACACGCCGACAAAGCTCCCCCGCTTTCGTGCCGCCGGCTTGCTAAAAGCGCCCAGGCGTGTTAACCGTTGGTCCGTCGGGGCGTGGCGCAGCCTGGTAGCGCACCTGCTTTGGGAGCAGGGGGCCGTCAGTTCAAATCTGACCGCCCCGACCAAAAATTTCAGCCGGCCCGATCCCGGCAGACTTCCTTTGGAGATCCGCAGAGCAAGCTCCAGGCGGCGGCAAAACCTAACGCCCGAGTCGTGCCCGCCCTGGACCGTTGCAAGCGAACACCGTTCTGATAGCCCCCATGGCCACGCCCAGCGACCTTGACGCCATCCACCCCCGATTCCATACCGTCGGTTCCGCGCTCATGCGCGTGAACCTCAACAACTCCCACAGTGGCAACATGTCGTGTCGCGATCCCCAAAACGCCCAGCGCTTTTGGATCACCGCCTCTGGAGCCCCCTGCGGTGACCTCACTCCGGCCGACCTCGTCGCCGTGCGCTTCGACGACCTGCGCGGGGAAGGATCTGTCCGACCGTCATCCGAGGCGAACACCCATCGCCGGGTGCTGGAGCTGCCCGGCGTCAACGCCTGCGTGCACTGCCACGCGATCGCCAGCACCCTGCTCGGCTTTGAAACCGCCGAACAGCCGGCCTTCCTGAGCCCCATCGTCCTTCCGGAGTCTGAGCCGATGGAGTATCTCTTCCAGCCGGTGGATGTCTGGGGCGCAGGACTGGTCGGAGCCGTCCCGGTGGGCGTTTTCCAAAGCACGGTCGGCTCTCCCGAGATGGAGCAGCGGATCCCCGTCTACCTGAGCCGCGCCCCTCTCACCCTCGTCAAAGGCCATGGGCCGTTTGCCTGCGGGCCGAGCCTCGAGCATTGCCTGCACTACCTGAGCGTTTTGGAACACAGCGCGATCGTGGTCATGGCGTTGCGGCGGCGGGGAGTCGACACCGTGGCGCTTCAGAAGGCCGTCCGTTGCGCGGATACCCAAGAAGCGGTCTGCGCATACTCGCCGCGCCGCATGGATGACCTGGAGCGACCCCTGGCGCCGACGACCGGCGCGGACGTCCGCAGCGAGTTCAATGCGTGGCTTGCGTATAACTTCGACCTCGGGCTGGGCGCGTTCGGCACCGGCTCCATGAGCCGCAAGCTCTCCACCGACGAGATGATCTTCTGCCCCATGTCCGCCGCTCCCCAGGGTGTAGAAGCCCCCTTGCAACGTCTGTCGCTTCATTCCCGACTGCCCGAAGCGGCGGATGTGCGCATTCACCGGCTCATCTACGCCCGCACCCCGTTCAAGACCTGCATGGTCACAGCCAGCCCCCTGGCGAATGCCGAAGCGATGGCGGTTCTGGCCGCGGCCGAGGGAACGGATGCGCTGATCCCAAAAACCGGGCCCCGCACGCCGCCTGCCGGCGGCCACCCGGTGGTCGCCCCGATCGATGCCGAGTCAGCCTACTATAAGGTGCGCTTGCCGGTGGCGAGCTCCCAGGCGCTGGCGGTCGAGGCTGGAGCCGATCGGGTTCCCGGCCTGCTTCAAGCCGGCAACGGCTGCTGCCTCATTGCGGGCAGCGGGGTCATCGCCGCCGGCGAGGAGCGACTCGGCCAGGCGGCCTACCGAGTGTCACTGGCCGAGCGCATGGCGCGCTTCCGCCTCGAAGTCGCTATCAACCATCACTTGCTTGGCACACCGCCGCCGGCCGCATTCGAATGAAGGCGATGTTGCACTGCAAGCGCTATGGGGCGGGCGAGCCTCTTCTGATCCTGCACGGCCTCTTCGGATGCTGGGACAACTGGCACCCGGTCGCAAAGGCACTCTCGCAGCGCTTCTGCGTTTATGTTCCGGACCTGCGCAACCACGGAAATTCCTTTCACAGCCCGCAGTTTGATTATGATGCAATGGCCGGAGACATCCAAACCCTGTTGGACGCGCTCGCGCTCGACCGGGCGGTGCTGCTCGGCCATTCGATGGGAGGTAAGGTTGCGCTGCGCCTCGCCGCCCTGCACCCCGAACGGGTGCAGCGGCTGATCGTCGTGGACATCACCCACAAGGGCTACCGTTCGACTTACGGCGAAGCCGTCGAGGCCCTCGCGCGACTGGACCTTCGATTGCTCGGCAGCCTGAAAGACGCGGATGCGAAACTCCGGCAGGCGGTCCCGGACTCCGCTGTCCGACGTTTCCTGCTGAAAAACCTGGCACATCGGCCGGGCGGGGCATACCGCTGGAAAGTCAACCTGGAGGCCATCCGGCGCAACCTGCCTTTGATTTGCGGGCCGGTGGCCGTCGGCGTGTTTTCCCGCCCCTGCCTTTTCATCCGGGGCGGCGGATCGGACTACATTCGGGACAGCGACTGGCCTGAGATCAAATGCAACTTCCCGCAAGCACAGCTGGTGACCATCCCCGGCGCGGGACACTGGCCACACGTAGACAACCGGAAGGTATTCCTGGCGACCGTCGAAGAGTTTCTGGCCGCGCCATGAGTTTTTCCGGTGACCTTCGGCTTCGCCGGATTCGCTGCCACGCAGATGAATGCTTTACAGCGATAATGAATGGTGCTAAGGT
>CAZNAX010000048.1:4710-18782 GCA_964570965.1 uncultured Desulfatibacillum sp.
ACCCTCCGCACCGACTCGTCCATGACGCGCGCGGAGATCGATTCGCATGATCAACAAGGCTGAATTCATGGCCCGTAAAAGCGTTTTGGAAAAACTATCGGATGTCCAGCCGAAAGCTGAACTTTGGTGGGACTCCTCGCCGCTGGTCTTTGCCAGCTGGCGCCGCCGAATGATTGAGAAATCAGCCGATCCGACCGAAATGGCGACCTGGCTGGATCGGCTTTACTGCCCCTCCAACCGGCCGACGGACAATCTTTTCCGGGGCGTCACCACCAATCCACGGCTGAGCTTCAACGCCATCAAGGACGACCCGGCCACCTGGTCCAGCTGGATCGACACCTTCATCCGCTCCCGCAAGTGCCGCGACGCCGAGAGGGTGTTCTGGGAAACCTACAAGGAGATCGCAGGCCGCGGAGCCCGGCTGCTCCTTCCCCTTTTCGAGGCCAGCGGCAAGACCCACGGTTTTTTTTCCGCTCAGACCGATCCCCGGCTGCGCCATGACGTTGAAGGGATGGTCGCGCAGGGCCTGGAGCTGCATGCGCTGGCGCCCAACGTGATGATCAAGATCCCGGGAACAGCCGAGGGCTACGAAGCCATCCGACGGTTGACGGCGCGGGGCATCCCCACGAACAACACCGTCTCGCTGGTCATCTCCCAGTTCGTCGCCTGCATGCAGGTGGTGTCCCAGGGCTTGGCGCAGGCACGGGCCGCGGGGGTGAATCTGACCGGGTGGCGTTCGGTCATCACCATCATGAGCTCGCGGTTCGGCACCCTGGGTGCTCTGCAGCAGGAGGCGGCCGATGCCGGCCTGGAGTTGAGCGAAAGCGACGTGCGCTGGGCCGAGATCGCCCTCATCAAACGCGCTTACGACCTCGTCCGGCAGAATGCGGACTACCCCGGCAAGATCCTGATCAGCTCGATGCGGGTGAGTCCGGTGGTGGACGGCACCGCCCGCGTCTGGCATCTCGAAAAGATGGCCGGCGCCGATATCGTCTACACCTTGCCGCCTTCTTTCATAGAGACGCTGCTGCTCAAAGTCCCCGACCTGGAGTTCAGCCGCCAATGCGACGAGCCGATACCGCCGGATGTCTTGTCTCGGCTGCTGAGAATTCCCTACTTCGAGCGAGGGTACCGCGCGGACGGCTATACCAACGGCGAATTCAACGCCCATCCTGCGCTGGTCGCCACCGCCCGGGAGTTCAGCGCCGCCACCCGCGGCATGGTGGACTTCATCGCCGAACGCATTCGTTTTACGCTGGACTGAACCGTCAACATCGTAAATGGACGACGGCTCGTCGGACCTCCGGCTGCGCATGCACCAACTGCATTCTGGGAGATGACCATGCAACCACCGCCTGCCGCAGGCGAATGGCCACGGCCGCCCGAGCCGATCCTGCTCGGTGTGTATCGAAACATTTATGCCACGCGCCGCTTCGAGCTCAAGTGCATCGAGCTCTACCGGCAGGGTCTGATCCGCGGTTACCTGCACCCGTACATCGGGCAGGAGGCGGTTGCCGCCGGTGCCTGCGCGGCCTTGAACCCCGCGGACTACATTGTCAGCACGCACCGCGGCCATGGCCACTGCATCAGCAAAGGTGCGGACCTGAAGTTGATGATGGCCGAAATCATGGGACGGGCGACGGGCTACTGCCGCGGGCACGGCGGTTCGATGCACATCTCCGACAAGCGGGTCAACAACCTGGGTGCCAACGGCATCGTCGGCGCCGGCATTCCGATCGCCACGGGTGCCGGCATGGGAATCAAGGTCCGCGGGACCGATCAGGTTGTAGTGGTTTTCTTCAGCGACGGCGCCTCCAACAACGGCGTCTTTGCCGAATCCCTGAACCTGGCCGGAATTTATCGGCTGCCGGTGATCTATCTGCTGGAAAACAACCACTATGCCGTCTCGACCCCGATTGAGTGCGCCACCGGCTGCTGCGACTTGGCCGGCCGGGGGCCGGCCTACGGCGTTCCCGGCATCTGTGTGGATGGAAACGACGCCCTCGCCGTCTACCGGGAAACCGCCGGCGCGGTCGCTCGGGCGCGCCGGGGGCAGGGCCCGACCTTGATCGAAGCCAAGACCTATCGCCACGGCGGTCATCACGTGAACGACCCCGGCCTGTACATGGATCCGGCCATCCTGGCGGATTGGAAGGCACGCGATCCGATGGCCGGCATGCGCCGGGCCATCGGCGACGACTCCCGCGCCGCCGCGATCGAAGCGCAGGTGGATGCCGAATTGGAGGCCGCCGTGGCGTTCGCCGCGGCCAGCCCCGAGCCGGCCGTGGAAGAATTTTTAGCGGGGATCGAGGACGGATGAAATGATCGAAATGATGTACCGCGAAGCCCTCCGGCGGGCCCTCGACGAAGAGATGCAGCGGGACCCGCGCGTTTTCTTGATGGGAGAGACGATTGCCGAACGCGGCGGCTCCTACAAGGTCACCGAGGGCCTGTGGCATAAATACGGGCCCGGACGGGTGATCGACACGCCCATCGCCGAGGCGTCTTTTACGGGCATGGCGGTCGGCGCCGCTCTGGTCGGCTGCCGGCCTGTCATCGAAATCCTCTTCATCGACTTCGCCATGCTCGCCATGGACCAGATCGTCAACCAGGCGGCCAAGTACGACTTCATCTCCGGCGGCCAGGGGACGGTGCCCATGGTGCTCAGGACGCAGGGGGGCGCCGGCAACGGCCTGGCGGCTCAGCACTCCCAGAGTCTCGAGGCCCTGTTCTACCACATCCCCGGACTGAAGGTGGTGATGCCGTCCACTCCGCACGATGCCTACGGCCTGCTGAAGGCCGCCATCCGCGACGACCACCCGGTGGTGTTCATCGAGCACAAGCTGCTGTACATGACCAAGGGGCCGGTCCCGGAGGAGGAGACCGTCATCCCTCTGGGCCGGGCCGACGTCAAGCGCTCCGGTACGGATGTCAGCCTGGTCACCTACTCGCACATGACGTTGAAATGCCTGGAGGCGGCCGCCTTGCTGGAATCCGAGGGCATCCAGGCGGAGGTCGTCGATCTGAGAACCCTGGCGCCGCTGGACAAGGACACCCTCCTGCGTTCGGCCCGCAAGACCGGACGCGTGATCATCGTGCACGAGGCCGTCAAACGCGGCGGGATCGGCGGGGACATCGCGGCCATGCTCATGGAAGAGGCCTACGACGACCTGGACGGGCCGGTGCTGCGCATCGCCGGCCGCAACACCCCCATCCCCTACAACCTGAACATCGAGAAAGCCTGCATTCCTTCGGTGGAAGATATCGTCGAAGGCGTGCTCCGCATGGGGTGAGCCGCTATGGCGACTAAGATCATCATGCCCCAAGGAGGGCAGGACATCACCGAAGGCCTGGTCGTCCGGTGGTTTAAGAAGGAGGGCGAGCCGCTGCAGCGCGGCGAAGTCATCTGTGAGGTGGAAACCGAAAAAGCCGTTTTCGAAGTGGAAGCGCCGGTCGACGGGGTGCTTCTGAAGATCATCGCCCCGGCGGGCATGAGGGTGCCGGTCTTCGCCGTGATCGGAATCGTGGGCGCTCCGGGCGAGCCAATCGATTCCGAGCTGCTCGGATCCGCTCCGGCGCCGCCAGACCGTGCGCTGGATATCACGGCCATTCGCCGCCGGGCGGCGGGCCGGACCGGAAACTCCCGCAGGACCCCGGCCTCCGGAAGGGCCTGCCGGCTGGCGGCGGAAAAAGGGGTGGAGTTGAGCGCCGTCACCGGAAGCGGTCCCCAGGGCCGCATCATCGAAAAGGACGTCCTGCTGCACGTGGAAAAACGCAAACTCGCGATCGAGGCCTTGCGCGGTCGCACGCTGCCGCTGTCCCCCATGCGCCGCACGATTGCGCGCCGGTTGACTCAGAGCAAGCAGACCATTCCCCATTTCTATGCAACGGTCGCCGCGGATGTCACCGCGGCGCTGGAGCTGCGCGAACGCTTCAACCGTGAGACCGGCGGCGATATCTCCGTCACCGATCTGATCCTCAAAGCCACGGCCCTGGCTCTGAAGGCCTTTCCCGCGATGAACTGCCGGCTTCAGGCCGATGAGATCGTTTGCTTGGAGGACGTCCATGTCGGCCTGGCCGTCATGCTGGAGGAGGGCGTGATGGTGCCGGTCCTCGCGCGGGTGGATCAGCTGGGCCTGGCAGACATCGCGGCCCGGTCAGCCGCGGCCGCGGCGGCCGCCCGCGCGGGCAAGCAAACCGGCATGGAACCGGCGTGCTTCACGGTGAGCAACCTGGGCATGTTCGGAGTGGACAGCTTCACCGCCATCATCAACCCGCCGGAAGCCGGCATTCTGGCGGCCGGAAGGGTCGAAAAACGGCCGGTGGTGAGGAACGACAGCGAGGTTTGCATCCGCAGCATGCTGACCTTGACGCTCTCGGTCGATCACCGCTTGGTGGATGGCGCCTTGGCGGCACAATTTATGGCGCGCGTCCGGCATCACCTGGAAAACCCTCACACCTTGTGACGGGACAGGGGGCGCCGCAGGGGCTACCGGAAGGCCTTGCGGGTGTTTCGGAACATGGCCGGAATTCCGCACAGAATCAATACATCGCCCAGCGGGCCGCCGCAGAGCAGCACCACGGCCGAGAGCAAAACCGAGAAAACGACCACCTCGGAATCCACCAGATAGGCATGCAGGCTCGCGGGCAGAACCGCCAGAAAAATCAAATCGGCGACCGCCACGACCGCCAGCCCCCAAGCCGCCCAACGCCGCCGCCGCCACAAGGACACTCCGAAAATCAGCAGCGGCAATGATCCCAAGAGATACTTCCAGCCGACCCATCGCAGAACCGTCTCGGGAAGCACGGGCTCATAGGCCAGCCAGAGAACGGCTTTGAAGATGGCCAGCCAGCCGATGGCCCACAGCGGCCAGGGATAATCCGTATTCATTCGTTCAGCGGGAAACAGCTTCAGATTCATACCCTCTCCATATCCTCGTCGGCGGGGGACGGCGCGTTCGGCCGCGGCCGACAGGCTCAGTCAGATAAGCGATTTCAATCGATATGTCAAACGCGAGGAACGATTCGGGGGCCGGTCAGTGCAGCAGATTGAGAATCGACAGAACGATGAGCAGGCAGGATATGGATCCCCCCAACAGCCCGAAAAAAATGGGATAGCGGAAGAAAACCGTGTCCAGGCCCTTAACCGGTCGGTTCATTTTATCGAAGAGGACCCGGGTCTCGATCCAGCGGTTCATGCGTTGTTCGATCGCCCGCAGCTTCCGCGGCGCCAGCACCAAACCCAGTCCGGCCATCATCCCGAGCAGGCATGCCACGCGGCCGACCCAGGCAATGGTCTGAAATATGATCTCGCCCAAGGCGCTCTGGTCGCGCATGCCGAAAAATATCAAAGTGAACAGCGCCACGTCGAATTTAAATAGGAAAAAGAGAAACGCGAAAACCGAACCGGCCGCCAATAGCGCACCGACCAGAATCGGGTGGCCGTAAACGAAATTTTCGGTGGGGATCTCCTTGTCCAGAAACCCGAGCTTCCCATCAACATCCAGGCTGCGGTTGAATAGATTGCTGAGATTCCGGGTGGCCCGAGGAGCGAACAACAACATCAAGGAGAGGGTCATTCCCAAAATCCCGAATACCAGCGTCAGGATCTCGATCGTCTGAAGGCCAATTTCCCAGAGCAGGTTCATGTCGTTACGGATCCTTCCGTTTACCGGTCTGCGTGAGCGCTATCGCCAACTCCTGGATTTCCGGCGCAGCGACGGCCGCCAGTTTTTTCTTGACGACCCGCGAATAGTATTCCCGTTCGGTCTTGGTCAGATGCTGATTCTTGAGCTTCTTGAAAATCAGCTCCTTCTGTTTCGCCGAGAACAGCAGCTCCAGCTGTGCGCCCAAGTGGGTCGATCCGCCGCGGGAGAGGGCGGTCGCAGGCGGCTCTCGGTCCGTCTGCCGTTCACCCGCGAACTGCTTCAAGGCCGCAAGCATGTCCGCCACAGCGACCCGCGGACCGCCGGATAGCTGGATATAATCCGCCGCGGATAGGGGGCCATAGCGGGTTTTAAGGCCCTCCGCAATCTGCCGGAGATGGCGCGGCGCGGCAATACCCCCGCGGCGGAAGAGCTCAGCGCTGATGAACAGCAGTTTTTCCAGGTTCTGACGTTTGGGATTGGATTCCCAGTACCGTCCCAGCAGATCCGAGCTGTTCAGCTCGATTCCTCGGCGACCGCAGATGGCAAGCACCGCCGGAAAACGGGATACCAGGGCGGGATCCGGCGCACCCGCGAGGGCGTCCAGGATGACCATGATCTGAGGCGCAGACATCTTGCGCTTCCCGGACAGCTCCAGAATGGAGTTTAACAGGTGCAGCGCATCGTGGGGCGAGGTTTCGGAGACGGCCGCAGCGCCGTTTTCGTCCTTGTTCAAACGGAAAGCCTCCGGCATCGGGGTTGTTGTTCGCTATGATGCTATCATACAATGAATCCCGATAGATAACAAGCAAATTGTACGAAATCATACAAAGACTGACAGCCCATGCGCCTACCCGGGCCGATGGTTGTAGGCAAACGACACCGGTCTCGGCTTTTATTGTACATTTCTATACAACCTAAAACGAGCGCTTCAGGCAAGGGCAGCCGCGAAGAGGCCCGGAGGGCCGGGTGTGAAACCATGCAATCGCTCGATATGAATACCCATATCAGCCGCGGAGGTAGGTGCGCTGTCGCGCGCTGGCGGCCTTGACCAGGGTTGACACTTGGACATCGACGTAATCGAATACGCGTGCCTTCTGCTTGCCGGGAGCCGGCCTCAGAACCCGGCCGAGGTACTGGAGCACCCTGCCGCTGAAGCGCACGGGGGTGGCCAGAAACAGGGTGGACAGCCTGCGGCAGTCGAATCCTTCCCCGATCAGCTGGCCGGTGGCGATCACTATGCGCGCCCGGCCGGCGTTCAGCCGCTCGACCACCGCCTGCCGTTCTTGGACCGGCATCTCGCCGGTCATCAGCTCGGAGTCCACCTTGAACCGGTAACGCAGCAGCGCCTGCAAATTCTCGCAATGCGCCCGGCGGTCGGAAAGCACCAGGCAGCTGCCGGGGCGCTGGCTAACCTCGTCCGCCACATCCTGGGCGATCATCAGGTTGCGTTCGGTATCCGCCGTGAGTTCGGAGAGCATTTTGCTGTATTCGCTGACCGGATCGTGGAAGGGCTTGAAACGGGTTTCGCGGACGATCACCTCCGCCGGCAGCACCTCTCCGGCAGCCACCAAGCCGGCCTTGTCCACCTCGTGGTGCACGTCGCCGAGATGCCAGAAAATCAGCCGCGAGAGGTTGTCGCGGCGCCAGGGGGTGGCCGAGAGGCCCAGCATGAATCGCGCGTCGAAGCAAACGACCGCCTCGGTGAACGTGCGGCTCGGGCAGCGGTGGCACTCGTCGGCCACCACAAAGCCGATGTGTTTGGAAATCTCCTCGGCGCATTTGTAGAGCGACTGGACCAGCGCCACGCTGATCCGGGGTCCGACCTTTACGCGGCCGCCCGCGATCATACCGCACTCCGCGGACGGGATGCCGAGGAAGGTGTCGATTCGCTCGACCCATTGTGCGGCCAGATCCTTGGTATGGACGATGACGATGGCCGGCTGGCGGCGACGGGCGACCATGTTCAGGGCCATTACGGTCTTGCCGCAGCCGGTGGGCGCACTCAAGGTTCCGAAATCGCGGGCCAGCATCTGGTCGACGGCGGTTTCTTGAAAGGCGCGCAGCTCGCCCCGAAAGCTGAAATCCACCGGCGGCAGGCGGCGGCGGCGGTCGTCCAGGCGGTAGTCGATCCCCATGTGGCGGCACATCAGCAGCACCTGCCGCAGGCAGCCGCGCGGAATCCAGAGTCCGTCCGCGCCTACTCTGTCGTAGAATTTGAGCACGCGGGGAGTCCCCCGGTTCCAGCGCCCCATGCGTTCGTTCTCGAGCCACTTGGGGTTTGGAAACTCGAGCTTCTCCACGAGCGCCTGCCTGAGTTCGGGCGGGGCACCTTTCAGCCGGAGGTTATGGGTGAGGGTGAGGGTCAGCGACGGCATGGCGGGGTCGACGCCGGCGGAGCTCAGCGGTTTTCGTCGAGCACGCCGCGGGCCAGCTCGATGTCATAGGCCCGGCGCGGGTCAAAGGCCTTGCCGGCGTACATGTCGGCCGCCTTCATTATGGCGCCGTACGGCACCCAGGCGTGCTGGTCCCACAATTGGGAGTCGTCGGCGTTCCACATCCGGAACCAGATCACGCCCTCGGATTCCTTCACGTACATGTGCACCCGGCGGTTGTCCGGAAACGGGTAATAGTATAAGCCGCGTTCGTCTTTCATAATCAAAAACCGTTTCTAAGTTTTAAGTGTTACGTGTTAAGCCAACCAAAAGCATCGGATTGGGTCGGCAAAAGCCACGCTTTTTTTCTTATAACTTAACACGTAAAACTTAAAACTCTTAGTTGTTAAAGACCGTTGGCATCCAAGAAAAAACTGATGGCCGCATTGACCTCCTGCGGTTTTTCAATCGGCACGAAATGCCCCGCGTCCAGGACGTGGCTGCGTACCGCGTTCGGAATGTGCTTTTCCAGAAACACACCGTATTTGGGCGGCGTAAGCCTGTCGTCCTCCGCCGAAATGACCAGGACCGGCACCCGGATGGACCCCAGCCGCTGAATCACGTCGAACTGGTCGCAGGCCTTGAAATCCCCGTGGGCGACAGCAGGATCGGCCTTGAGCGAATCGTCGAGGAACGGCTGCTTGACCGCCGGTGCCGTTTTTTCGGAAAAGCCCAACCGGTCGACCATCTCCACGTAGGCCGGAAAATCCGTTTCAATCATGTCGAACAAAGCGGGCAGCACCCGCAGCCGGCCGCCCGAGCTAAGGATGACTCCGGCCGGAAAGCGCGCAAGCTCATCCAGCAGCAGCTGCTGGGTAATGGCCCCGCCCATGCTCAAACCGCAGGGCACCGGACGCGGCATGGCGATGGCGTCAATGAAGTCGACGAGCGAACGGGCATAATCCTCCACGCGGGACTGCGAGCGGCCGCCGCTGCGGCCATGACCGGGCAGATCGATGGCGACCGTATTCACGCGGTCCTTCAGCCCCGCCACCTGGGCGTGCCACAGCAGAGACGACTCGCCGGCGCCGTGGATGAAAATGAGCGTCGACCGAGACGGATCAAGCGGCCATCGGCCGCAGACAAAGGCGGTATCGCCGCTGACGCGCCGTTCCATGCGCAACCTCCCGGAAGCAATTGTGTGCGCCGATCATATTCGGGACTGGGGTTTTATAAGAGACCGTCTCCTGTCTGTCAAATCCTTCCAGATCACAGCACCAGCGCGGTGATGAACGCCAGCAGCTGATTCAGGTTCTGGCAGGGCCGCACTTCGTCGCAAACGGCTTCAAACACCCGCATCTCGCTGTCGCCCGAGTACCAGAACTGGCGTGCCTCCGGGTTAAGCCAGATCAGGCGCCGGCAGCGCTCCCGCATCTGGGCCAGCAGCCTCTCCTCCGGATGGGTGTAATTGCAGCGGCCGTCACCGATAACGATCAGGGTCGTCTGACGATTGAGGATGTCCAGATAGTGCTGCCGGAATTCCCGGAGGGAGCGCCCGTAGTCCGTGGCGGCGTTGTAATCGATGTCCGCCTCTTTCAGGATCTTTTCGATCGCCGCATTGACCGCGTGCTGCTTGAAGATCTCCGAGACCTCCTGCACCCCGGCCACAAAGATGAAGCTGCGCACCTGCGCAAAACACCCCTGCAGCGAGTAGAGCATGTTGAGCATAAAACGGGCGGCCGACCACACCGATCCCGATACGTCGCAGAGCGTGACGATCTTGGCCTTGCGCGGCGGTCTGCGCCGGTGGAACACCTCGAGGGGCACCCCCTCATAGGCAGCAGCGCGGCGCAAGGTCTTCTTGACGTCCAGCATCCCCCGGCGGCGCGCGGTCTGGCGGCGACTGATGCGGTCCTTGAGTCGCCGAACGAGTTGGGCGATGGCTTCCCGCATGGCCTCGACTTCGCGCGGCGTCAGGGAGGCGAAGTGGACCTCGCCCAGCTCGTCGACCCCATGCCGGAAGGATCGTAATCGCTCCGTGGACACCGGGCGGTTTTCAATGCTCTGCGCCAGCAGCCGGCGCGCGGCATTCAGACGATCCTGAAAATGCGCCGATAAATCGCGCCGCTCTTCCCACCCTAGCTCGTCGCGACGCCCGGCCAAAACCTCGGTCAGCTGCTCCTCCAGCATCCGGATGCGGTCCGCCAACTCCCGCCGCCGACCCGCCGAGCTTCCGCCGGCGCTTGCAACCGAACGCGGCGATCCTGCGCCGCCGGACCGGGCAGAGGCATGTTCCAGCAGCCCGGCGGGGTCGCCTGCCAGAAAATCGACCAGCGCCTGCGTGGAGGGGTCCGTCCCAACCGCCGGCTGCAGCGACTGCAGGATCGACTGGATCGTCTCGGCCAGTTCGGGCGAACGCGCAATGGAGAGGTCCTGGCGCAATTCGTGAAAAAAAAGCCGGTAGAGCCGCTCGAAATGCGCCTGCTCCCGGCGGCTTTTGGCGAAATTGGCCTGCAGGACGGATTTGAACTGAGCCTCCTCCAAAGGATCGATGCGCTCCAGATGCTGAAGGCAGTCGAGCACCTCCGAGGTGGAAACGCGCAGGCCGGCAGCACGTGCGCCGGCCACGAATCTGAGCAGCAGCGGAACCATGGTGAGACCTGAACCCGAATGGCCGGGACCAAATTCGAAATTTATAATCCAACTCGCCATTTTTGACTGAAACTTTAAGACTCTGCAGTTAGAGGTCCTGGCGCAACGCTGAATCCCTTTTCGATCTTCTCGCGGACCAGCTGGACATCGGAGCGGTGTTTGCAGATGACGTTCAGGGTTTCCCGCAGCACCTCCAATGAAAGCTCCTCCACCTGGAGCGCGACCAGGGACTGCGCCCAGTCCAGGGTCTCGGATATGGCGGGCTTTTTCTTGAGGTCCAGCGCGCGGATGCGCCGGACGGCGTCCACCAGCTGAAAGGCCAGCCGGTCGCCGATGAGCGGCAGCTTGAGCCGAACGATCTTGAGCTCGAGGTCGCGGTCCGGGTAGTCGATGTACAGGTGCAGGCAGCGGCGTTTGAGCGCATCGCTCATGTCGCGGGAATCGTTGGAGGTCAGAACCACGAACGGAATGTGCAGCGCCCGGCGCGTACCGAGTTCCGGAATCGATACCTGAAAATCGCTTAAGACCTCCAGCAGAAAGGCCTCGAACTCCGGGTCGGACTTGTCGACTTCGTCGATCAGCAGCACCACCGGGTGCTCGGCGCTGATGGCTTGCAACAGCGGCCGCGGCTGGATGAAGCGTTCCGAGAAAAAGGCGTCCTCCTGGGCGGCGATGCGGTCCACGGCTTCGGCAATCGAGCGCGCCCCGGCGACCACGTCGCCGATCTTTTCCTTGACCATCTGGGTGTAAAGCAGCTGCTTGGCGTACTCCCATTCGTAGAGGGCCTTGGCCTCGTCCAGTCCCTCGTAGCACTGCAGACGGATCAGCTCGCGGTTCAGGCAGCGGGCGACGGCTTTGGCCAATTCGGTCTTGCCCACCCCGGCCGGTCCTTCGACCAGAATCGGTTTGCGAGTGGCCTGCGCCAGAAACACGACCGTGGCCACCCCCGGCGAGCAAATGTATCCCGCTCCCTCGAGAGCCGCGCGCACATGCGCCACATCTTCAAATTGGGGTGCCGTTTCCATTCTTCCTAATATTAGCACAGGGTCCCATCCGGCAAAACGATAATCTGGAGAGGGCGGAATCCATCGATTTTTCTTGATTCTTGGGGCGGGATTCATTAGGGTTTCGGCCGCACGAATTGACCTGCAACGCGATGGAGGCAACCATGGATAGACCCCTGGAGCATTACTGGGCGAAGCGGCTGGCCGATCTGCAACGGGCGCTGGAGGCCAACAACTTCGAAGCCTACGCAGCGGCAGACCCCGCCGCCGCGCACCGCATCGTCATGGATGAGATTGTTCCCCAATGCGGCGCCCGCAGCATCGGCTGGGGCGGGTCCATGACGGTGGTCGGCACCGGACTGTATCAAACCGTCAAGGCCCGCACGGACATCGAGATGGTCGACACCCTCGACAAGCAAGTCTCCTCCGAAGAATTCCTCGAGCGCCGCCGCAGGTCCCTGCTCGTCGACCTGTTCATCACGGGCACCAACGCCGTAACCGAGGACGGCCAGCTCGTCAATCTGGATATGTTCGGGAACCGCGTGGCGGCCCTCACCTTCGGCCCCAAGCACGTGGTGGTTATCGTCGGCCGCAACAAGATCGTACCGAGCATCGACGAGGCCATGTTCCGGGTGAAAAACATTGCCGCTCCGGCCAACGCGATGCGCCTGGACAAGAAAACGCCCTGTGTGAAGACCTCCTACTGCGAGGAGTGCAAGAGCCCGGATCGCATCTGCAACACGTGGACCATCACCGAAAAATCCTATCCCAAGGGCCGTGTCAAAGTCGTGCTCGTCAACCAGGATCTCGGACTCTGAATAAGGAGGCATCATGAACATTCTCGTCGCCTACGACGGGACCAAGGAAGCCCGGGAAGCGGCCCGCTTGGCCGCCAAACACGCCCGAGCCTTCGGCGGACGGATCATCCTCGCCTTTTCCATGGTCGGCGGTCCGGAGATCCCGCGCCAGGAGTTCGAACGCGCCGAAAAAGAGCTCCACGTCCAGGCGATCGCGCTGAAGGAGGAGGGGCTCGAGTGTGAAACCCTGCTTTCGGTGCGCGGCCTGGAAACCGGCGAGGACATCCTCAAGATCGGCGAGGAAAAAAAGGCCGAGGAAATCATCATCGGCATTCAACGTAAATCCAAGGTGGGAAAACTGCTGTTCGGTTCGACGGCCCAATATATCATTTTGAACGCCGCCTGCCCGGTCGTTACGGTTCGTTGAGATCCGGGCGGCCGGGACCCCGGCCGCCGTCGAGTACACCCCGAGGAGGGTTCAACGCCCCTCGAGGGCTGTCGCCGCGCCGCCGGCCGGAGGGCGGTCTCCAGTCGACCATCGCCCCCAGAGCCTTGACACCCGCCATCCCACCCACTAAATTTAACTCTGGAATTCGTTCAGGGGTGGCTTTCATAGCCTGAGATCACACCCGCGGAACCTGATCTGGGTCATGCCAGCGAAGGGAAACGAATTCGAGTTGGATGCTGCAGGCTTGACGACTCGAGGCCGTTTCTCTGTGAAACGGCCTTTTTGTTTTCCCGTCGAACGGAGGAAAGACATGTCCGATTATGCCCAGGCGGCGGCGCGCAACCTGGCGGCCCTGCGCGCGCAAAAGCCCTTGATCCACAACATTACCAATTTCGTGGTCATGAATTACACCGCCAATGCTCTGCTGGCAATGGGGGCCTCCCCGGTGATGGCCCACGCCCCCGATGAAGTCGAGGAAATGGTCGGCTGGGCCGGAGCGTTGGTGTTGAACATCGGCACGCTCACCGAGCAATGGATCGATTCCATGCTCAAGGCTGGTCGGGCAGCCGCGGCGCGCCGGCTGCCCGTCGTGCTGGACCCCGTGGGCGCCGGGGCCACCGCTTTCCGAACCCGCGCCGCCGGAAGAATCATTGCGGATGTCCGGCCGGCGGTCATCCGCGGCAATGCCTCGGAGGTGTTGTCGCTCCGGGACGCGTCGTCCAGGACCCAGGGCGTGGACGCCCTGCACGCCGTAGATGACGCGGCCCATTCCGCCGGGCTGTTGGCGCGTGAGCTCGACTCCACCCTGGCCATCACCGGCCCGGTGGACCTCGTCACGGACGGGTCCCGCGTGGCCCGGGTCGCCAACGGCCACCCATTGATGGCCCACGTCACCGGCACCGGTTGCACGGCCACGGCGGCGATCGGCGCTTTCCTGGCGGTGGATCCCGACCCGTTCAGCGCCGCCGCCACAGCGCTGGCCTATTTCGGGCTGGCGGGCGAAGTGGCCGGCCGGTCCGCCTCGGCCCCCGGCAGCTTCATGATCGGCATGCTGGATGCCCTTTACACCATCTCGCCGGAGCAGCTGCGGGAGGGCTGCAAGATAGCGATGAGCAATGAGGACTGAGGGCCGCGTAAAATGATCAACGGCG
>CAZNAX010000049.1:0-18779 GCA_964570965.1 uncultured Desulfatibacillum sp.
GGCGATCCACCAAAGGAATTAAAGTGGAGCGCCCCATTCTTGTTAATCGTTTTTTTCATCATATGCTTATTAATGAGTTTCTCCATCCTTATTTTCAAATGCCGTCTTCATAACCCCATCGAAATTGGCATAAATTACAAATCAGAAGACCTGGTAATACGTCGGATGATCTGTCAGCTATTCAACAGTTCAAAATTATAACAGATTATATTCTTCAACCTCATTTTTCTATGATTCGGATGCCGTGCCCTTCGCTGTCAGTATAGCATGTTTTAGATTTTTTTGATTTAGTGTGATATTGGTAGAAAAGTCTGCTTATGCGAGTTCAGCAGAACGACACCCACATTCTCTCGATAACAGGCTCACTGCATATACCGATTCATCATCTCAGTCCAACTTTGCGTTTTCATGAATTTCAGCAACGCCTTGTTTATCGGTTTGCGGAGCGAACGATTTTGCTGTAAAGCGATGCTCACGAAATATTCATCGTAGGTTTGAGATAGAACCTGCACTCGACCGGGGAACTCCTTTTTTACCAGATGCTTCAGTATCTGTTCATCTAGAACGAATGCATCGATTTTTTTGCTTGCAACCCCTGCTAATCCCTCCTGTACACTTTCAAGAGTAATTACAGCTATCCCCTTTTTAGTCAGAAAGTCGAAACCTTCTGATCGGGATATAGCTCCGACTCGCGCATTGTAAAGATCATTAAAACCACGAACCTTGCCTCTTAACTCACTAATGGTCAGCGATGTCGTGATGTTGGCTGTAAAGCTAGCGATAAAAATTACTGAAAAAATCATCCAAATCATCGCAATGGTTCGCCCACCCATTGTTTTGGGTGCCTTGTCTCCATAGCCCACCGTGGTCATTGTCACCATCGCCCACCAAATGCCGTGACCTATCCCCGCGACAGTTCCGTGACCGAACATCTCGCTGTTATTACGCCTTTCAAATAACCATACGATTATTCCGGCTATCAGAGACAACAACATCAGTAATCCGATTACTTTTAAAATATGCTCTAAAAAGATGCTTTCAAAAAAGCGACTCCATCTGTATTCAATACCTTCTGCTGGTACCGCAATGGATAGTCCCGATTTCAAATATGATTGGCTAAAATCCATGGTTGATTCAAACCGCTCTCGGACCGGCAAGGTAGGAATGACATCTATTTCTCGTTTTTCTAAGGCGTCCAACAAATGCCCCAGAGAACTAAATTCCCGAAATTCAAATGGTACGCCGATTTGTTGAGCCACAGCCTGCCAGAGTTCGACGCCTAATCCCTCCCATCGATCATCAGCAGTTTTCATGTATATTGGCGGAGATACAATCGCCCCTACCAGTAAAACACGTGGTGCTGAACTCTCATTTTGAGAAAATGAAGTTGCAGGACTAAATAAACAAGCCCAGAGACCAATCATTCCCCAAATTATTACATGGAAAGCTTTGTGGTAGGACTGCATGAGGTTAAATATCCCGTTTTAAAGTTTCCGCTTGGCCGAATGAAGCCGTACCTTGCTTGCCAGTTTTTTTGCTATCAGGTCAATAAAGGTTTGGTACAAAATGTTGGCAATATTTCAAAACTTCAGGAAGAGCATCGAATACAAGCAAGGTAATTCATAACATTTTGAATTTGTTTCTTGCAGTTCAAATTGGATATATCACAGTAAAGGGATTTTCGGGATATGTCGGGTGATCTGTCAGCTATCTAACAATTTAAAATAATTTTAGATTTGTTCCGTATATCCTTATTCTTGCCTTTAAAAGCTCTTCCGATCTCTCTTGCCAAAAAATCACCCTCTTTGCCAGGTTCATTATTCTGCGACCAGTTGGCCAGTCGCCTGCTGCAGCGCGGCGGCCGAAGCATGAAGCGCTGCAAGCTCATTATCTGGGAGGCGGTTCTCGACGATCTTCTCTATTCCTTTAGCCGAAACGATACATGGAACGCTAAGGCAGACATCCTGAAGGCCGTATTCGCCGTTAAGTATAGTTGACACCGTGAGCACGCTGTTTTGCGAACGTAAAATCGCGCTCGTAATTCGAACCAGGGCAAGACCCACCGCAAAGCAGGTGGCTCCCTTGTAGTCGATGATATGGTAGGCAGAGTCCCGCACTTGCTGTGCAATTAGGCTGCGCTCCGCCTCCCAGTCAGCACAGTGGCCACAAGTAGGGCAGAATGCATCGATCTTAATTCCACCAATGTGAGTCATCGACCATGCGGCAAATTCCGTGTCACCATGTTCGCCGAGAATGTAGCCGTGCACATTGTGAACGTCCACCCCGCAATGCACGCTAAGAAGATAGCGGAGTCGGGCACTGTCCAATACAGTACCTGATCCCAAAATGCGGTGCCGATCCCACCCTGTGAACTTACGCGCGACGTAGGTCATAATGTCCACAGGATTAGTGACGACCAGAATCACTGCAGATGATTGCTGGTCCATAACTTCCGCAACCACAGCGCTAACGATGGCCGCGTTTTTTTTAAGCAGTTGGAGGCGAGTCTCACCAGGGCGTTGGGCGGCACCTGCGGTGATAACTATCAGCTGCGCGTTCGCGTAGTCGGAGGGATTGCCAACATGGATGGACACGGAAGGGAAATATGGCTGTCCATGGACCAAATCCATTACCTGCCCTTGAGCGAGGCTATCGTTCTTGTCAATAATTGCAATCTCCTCGGCCAGACCACTTTGGGCAAGCGAATATGCGAACGTTGCACCTACAGCGCCCGCACCAACAACGACAACTTTCCGCCGATTAACTGATGAACTCTTCATCATTTTCCCTTTCCCGGATGCAATTGGATTCGCTCATGGAGGAGTATCTGGCATTTTTTTTATGAGCGAAAAGCTATCACAAAACTAGTTGTCTGTGGATATGTCGGATGATCTCTCAGCCATCCAATAATCGAAAATAATTGCAGATTAGTCCCGCATACCTTATTTTTACCTCCGTCGGTTCACCCATGTCAAAACCAAACTGAAGGAGGTACTCCATAAAAGAAGCCTACACCAACAAAAACAGCATTATGAAAGGGTCTTCAAGTTCAATTTACCGGTGACGCGGCCCTTCCTTCACTGCACCAAGCGCTACGAGATAGCTATCCAGCTCAGAGAGAGTTCGAACTGCCCCACCAATCTGTGTTGCTGACACAAACATTTCGGGATCGTGAATGCGATAGACCTCCCGATAATTGCCCTCGGTATTGCTGTCGTCGAAAACGTTGACGGTCTGTGTTTTTGGGCCCTGTGTTCCAAAAGCATCTCGGACCTATGCACCATATCGGGTAGACTTTCCAAAAAGCCAACTTTTTTACCTCGGCGGTGTCTCGGTTGTGGGCAAGACGGTGCGGAAGCCGTCAAGATCGAGTTTTGCAACCAGTCCTACCCTGAAACCGCTCGATAGGACGGGGCACATATTCAAATTCAGGGCTTGGACATTGGTGCATGCATTTGCCACAGAAATCAATAAAGGCCATGAGATAAAGCCCTTTGTCCGGTATTTCCCTTCTGCCGGCGGCCTTAGCAAAATCAGCCTGGACAATTTTATCCGGAGGTTCGAAATGGGTTCGGCTTCCGGACCCTTCCGTAAAACCGTCCAGACACCAGCGGCAGCGCATGTGATCCAGAGCAGCATACCGGTACGTGCGACCCTCCATGACATATCCTTGGGCCTGATCTTTGCTGATGGCCTCAATCGGGCAGGTTTCCGCGCAAGCAAATCCACAAAGGTCGGGCTTGCAGACATCGGCACTGGCCATAAGTTGTGCCGGGGGAAGATCGGCCTCGGTAATCACGGAAATCAATCGCTGCCTGGCTCCGAATTGAGGGGTAAGCAACAGGTTGTTCCAGCCGAAAGCGCCAATGCCCGCAGCCAGAGCGGCATGCTTGTGTGAAAAGTCTCATAGATACCGGTTCCACTGATCAAAATGCTCATAATGGCGGTACTGCACGAGGGTATGGGCAGGAGGAAGAGGCAGACTGCGGAATCCACGCTTTTCAAGGTGTTTGGCAACCTTCAGAGCTACCCGGGATAATTCCCAGTTCAGATAGGCGAAACCAAACCACATGTAGGGTCCGGGGAGCGTTGCTTCCTCTTTGTAGGTACCCCAGACTTCCCCAATGCTCCTTGGGAAGCCGATAGCGATTGAGACGACGGAGCGAGCCTTGGGCATAAAGTAGTTTGGATGGGTTTTTTCGGGTCCGTGGGCAAACCGTTCAACCGGGGCAAAACCAACCAGATCCGCTCCGGAATCCATAGCCGCTGAAGAAATCTCCTCGGAGAGCTCTTTCATCTTTAACCTCAAGATCTGGAATACAGCTATAAGGATACCAACGTCACGCCGCTGCCTTGAAACGCTCGAACCGCCACTTAAGTGCATCTCGATTCGGCCACTGTTTTTCGGATTGTGGCAAAAACAACCGGCTCCCATGCATTTGCTGGAGGCCATATCGGAGGATTGGACCGTCTGTTTCGTCAAGAACATCGCGTCGGACGTGAACGGTGTAATTGGCAGCAACGCCGATAATGAAACTGTCGAAAGCGGCATGGTGAAGTTTACACAGAGCAATGCCGTTGGAAATGTGGGGCTCGCCTTCAGGGTCGCTATCGGGAATTATATGGGCAGCGTCAAGGAGTTCGTCGTGCCTTAATCTGCAAAGCGAACACTGGGAACGATAGGCGGCGATAACCCTTTCTCGGAATGATCTTTGATGGAGCCTTACCCTGGTGGTTGCGGTGACATACGAGCGCCTTGCTATGGTTGTATCATCTGCCGTATCGCTCACCGGCGCTTGTCCAATATATGCAGCGTCATCCACAGCAATTCGAAAAGTGAGCGTCGTCGAATCGTCCCCCACAACGTATACGGGCCATAGAGCAAGGTATTTTCCGGGAACGATGCCATGGAGGTAGACGAGAGGTAGCTGTTGGGCCATAGTGCGGCGCAAACCCACGTTGTCAGGATGTGAGGGGTCTGTTCCGCGATATTTATAAGCCAAGAGACCGTCTGGACCGAATGAATCTTGGTATGGCCCTTTCGGAGTGGTTGCGATACTGAGGGGCAGCTCCATTAGGCGAGGTCTAAATATCCCTTGGGGGGCGACCAGGGGAAATCGATTGCCCTCGAACTCAAAGCCATTCTGAAGCAGAGGTCGACCTGACTACATTCTTCCGTCACTGCCTTTCGGGTTGCAGCTTCCAATTCTTTAGGAGAGACAGAGGTAGCCCTTTTCAAAAGATCAACATAGTATCTACCCTCAAAATCGAGCTGTACGGTGGGCGAAGCGGATTTTCCGGGTCTGGGGTTTACGACCGTTGGTGATGCTTTCAAGAAACGCCTGGACAAGATCAACCGTGAGTTCCTCCAGTTCCCGATTGCCATGGTCCCGGCAGAAAGGCGTGATTACCGACTCGTAGGATCGTAAAGTGTTTTTTTTGAATGGGACCGGTGATAATCCATCCAGATCTTGGCGGCATAGGCTACTTTCATGGTGTACCTCCTTCGGTTTTGGTTTGACACGGGTGGGGCTACGGAGGTAAGGATAGGGTATGCGAAGCTAATCTGCAATGATTTTGAATTGTTGGATAGCTGACAGATCATCCGACGTATCACCGAAGTTCCAAATCGGCGATAGATCCCAGCGCTGCGATTTTGAAATCTTGCATTCAGTTCGTTTGACCCGAAACAATCCGAAGGAATGTTGCATAAATTCGCCGATCTGATATAATTAAAGCTATTCCTTTCTAACCCGGTTGAGTAGTCTTGCTTCTCTGAAAACCCCAGCTATGAGCCAATTCTATTGACTGAAGGGCAGGTTTCCGTGTTAGGGATTGCGGTGGGGTTGATAAAAACAAAAATGCAGTGAGAATGTTCAGCAGGGGCAGATCTGGCGGAATTTGTCGAGATCCTTCAGGCGATTAAAAGCTCTCCCCTACCCCGCCTTTCATAGACAAAACCAACAACAGTTTCCGATCGGTTCCGCCTGCAAGAACGTCGAGGATATTCACCCGAAATCCCTGGGCCTCACTATCCTGGTTATAAATAGGTTATAAAAAAACGCAAGGGGCTACAGACCTTAACCTGTAACCCCTTGATTTAACTGGCGCGCCCGGAGGGGCTCGAACCCCCGGCCTACGGATTCGAAGTCCGGCGCTCTATCCAACTGAGCTACGGGCGCTGAAAGTGGGGTGAGTGATGGGATTTGAACCCACGACAACCGGGGCCACAACCCGGTGCTCTGCCAACTGAGCTACACCCACCGTAAGCAGAATATGCGATTTCGAGACCGTTTTGAACTTTTTAAGTTAACAGATCGAAATTGTCAGATCAAGAAAAAATTGAGATTCCGCTTTTCGTGTTTACTGTCTAAAATTGGGGCCAAGCAGGTAATACCGCCGACAACGTCGCCGGCAAGACGGGGGGGCCGGCGGAATCTGCTGTTGAAAGCGCGGCAAAATTTGCTTAATAAGGATAAACAACCTCGGCCGGTCCCATTGCCGCAGCTGACCAGCCTGCATTCAAGAGGAAAGCGCTTGCATCCGTTCATCCTTTTTTTTATCCGGGCCGTCCTCGGCGTGGCCATTGCCTTCCTGATTACGCGCATGTTCCGCGGCTCGGTCAGTATGACGGATGTCGCCGGACTAGCGATCCTTCTGGTGGGGCTGGCTTATGTGTTCGAGTATTTCAGGAAGCGGAAGAGTCGCTGACCTCCGCATGCGCCCGCCCAGAACCAGGCCCTGCACAAACGGAATTGCCCGCGCGGCTGATACCGCCACAGGCGAACGTGATTCCATTGACGTGCCAAAGAAAAGGGCAGCCGGCCGCTCTGCATAGAACGCCATCAGGAGTGTGAACCGTTGAAACAGATCATCTTGGGCACCGCCGGGCACATCGACCACGGCAAGACCTCCCTCGTGAAGGCGATCACAGGCATCGACACGGACCGCTTGAAAGAGGAAAAAGAACGGGGCATCACGATCGAGCTGGGGTTTGCCCACATAGACCTGCCCGGCGGTCAGCACCTGGGCGTCGTGGATGTCCCCGGTCATGAAAAATTCGTCAAGAACATGGTGGCCGGTGCGACCGGCATCGATATCGTCGCCATGGTCATCGCAGCGGATGAGGGCGTCATGCCGCAGACGCGCGAGCATATGGAGATCTGCACCCTTTTGGGCGTGCGCCAGGGTCTGGTGGCGCTGACCAAAATCGACCTGGTGGACGAGGAAATGCTGGAGCTGGCGCAGGAGGACATCCGGGAGTTCACGCGCGGCTCGTTTCTCGAAAACGCTCCGGTCATACCCGTCTCCGCCGCTACCGGACAAGGCCTGCCCGAATTCGTGCAGGCACTGGAGGAATTGAGCCAGCAGGTGGAAGCCCGGCCGCCGTCCTCGCTGTTCCGACTGCCGGTGGATCGGGTTTTCAGCATGAAAGGGTTCGGCACGGTGATCACTGGCACCTTGGTTTCCGGAAAAGTCCAGGTGGGGGATCCCATCATGGTCTATCCCTCCGGGATCACCTCCAAGGTGCGCGGCATCCAGGTCCACAACCAGAGCGTCCCGGTGGCCGAGGCCGGCATGCGCACCGCGGTCAATTTCCAGGGGCTGGACAAGGAGGCGGTCAGTCGGGGCGAAGTGCTTTCCAATCCCAACGCGTTGAAGCCCAGCTACATGGTGGATGTCCGGTTTCATTTTCTGGCCAGCGCCGGAAGACCCATGAAAAACCGCACCCGGGTGCGGTTTCATACGGGAACCAGCGAGGTTCTGGGCAACCTGATTCTGCTCGAACACGACGAACTCAAACCCGGCGAAGCCACGGTGGCTCAGTTGAGGCTGGACACGCCGGTTGCCGTCGTAAAGGGCGACCATTACGTCGTGCGCAGCTATTCGCCGGTGCGCACCGTCGGCGGCGGCCAGGTCCTCAACCCCATCCCCCCCAAGCACAAGCGCTTCAACGCCGGCATCATTCAAGCGCTGAAGGGCGTCCTGACGAGCGATCCGGAAACCCTCATCAGCTGGCATATCGAAGCCGCCGGCCATGCCGGCGCCAGTTTCACCGACCTTCGGCTCATGACGAGCCTCACGGATAAGCAGCTGGAGGCGAGCCTACAGGGCATGCTGTCGGCCCGCACGATCATCCAGGTGGACAAGGAAACCCGCAGCTTCGTCCACCAGAAAAGCTTCGAAGCCTTCATCCAGGACGCGACCGGCCACCTTCGAAGCTATCACAAGGCCTTCCCCCTGAAGTCCGGCATGCTCAAGGAAGAGCTGAAGAGCAAGTTTCCCGCCGACACGGATGTCCGGCTTTTCAACCTGGTGATCAACCAGATGATCAAGGACAACGCCATCGTCCAAGAGGAAAAAACCGTCCGCTTGACCACCCACAAGGTGTCGCTGGCCGGCGATGAAGCCACTCTGCGGAAGCAGATGCTTAAAATCTACAAGGACAGCGGGCTGCAGCCGCCCTTCTTTCGGGATATCGCCGGAATCCTGAAATCTGAGGCGAACCCGGCCAAGGACGTCCTGAACCTGCTGATCGAGGAAGGTCTGATCATCCGCACCAAAGACGATCTTTTTTTCCATGCCGAAGCGATCGCCGAGCTGAAGCAGCGCATGGTGAAGTTCTTTGAAGCACACGCCGACATGACTCCGGCGCAGTTCAAAGACATGACCGGAGGCGCCTCCCGCAAGTTTCTCATCCCGCTGCTGGAGTATTTCGACTCCAAGAATGTGACGCTGCGCGTCGGGGACGTGCGCAAGCTGCGCAAGGCCTGACGACTTCGCGAGAAGGCCAATCTCGGCGTTGCGCTTCATCTCACTGTCGCTGCGGCGTACGGTAAGTACGCCTCGCGCCGCGAGATTCGCGCGCCTTGATCTTGGCGCTCGCGGAGCCGTCTAAGGGCGCGATGTTTCACGAATCCATATCAATCGTCCCGAAATAGTACCGTCATGCCGGACTTGATCCGGCATCCAGAACAGGTTGAATTTACTGGATTCCGGCTAACAGCGTGCCGGAATGACGACGTAAAGATAATTCTGAGACCGTTAATAAAAGCCTATTTTCCAGTAATAAAAGCTTATCTTCCAGTCAAGGCGGCGACAACCGTGTTCAGGAAGAGCATGCCCTGCCGCGTCGGCGCGCAGCGCCCGTATTCAAGCGCAAGCAGCCCGCGGCCCGCCAGATCATGCACCGCGGCCCCGTAAGCCTCGTTGAAATCCCGGCCGAAGCGCGCCTTAAAATCCGCCTGGTCGATCCCCGCGGACGTCCGCAGCCCCAGCATGACCACCTCCAGCATCTGCTGGTCCACGCTCAGCGACTCCTCTCCACCGGGCGGCCGGCGGCCGGCCTGCAGCTCGGCGATGTAGCGCCGGACATCGCGGTGGTTCCAGGACCGCCGCGGGGGCCGGAAGGAATGCGCCGCCGGGCCGAACCCCAGGTAGGGCGCGTAGGCCCAGTACTTGGAGTTGTGCCGAGAGACCCGTGCATCCCCGCCGGAGGGCGCGCCGCGCGCGAAGTTGGAGATTTCGTAGTGCTGGTAGCCGCGCCCGGCCAGGCGCGCCGACGTCGCCAGGAACAGCTCGGCCGTGTCTTCCTCGGGCGCCGGACGGAAGCGGCCGAGGCGCTCGCCCTCGGCCAGCGGCGTGCCGGGCTCGATGCTGAGCATGTAGCAGGCCAGGTGCTCCGGAGCGTAGGCGAGGGCGCTTTCGATGTCCATGGTCCAGGCGTCCAGGGTCTGGCCCGGCAGGCCGTAGATGAGATCCAGCCCGACGTCTTCGAACCCGGCCCGGCGCGCCACCGCAAGCGCATCGTGCGCCTGCCCGGCCGAGTGCATCCGACCGAGCATCATCAGGTTCTCCTCCCGAAAGGACTGAACCCCGAGATTAAGGCGCGTGACGCCGGCCGACCGGTACCCTTTCATTTTTTGCAAATCGACCGTCCCCGGATTGGCCTCGAGCGTCACTTCCATCGGCCCGGCCAGCCGGAACCTCGAATTCAACCGATTGATAATCCCTCCGACCTCCGCCGGGTCGAGGATCGAGGGCGTGCCGCCGCCGAAATAGATGGTGTCGAAGGCCAGCGGTCCGGCTTCGGCTGCGGCGATTTCCGCATCAAGGGCCCTCAGGAACGCGGGTTTCAGATTCAGGTCGGAGACCGAATAGAAGTCGCAGTAGGCGCACTTGCGCACGCAGAACGGAATGTGGATATAAAGACCGCCGTTCGGAGAGACGCGCGGTTCACTCATAATGGGTCCATCGTTAGCGCCGCCAGCCGCCGATCAGGTGCATGTGCAGGTGGAAGATGACCTGCCCGCCGCCGCGCTCCACGTTTACGAACAACCGGTAGCCGTCGTGCGCGATGTCGAGGCGTTGCGCCATTTCCTGGGCCGCTCGGAACAACTCGCCAAGGATCGGCGCGTCGCCCGCCTTCAGGTCGTTGACGCTGCGGATGTGCTTGCGCGGCACAATCAGCAGGTGGACTGGAGCCTGGGGTCGGATGTCCCGGAAGACGATTAATTGATCGGTGGCGTACAGGATTTCGGTGGGCGTCTCCCCCCGCGCGATCCGGCAGAAAATACAGTCATTCAAAATGGGTGGCGTGCTCATTGCGCTTTCCTGGATTCCGGCTGAAAGGCCGCTCCCACAGAAAAAGACCTAACTTACTTCAAAGCGCGCCGCCGTTTCGGCAGCGAATCGGCCAGGAGCGAATCGGGAAGATTCCACTTGCCGATTCGCGTGGGAGCCCGCAGACAGCGCCTCAGTTCCTCCAGGTAACGATCCCGTGGAATTTCCCGGGCTCCCATGCGCTGAAGATGGCCGGTGGTCACCTGGCAGTCAATGAAATCAAAGCCTTCGATCATCAGGTAGGCCGCCAGGGCGGCCAGGGCCACCTTCGAGGCGTTCGCCTCCCGCGCAAACATGGATTCGCCGAAAAAGCCGGAACCGAGCGAGACCCCGTACAGGCCGCCGGCCAGCCGCGGCCCGTTCCAGGCTTCGACCGAGTGCGCCACCCCCACACGCTGCAGGTCGCAGTAGGCTCGGATCATGTCCGTTACGATCCAGGTTCCCTCCCGGCTGGTGGAGCGTACGGCGGCGCATTCGCGGATCACCGCTTCAAAGGCCTGATCGCTCGTGACCTGGAAATCGCCACGCCGGATGACTTTTGCAAGCGATCGGGAGCGGTGAAACTCCCGGGGATAGAGCACCAGCCGGGGGTCCGGAGACCACCACAGGATGGGCTCGTCGTCGGAGTACCAGGGGAAAATACCCATGCGATAGGCCAGCAGCAGGCGCTCCCGGCTCAGATCTCCGCCCACGGCGAGAAGTCCCTCCGGGGTCGCCAAGCGGGGCGGAGGGAAGCGCAGGGCCTCCGAAAGGACAAAAACCGGCATGGGAACGATCAGTCGTATCGAAAGGCGACCTGATCCGCGTCGATATCGAGCGTCAGTACGCCGCCCTTCTGAAGCCGACCGAAAAGGATTTCATCGGAAAGCTTGTTCTTGATTTCGGTCTGGATGACGCGGGCCAGCGGCCGGGCCCCGTAGCGCGAGTCGTACCCCTTTTGGGCCAGCCAGCTTCGCAGCGCGGGCGAGTAGTTCAAATGGACCTTTTTCGGCGCCAGCTGACCGTTGAGTTCCTTCATGAACTTGTCGACCACTTTTTCCATGATCGCGGTGCTGAGGGGATTGAAAGAGATGGTATCGTCCAGGCGGTTGCGAAACTCCGGGCTGAACATCTGTTCGATGGCTTTGCGGCCCTTGGAGGGCGTGTCGCGATGGGTGTCCCCGAACCCGATGGTCTGGGTGCTCATCTCGCGCGTGCCGGCGTTGGAGGTCATCATCAGAATCACGTTGCGGAAATCGGCTTTCTTGCCGTTGTTGTCGGTCAGCGTGGCGTGATCCATCACCTGCAGCAGGATGTTGAACAGGTCGGGATGGGCCTTTTCAATCTCGTCCATCAACAGGACCGAATGGGGATGCTTGCGGATGCCGTCGGTCAACAACCCGCCCTGGTCGAAACCGATGTAGCCCGGCGGTGCACCGATCAGTCGGGCCACGGCGTGCTTTTCCATGTATTCGCTCATATCGAAACGGATGAACTCCACCCCCAGGATCAGGGCCACCTGGCGGGCCACCTCGGTCTTGCCGACGCCCGTCGGACCCGTGAACAGAAAGCAGCCGATGGGCTTGCCGGGAATCCCCAGTCCGGCCCGCGAGCGTTTAATGGATGTCACCATGGCACGGATGGCGTCGTCCTGCCCGAAGACCACGTCCCTGAGCCGTGCCTCCAAGTTCTCGAGCTTGGCGCGGTCGGAGGTGGAAACACTCTGGGTGGGGATGCGCGCCATCTTCGCCACGATTTTTTCGATATCGGACGGATGGATCTTCTTGCGTCCGGCCGCTCCGGAAAGCCGCACGTAGGCCCCGGCTTCATCCATGACATCGATGGCCTTGTCGGGCAAGTAGCGGTCGTTCAGGAATTTGGCCGACAGCTCGGCGGCGGACTTCAAGGCTCCGTCGGTGTACTCGATCCCGTGGTGCTCCTCGTAGCGCGAACGCAACCCTTTGAGGATCTGGATGCTCTCCCCGACCGGCGGCTCGGGCACCTCGATTTTCTCAAAGCGACGCGAAAGCGCCCGGTCTTTCTCAAAGTGGTTCTTGAACTCCTCGTAGGTGGAAGAGCCGATGCAGCGGATCTCACCGCTGGTCAAGACCGGCTTCAGAATGTTGGAGGCATCCATCGACCCGCTGCTGGTGGCGCCGGCGCCGACGATGGTGTGGATCTCGTCGATGAAAAGAATCGAATGCGGGCGGCGCTTCAATTCGGCGATGACCCCCTTCAGCCGCTGCTCGAAATCTCCCCTGAACTTGGTTCCAGCGAGCATGCCGCCCAGGTCCAAGGCGTAAATGTGCACTTCCTTCAGCAGGTCGGGCACATCGCCCTTGGCGATATTCTGGGCGAGTCCTTCGGCCAAAGCGGTTTTGCCGACACCCGGGTCGCCGACGAACACCGGATTGTTCTTGCGCCGCCGGCAGAGCACCTGCATGGTGCGCTCGATCTCGGTCTGGCGCCCGATGAGGGGGTCGAGTTTCCCCTGGCGGGCCTGGCGGACCAGATCGGTGGTGTACATCTCCAGCGGGCTGCTCTTGCGCCGCCGCTCCTCCGTCCCGGGGCGCGCTTCGCTCTGTTCGCGCTCTTGATAGGAGGTCTTGGGGATCTTGTGCGAGATGTAGTTGAGAACATCGAGCCGTGTCACGCCCTCCGCGCTCAAGAAATATTCGGCGTGGGAGTCCTTTTCTAAGAAGATAGAGGCCAGGATGTCGCTGACCGACACCTCGGCCTTGTCGGCGGAACGGGCATGGCTGACCGCGCGTTGGATCACTCGCTGAAACCCGATCGTCTGCTGCAGGACGTATTCGCTGCCTTCGGGAATCTTTTCGATCTTTTCTTGAAAAAAGCTTTCGAGGCTGCCCAAGATGGTTTCGACATTGCCGCCGCAGTTCTCGACGATTTCGATCCCGCTCTGCTCGTACAGGATGGCGAACAGGATGTGCTCGACGCTGACATATTCGTGCCGACGCTTCTTGGCTTCCCGCACAGCGAACCCTAGAGTGGCGGACAATTCCTTGCTGATCATATGCTTAGTCTCTTTCCATGGCGCACTTGAGCGGGAACCCCTTTTCCCGGGAGAGGTTGTCCACCATGTCGATCTTGGTTTCGGCGATCTCGCGCGGATAGAGTCCGCAAACGCCGAAACCGTTGTGATGAACGTTCAACATGATCCGATGGGCATCGCCTTCGGACTTTTGAAAGACCTGTTGGAGCACCTCCACCACGAAATCCATGGTGGTGTAATCATCGTTGAGCAGCAGCACCTTGTACAGGGGAGGTTCATCCAGCTGAATCTCCTGCCCGGAACGGACCTCATCCTCAACCTGCGGCGGGCGTTGTTCGCTCATAAATTCCTCAACCGGCGGCGCTGCCGGCAACCGGCGGAGATATGGGCCGAGCCCTCTCCCCAACGGTGATTCATTATAATCACTGCAGCGAGTTTTTGTAAAGAGACCCCCCCCTGTCCGGCCGGGCTCACCGCCCGCAGCATTTCTTGAATTTTTTCCCGCTGCCGCATGGGCAGGGCGAGTTGCGTCCGACCTTGTCCGGGCTGCGCTGCGCCGGCGCCCGGCGGGCGGGTTCTCCGCCGCCGGAAAAGGTGAGTTTCTGCTCTCGGGGCCGCTGGAGAGTCTCCATTCGCTCCGGCGCGGCGATCTGAATGCGGAACAGGATGGCCAGCGTCTCCTCTTCGATGCGGTCCATCAGAGCCTGGAACATCTCGAAGCCCTCTTTTTTGTAGACCAGCAGAGGATTCTGCTGGGCATAGCCCCGCAACCCGATGCCCTCCTTGAGATGGTCCATGGACAGCAGATGGTCTTTCCAGAGGTTGTCGATGGTCTGGAGCATGACCACATGCTCGAGACGCCGATAGGTGTCGGCCCCGATCGCCGCCTCCCGGCCTTCGTAGATTCGAACGGCCTCCTCGGCAAGCATGCCCGCCAAGCCCTCGGGGGTCATGGCTTCGACGGCCTCCGGGGTCAGGCCTTCAGGCCGGAAATTGAATTGCTTGTAAACCGCATCGGAAAGGGCTTTTAAGTCCCAGTACTCGGGATGGGTTTTTTCGGCCGTGAACGTGTCGGCGATTCGGCCCGCGGTTTCCCGAATCATCTCCATGATTTCCGGCCGCAGATCCTTGCCCGTGAGGATTTCCCGGCGCTGGCCGTAAATGACCACCCGCTGCTGGTTCATTACGTCGTCGTATTCGATCAGGTGTTTGCGGATGTCGAAGTTGTGACCCTCGACCTTGGACTGGGCGTTTTCGATGGCGCGGCTGATCAGGGTATGCTCGATAGGCTCGCCCTCCTGCATACCGAGCTTTTCCATAAAGCCCGTGATGCGCTCGCCGCCGAAGATGCGCAGCAGGTCGTCCTCCAGCGCGAGATAGAAGCGCGAAGAGCCCGGGTCGCCCTGCCGCCCGGATCGGCCCCGCAGCTGGTTGTCGATGCGGCGCGATTCGTGCCGTTCGGTGCCGAGGATGTGCAATCCGCCCAGGTCCACCACCCCCTCCCCCAGCACGATGTCGGTGCCGCGGCCGGCCATGTTGGTCGAGATCGTCACCGCCCCGCGCTGGCCCGCCATGGCCACGATCTGCGCCTCCTTTTCATGGTGCTTGGCGTTCAGCACCTCGTGCGGGATGCCCCGCGCCTTGAGCTTCTTGCTCAACTGCTCGGAGACGTCGATCGAGATGGTACCCACCAGCACCGGTTGACCCAGGGCGTTCAGCTGTTCGATCTCATCCAGGACGGCCTCGTATTTCTCGCGCTTGGTCTTGTAAATCATGTCGGAGTTATCGATGCGGATCATGGGCCGGTGGGTGGGAACCACCATGACGTCGAGGTTGTATATTTTCTTGAATTCGGCCGCCTCCGTGTCGGCCGTGCCGGTCATGCCCGCCAATTTTTGGTACATCCGGAAGTAGTTCTGGAAGGTAATGGTGGCCAGGGTTTGGTTTTCGTTTTCGATCTTGACCTCTTCCTTGGCCTCCAGCGCCTGGTGCAGTCCCTCGCTGTAGCGCCGTCCGGGCATCAGGCGGCCGGTAAATTCATCGACGATAATGACTTCCCCGTCCTTGACGATGTAGTCCACATCACGTTTGAAAAGGGCGTGGGCCTTGAGGGCCTGGTTGATGTGATGCAGCAGCTCAATGCATTGCGGGTCATAGAGATTCTCGACCTGCATCAGCTTCTCACAACGCGCGACGCCTTCCTCGGTGAGGGTCGAGGTGCGGGCTTTTTCGTCCACGCTGAAGTCGCGGTCGCGCACCAGTCGCGGGATGAGGCTGTTCACCTGATAGTAGAGGTCGGTGGACTTCTCGGCCGGTCCGGAGATGATGAGCGGGGTCCGGGCCTCGTCGATCAAAATACTGTCCACCTCGTCCACGATGGCATAGTTGAGCTCTCGTTGGACCAAGGAGCGGCGTTCGAACTTCATGTTGTCCCGCAGGTAGTCGAACCCGAACTCGTTGTTGGTGCCGTAAGTGATGTCCGCGGCATAAGCGGACTGGCGTTCGGCGTCGGTCAAGCCGTGCAGGATCGTACCCACCTGCAGGCCGAGGAATCGGTAGATGTGCCCCATCCATTCGGTATCGCGGCGGGCCAGATAATCGTTCACCGTCACGATGTGCATGCCCTTGCCGGCCAGGGCATTGAGATAGACGGGCAGAGTCGCCACGAGGGTCTTGCCCTCGCCGGTTTTCATCTCGGCGATTTTCCCCTGATGCAGCACCATGCCGCCGATGAGTTGGACGTCGAAGTGCCGCATCTTGAGCGTCCGCGCGGAGGCTTCCCGAACCGCTGCAAACGCCTCCGGCAGCAGGTCGTCCAGCGATTCCCCACGTTCGACCCGTTCCTTGAAACGCCCGGTCTGCGCGCGAAGCTCCGCGTCGCTCATGGCCTGAATGGCGGGCTCGAGCGTATTGATGCGATCCACCGCCGGCTGGAGCTTCCTGATTTCCCGCTCGTTCTTGCTGCCGAACACCTTGGTGAGCAACTTCATGACCATGGAAACGGAATTCCTCTCCGAAAAAGTAAGTTCGAACCGCTTCGATTATAACAGATCCTGAACGGGGCTCAACCCTTTCATCCCGGGAGGCATTCGGCCGGTCGCGCTGGAAGAGCGCGGCGTTCCACCGGGCGGGTGCCCGGCGGCCGCGGCCGCCGCGTCATTCGCCGTCCGACAACGCCGGTCTCAGTTCAGGAAATATTTTTCTGGGTTGACAGGGACTCCGTGGAGAGCCACTTCGTAATGCAGGTGAGGCCCGGTGCTGCGGCCGGTGTTGCCCACCAGTGCAATGGTGTCCCACCGGCGCACCTTTTCCCCCGGGAGTTTCAGGACCCTGCTGCAGTGTCCGTAAGTGCTCGTGAGGCCGTGGCCGTGGTCGATGATGACCGCCTTGCCCAGCAGCCCCTTGTCGCCGGCAAACGTGACCGTTCCGGCGGCAGTGCTGTAAATGGGGGTGCCCTCCCGCGCGGAGATGTCGTAGCCCTTGTGGAACTCGCGGACATTGGTGAAGGGCGAGAGGCGATTTTCAAAACGGGACGTCACCAAATGCTCTGTGTCCGGATCGATCGGCCGGATGGTCGGCGTGGAGGCCAGCAGGCCCCGCTGTTTTTCCATGTGGGTGACCAACGCCTTGAAATGATCTTCCTGGTTTACGGCGGCCATCGTCAACTGATCGACCTGGGAACGCATTTCGCGCACCAGGCTTTTGTTCTGCTCGCCGAGCGCCATCTTGGGATCCAGCCTCCGGGGGATGGGCCCTCCGATACCGAAGAGGTTGCCGCCGTCCACCCGCTTGTCGAGATCGGCCATAACCCGGATCTTGCCTTCGAACTCGTTCAGCGCCAGCAGCCTTTCTTTGAGGGCGTTGATCTCACTGGTAAAGTCGCCGATCTGCTGGCGCTGGATCTGGATTTCTTCACGCTGGCTGGCAAGAAGCCCGGAAAGCTCCTGATCGCGCTGGGCGACGTAGCGCTCCCCCGTTTTCAGGCGGAGATAATCGTATGCCAGGTAGCCGCCCAAACCCAGCAGGGCGACCGCCATGAGAGCGATCCCGCGCAGCGTTGCCCGTGAGGCGCGGAACTGTTTCGCCGCTGAACCGGAATTCGTCAAGACGACCAGCGAAATCGTTTTGCGCATGATGACGTCTCCCCCTTCGGTGAGCGAGACTTTTTATAGAAACCCGGGCATTGCCTTGTCAATACTTTCTTCGTACGGTGAAGACCTTACGGTCCGGAGCGACGGGCAGGTCACGCGATACCCAGTTTGAACTTCAGGGACTTCAGCGTATTTTGCATCAACATCGTGATGGTCATCGGCCCCACGCCGCCGGGAACCGGGGTGATCCAGCCCGCCACCTGCTTGGCGGCATCAAAGTCGACATCCCCTTTCAGGATGGCTATTTTCTTTCCGGTTTTTTCGCTCACCTTCTCGCCGACCCGGTTGACGCCCACGTCGATGACACAGGCACCCGGCTTGATCCACTCGGGTTTCACCAGGCCGGGGACGCCGGCGGCCACGATCAGAATGTCGGCCCGCCGGCAGTGCGAAGCCATGTCCTTGGTGCCGGTGTGAATCACCGTCACCGTCGCGTTGGCGCCCTTGGCTTTCTGGAGCATCATGTTGGCGATCGGCTTGCCGACGATGTTGGATCGCCCCACGACGACGACTTCGGCGCCGCTGGTGGGAACCCCGGAGCGCACGATGAGCTCCTGGATGCCGGCCGGGGTGCACGGCGGAAACTTAACTTCAGATCCCCCGATCATGAGGCGGCCGACATTCACGGGATGGAAGCCGTCCACGTCCTTGTCCGGGTCGATCGCGTTCAGCACTTTTTTCTCGTTGACCTGTTTGGGCAGCGGCAGCTGCACCAGGATGCCGTGAATCGAGTCGTCTTTGTTGTATTTCTCTATTAGAGCCAGAAGATCGCTTTCGGATAGGGTGACCGGCTGGTTGTCCTGGATTTCCTTGAACCCCAGGCGATGGGCCGTTTGGATTTTGAGCGTCACGTAGGACACCGATGCCGGGTTTTCCCCGACCAGGATCGTCACCAGGCCTGGAACCACCCCGTGCTTGGCCTTGATCGCCTGGACTTCCGACGCCAGCTCCTCAAGGATAGCTTCCCGGATCTCCGTGCCCATGATCAATTTGGCTGTCATTTTCTCCTCCTT
>CAZNAX010000050.1:0-18436 GCA_964570965.1 uncultured Desulfatibacillum sp.
AAATGATGTGGAAGGATACGGTGAAAGCGAATTGAATGCGTGCAAGAGTGAGCGCATCGAGATTCTCAAACATTGATTCACCTCTGAAACGATTTATCTTGATTTTGCGCCGACCGATCAATAGTTGGGCTACAACCTAAGCAAAGCCTATTGAGTGTCAAGGTCGCACGGTACGGGGAACGCACAGGCTTGCCTTGCAGAGCTTGTCCGCCAGCTGCTGGAAACGCCACACAAAACAGGAGGAAGTCAGATGAGTGACCACAACGAACAACAGGTGTACGTGAAGGTGAAGGATGTTGCCGGAAATGAATTCGTTTGCCCGATAGACGCCTTAAAGAACATTAACGAGGTGACGGAGGAGGTGTTGGACAACTGCGTCGACGACGCCACCGTCGGCCGATACTCCGGGAACATTAAAGTAATGAAATAGAAAGCGAATCCAACCGCATGCAACAGGTTTCCTTAGGGCTTTCCTTGCATCGACCCGAAATGATTTCCCTGATCTCTGAGGCGATGCGACGCTCCGTAGCTATTTTTCTGGAGGACCCCAGAATGATAGCGTAACTGATGAAAAACGCTATCTTTGAGTTTGATGGCCGTGGCACTGCTGCAGATCCTTCGATGTTTTCAGTGAAGAGTGTTTTTAGGGCGGGCATACAAGGAGTGAACGCCTGAATCGCTCCTGCATGCTCGCGTCTTGAGCCTGGTTTACTTTTCATCCGTGAAGTTCATGACTGCGGCCGGCTCGAGGACCCGGAACGTAAAATATTCGGTGAAATAGAGCTTAACCTTGGTTTGGCAGTGGCTCTCATAGCCGATTACGAGATCCTAGCCAAGAATCAGCTCGAAATCCCCGCCGCGCTTGGTCAACATGAAGGCCTCATGCTCAAAATCAGCGCTGAGATGGGGACTTAGCAGCACCGGACCGCCCAGAATATTTTCCGCCTTCATCTTCACCGGGTACCCTTGCACGTGAGCCGACATCTGGTTCCACAGGGTTAAATTTATATTCCGCTCTTCAAAATTTCTTTTGACGAAAACTAATCATTCGGCGTGAAATTGCCAGTGGTGGTTACATCCTGCCTGCGATCACCGCTCTTTTTTCACTGGCGCAGGTATTATAGTTCTGAAAGAACATGCCCTCATCGGAATTTAAATCACGGAGAGTATCCGTTGGTGAATAGATACTGATCACGTATCATTGTTAAACGAGAACTCAGAGCACCTCCCGCAAGCGCCTGGGATTTGCTCACCGACACGACCACGTGGCGGTGGTGGGACCCGACGGTACGGAGTGTGACCTGCTCTGACCGGTACATCCGCAAAGGATCTTGAGGCAAGGTTTGCACGCCGATCGGATTGTTGGCTCCGTCCTCTCAATTAATTCACAACGCGTATCGATTGGGGGGCTTCGGGTGTGTTTCCAACCGACAATGCCCTGATTCGCTCATTCGTCTATTGACCATCATCAGAGAAGGCCTATTATTGTTGAAACTAGGGTATGAGGCCAAAATGTTATAGGGATATTCAGTCAAACCTTATTTTTTAGGAGAAAATCATGGATGCGAACGAATGCAAGAACGAACGTTTTTCAAGCAGGTCTATTGGCTTGGTTATTTTAATGATATCGATGTTGCTGTTCATATTCGGGCTGGTCGTTTTGCCGGTCGTAGGATTCATATTTGCGATTCCCCTGTTGATCCTTGGAATCGTGATGATCGCGGCCCCTGAAAGCAGAGCATGCCAACTCATCAGGGAAGGTTTGCGCATCAAATGAACACATATAAAAAGTGGATATTTACCACAGTGACATAAGTTTCGATTGATGATTGAAAACCATTTGGAAATATTCAGCTTTTTGCGCCTTCTGGAGTTGCACCGAGCTTATAGATTACATTTGGAAACCAGAAATATTTGAAGCCCAAGATTCGGTGGGCTGCGTGCCCATATCGAATCCTGAACCTGGCAGAAGGGAATTGGGATTACCTGATCAAAAAAATCTATTCATGGAATTGCAGATTTGTTTCGGCTTCGGAGGATTAGGAAGGCTATGGGCTCCTAAGATTGGCTGAAACTATCGTAAAAAAAAAGGACACCCGGTGATTTGCCGGATGTTGTGTCAGCTATCCAATAATCCAAAATCATAACAGATTTATTCTGCGTATCTTGGCCCTATCTCTGTCGCCAGCCCATGTCAAACCCAACCGAAGGAGGTAAGACCCTTCCCGCTTTCCTTGCCTGGAGTAGAAGCGGTTTATCTGAGGAGATGGGTTTGCCCTGTACGGATCGCGTCGATCACTATTTTCCCCATTATTTTTAGTTTTCCAAACTTCCCCTTTTTATGGGACATGATAATGTCATAAAGATCATCTCTTGTTTGTGGCGGTCTTACTTCATTAGCCCTCTTTTTCAGGGACATGGCTTTCTGAGGGCATGTAGGAATGCATAAACCGCATCCGATGCAACGGTTCAAGTCCACTGAAGTTTTCTTCTTCTGGTCGGATACCCTTGCCGCTCCGACTTGACAACGCTTTTCACAATTACCACATCCATTGCACGCATCGGTTTCGGCTACAGCATAAAAATTAGAAGCCCAAAAATCAACTGGCTTAGGCAAGCCTTTATGCATACTAAGCATTCCACAGCAGCATCCGCAACATGAGCAAATAAACTCTGCCTTTTCCGTATTAGATGGTTGAAGAACCAAACCTTGTTTTTGATTTTCATCAAGGATCGCAAGAGACTCACCCAACGTAATTTCCCTTCCGATACCATTTCGCAGGACAGCTTGAGCCATGCTTCCAGTAGCAAAGCAGGTTTCCTCTCGTTTTGTAACTTTACAGGGTTCGCCTTTTAAAGCCTTTTTCTTCCGGCAGATGCATTCGAAAATGGTAAAGGGCGCTTCAGCCTGTTGCAATAGCATGGTCACTTCATCAAATGTACTTATATGATGTTGCGGTTGGATGCTCTTGGCTATTGGAATGGTGCGCATCTGAGGGAGGCTCGTACTTAGAAATTCTATTCCAAACTTTTTATCGGATGTGTATTCGTCGAAATCTTCAATAAAATTTTGAGTCAGTTTGTCGAGTTGAAATTCATACATTCCCACAACAAGAGGGACATTTCGATAAAACCTTTTGCCATCTCTAATTTCCAGTTCAACCCCGCCATTTTTTTCAACACCATCGAGAATCTCTGTTAGCTTTTCTGCGGATTCAATTAAATGGGCGGCTCTTTCGAACACTATTTCGATCGGTTCAAGCTTATAGGTCAAACATGTAGCGACCTCAGCTTCTTTAGGTGAAAAGATATGTTTCAAAATTCTTAACTCAGAGCCTTTTTTTGTCGCTGGAAACCCTATTGCCTGACTGTCTATATGGCGTTGCAGATCGATATAGATTTTTTCACTCTTTTCCATATTGCATCTCGTGTTTAAGTATTGAGCGGTGAATGCGTATATGCAAGTATCACAGATTTGGTGCTTCGGTGATACCGTCGGATGAAAACCCCCGAACACGATAATCTAATCTTGCCCACTTATTTGAACGCTTTGTTTGGAGATGATTAAAGGCCCAGTTTTTTTATTCCTTACTGATAAGCATCTCCAACGGTTAGCAGGTTTTCTGTTTCTTGATCTTCGATTTCTACATTGAACTCTTCTTCAAACGCCATGGTCAATTCGACTAAATCTATCGAATCTGCGCCTACGATCCTTAGGTTATTCAAAGAACCGCCAATAGTCTACCCTGTCGGTTGCCTTTAATCAATTCCGGCCGCTCGCCGCGTCGGCGGTAAAAAGCAGTTGCGTGGATCTCTGATAATAGGTACTAGGTAGAGGTATGCGTAGCCGGAGCAATGGATGGCGGCTTTGCAGCTGTACATCTTCTCGGGTTGCGGGATCAAACTGAAATGGGGACCGTTCCGGTCCGGCCGGGCGGAAGGTCTGCATTGCAGCCTTAATCTCCATACGGAAGAGGATAAGTTCGGATGGCGACGGAGCAGCGAGCCAGCCAGCGATTGCGTGACCTGAAGCGGCGCCTCAAGCAGGAGAACCCGATCCTGGAGAACGTGGTCGACAGTTTTCAGGAGTTGGACCGAATCAGCCGCCGCTTGGGGTTCTTCAGCCGCGAGGAATCGCATGCCAACCGCACGTCCTGGTGGCCGCTGATTTCCGTTCTGGGGGTGTATTCTTCGGGCAAGTCGAGCTTCGTCAATCATTTCCTCGGGTACCCGCTGCAGGCCACCGGCAACCAGGCGGTGGACGACAAATTCACGGTGATCTGCTTCACCGACGAGCGCCGCGTGCGCGTCCTGCCGGGGCTGGCTTTGGACGCGGACCCACGCTTTCCTTTCTATCGGGTGAGCCGGGCGATCGACGAGGTGGCACGCGGGGAGGGCCGGCGCATCGACGCCTATCTCCAGCTCAAGACCTGTTCAAGTGAAAAGCTGCGCGGCAAGATCTTGATCGACTCTCCCGGCTTCGACGCAGACGCCCAGCGCACCTCCACCCTTCGCATCACGGATCACATCATCGACCTCTCCGATCTGGTACTGGTTTTTTTCGATGCGCGGCATCCCGAGTCCGGATCCATGCGCGATACCCTGGAGCATCTGGTGCGGAGAGCCATCGGCCGGCCCGACTCCAACAAGTTCCTCTACGTTCTCAACCAGATCGACGCCACGGCAGCCGGTGACAACAGCGAGGAGGTTTTCGCTTCGTGGCAGCGGGCACTGGCCCAGTCGGGTCTGACGGCGGGCTGCTGCTATGCCATCTACATCCCGGAGCTGGCCGCCCCCATTCCGGACGCTGCCGCCCGCGCTCGATATGAAAGCAAGCGGGACGCCAACCTCGGGGCCATTCTTCAGCGCATCGAGCAGGTGGGAGTGGAGCGCGCCTACCGCATCCTCGGTATGCTGGAGCAGACGGCCCATATGCTGGAGAGCGAAGTCGTGCCAAGGCTGCAGCGATTTTTGTCCGAGTGGCGCCGGATGACCCTGTGGTTGGACGGCATCCTTTTCGGGGGCCTGCTCGCGCTTTTTCTGGTCATCACGATCAACGGCGGATACTGGGACGGATTGTCTCTGAAGCTGCCGTTTTGGATTTATCTGGCCGACTATCCCACCATCCGGTTTATGCTGCTGGCCCTGCTGGCCGCCCTTGTCGGCTATGCCCATTTCAGCATCCGCCATTGGACGAGCCAGCGGGTCGCCCGCCGGCTTGGCGCAGACTCCCAGGTGAACGACTTTCTGCCGAACTATGGGCGTGCATTTCGAAAGAACAGCCGCTGGTTTCGAAGCATTTTCCGCCGCCATCCGGTCGGCTGGGGGGAGCGGGTGGCGCGAAGCCTCTCACAGGTGTCGGACGATTCCCAGGCGTATGTTCAGAAATTAAACGACATGTACGCCAACCCTTCAGGGGATTCCCCCCTGTTTCAGGAATGGAAAGACATGCCGCCCCCCGAACGCTCCTGTTCATGACACGGCCGGATTTTTTCAATTGATCCTGCTGAAAGGAGTCGCCATGAAACTAGCGGACCGCATTCAGCGCCTGGGGACCGAGACCGCCTTTGCCGTTTCCTCCGAGGCGGCGGCCTGGGCGGCCCAGGGAAACAAGGTTTACCCTTTCCACTTGGGAGACATGAACATCCCCACCCCGGCCAACGTGATGGAAGCCGCCATCAGAGCCATGAAGGACGGCAAGACCGGATACTGTCCGAACGCCGGAATTCCAAAATTGCGGGAGGTCTTGGCGGCCGATGTCGAAGGTTCCCGCGGCGTGCGTTACACCATGGAGAACGTGGCGGTCCAGCCCGGCGGAAAACCCACCATCGGCAAGTTCTTCCTTGCTTTGCTGAATCCCGGCGACGAAGTCCTCTATCCGAGTCCGGGGTACCCGATTTATGAATCCCAGATCGAGTTTCTGGGCGGCGTTCCCAAACCTTACGCCTACCTGGAGGGCGAGCGCACTTTCACCATCGACCTGGAGATGCTGAAGCGCCAAATCACGCCGCGGACGCGGCTTTTAGTGCTCAACGACCTGCAGAATCCCACCGGAGCCGAATGTTCGACGGCCGAGCGCGAGGCGCTGGCCGAACTGGTTCTCAAACATGACCTCTACGTGCTGTGCGACGAAGCCTATTTCGACATCCGCTACGACGGCCGCAGCGCTTCGTTCGTGTCCCTGCCCGGGATGGCCGAGCGCTGCGTCATTCTGTATACCTTCTCCAAGAAATTCGCCATGACCGGCTGGCGCTTGGGTGCGGCCATCGGGCCCCGGCCGGTCATCGACATCATCACCAAACTCAACGTCAACGACGAGTCCTGCTCCAACCATTTCGTCCAGTACGCCGCCATCGAGGGGTTGACCGGCGATCCCAGCGGGCCGCAAGAGATTTTACGGATTCTCAAAGAGCGCCGCGATCTCGCGGTGGAGCTGCTGAACGAGATCCCGGGAGTTCACTGCCTGCGGCCGAACGCTACCTTCTATCTTTATCCGAACATCACCGGCGTGATGCGGCGCAAGGGCTTCGCCGACTACGAATCCTTCCGGCGATCCCTGCTGCAGGCGACCGGGGTGTCCGTGTGCGCGCGGACCCATTTCGGCCGGCCGCTGCCGGGGGAAAGCGGTTTCTACATCCGCCTCGCCTATTCCGGAATCGATGCGGCGGAGATTCGCGCCGGCCTGGCCGAATTCAAGGCATTCGTCGAGGGTTGAAACGGCTGAGTCAGAAAGGCCGCCGCCTTTTTACACACTGCAACGTGGAAGGAGAGGATTTATGTCTGAAATCATGGAGTATGTCAAAAGCCGCGACCCGAATGAAAAGGAGTTTCACCAGGCCGTCAGCGAGGTCATGGATTCCGTGAAGCCGGTGCTGGATCAAAATCCGATCTATCGCCGCGCCCGAATTCCGGAACGTCTGGTAGAACCGGAGCGCGTAATCCTGTTTCGCGTGCCCTGGATGGACGATCAGGGCGTGATTCAGGTCAATCGCGGATTTCGGATCCAGATGAACAGCGCCATCGGCCCCTACAAGGGCGGGCTGCGCTTCCACCCGTCGGTCAACCTCGGGATCCTCAAGTTCCTGGCCTTCGAGCAGGTCTTCAAGAATGCACTGACCACTCTGCCCATGGGCGGGGGCAAGGGCGGCTCGGATTTCAATCCCAAGGGCAAGTCCGATATGGAGGTCATGCGCTTCTGCCACAGTTTTATGAGCGAGCTCTTCCGGCACATCGGCCCGGACACGGATGTTCCGGCCGGTGACATCGGCGTCGGCGCGCGTGAGATCGGCTATCTTTTCGGAATGTACAAGAAGCTGCGCAACGAGTTCTCGGGGGTCTTCACGGGCAAAGGACTGAACTGGGGCGGAAGCCTGATACGACCCGAGGCCACCGGCTACGGTTCGGTCTACTTCGCAGCAGAGATGTTGGCCACCCGCGACCAGACCTTGGAAGGCAAGATCTGTCTAATCTCCGGTTCCGGCAACGTCGCGCAATACACCGTGGAGAAGCTGATTCAGCTCGGCGCCAAGCCGGTTACGCTTTCGGATTCCAACGGCTGCATCTACGATGAAAGCGGCATTACCGCCGAAAAGCTGGCCTTCGTGATGAACCTCAAGAACGTACGTCGCGGCCGGATCAAGGAATATGCGGAAAAATATTCTTCCGCGGTCTATACGCCGATGGACCCGGCGGCCGACTGCAATCCGGTCTGGGGCTACAAGGCGGACTGCGCCTTCCCCAGCGCCACCCAGAACGAAATCAACGGCAAAGACGCCCAGATCCTGGTGAAAAACGGCGTGAAGGTGGTCACCGAGGGCGCCAACATGCCGACCACCCCGGAGGGAGTGGACATTTTTCTGGAGAACAAGCTGCTCTACGGTCCGGGCAAGGCGGCCAACGCCGGCGGGGTGTCGGTGTCAGGCTTGGAGATGACCCAGAACAGCATGCGTCTGTCCTGGACCCGCGAGGAGGTCGACAACCGTCTGAAGATGATCATGAAAAGCATCCATACCGCCGCCTCTGGCGCCGCCGAGCGCTATGGAATGCCGGGCAACTACGTCGCCGGTGCCAATATCGCCGGTTTCGTCAAGGTCGTGGACGCCATGATGGATCAGGGGGTCGTTTAGAGGGCAAGAAGCAGGGTGAAAGGGTTCGGGGTTCAGGCAAAAGAGACGCCGGAATAGCGGTGGATTTCCTGAACCCTGAACTCCCGAACCCTCACCCCTTGCGTTTAGGCCTTGACAGCTTTTCTCCTCTCCTTTAATACTCCACCAAACAACTGCCCGCACACGGGGTGGCTTTTCACGAAGCCTGAGATCATACCCGTTGAACCTGATCTGGATAATGCCAGCGTAGGGAAACGAGATGGCGTGCGGCGTCCGAAGTAAAGGCGAATCGTTTCCCGCTGGGAAACGATTTTTTTTTGGGAAAGGAGCCTATATGGATATTCGGCCGGTTCCGGCATCGGAACGCAATCTGGGCGGCAGGGATTTTTTCCTGCTTTGGGCCGGGGTGGCCATTTCGCTGGCAGAAATCTGGGCCGGTGGGTTTCTGGTCCCGATGGGTTTCTGGCCCGGACTCTGGGCGATCCTGCTGGGGCATTTGATCGGCAACACGCTGATGGGCCTGGGTGGGGTGATCGGCTCCGACCACGGCATCATGTCCATGGTGTCGATCCGCCCGGCTTTCGGCATCCGGGGCTCCAACCTGGCGGCGATATTGAACATCGTCCAGCTGGTCGGCTGGGCGGCCATCATGTTGATCATCGGCGGCCGGGCCGGCGCCGCCCTCGGCCAGCCGCTGGGCGGCCTTTTAGCGACGGACGCCTTCTGGGTGGTCCTGATCGGGTTCGGCACCTTACTGTGGGCGCTCTGGACCGGCAACCGGGTGTGGAAAATCCTGCAGACGGTGTCGGTCGCAGCACTCCTGCTGGTGATTGTCCTGATGACCTGGGTGGCATTCGGGGCAACGGAAGTGAAAGCCGCGGCCGCTCCTGCTCAACCCATGGCCTTCATGACCGGCCTGGACCTGGTGATTGCCATGCCGATCTCATGGATGCCGTTGGTGGCGGACTACTCCCGATCGGCCCGCAACACCCGGTCGGCGTTTTGGAACACCTGGTGGGGCTATTTCCTGATTTCGTCCTGGATGTACGTGCTGGGGCTGCAGGTCGCCTTGTTAACCGGCGGTACAGATCCCGGGCTGCTGATCCTGGGCACCATGGGTCGGCTCGGCCTGGCGGCACCGGCCCTGATCATGGTGGTGCTCTCCACCATCACCTCGGACTTTCCCGATGTTTACTCGGCCACCTGTTCGCTGCTGAACATTTCCCAACGCGTGAGTGCGCGGACCGTGATGTGGATCGCCGGCGTGGTTTCCATCCTCGTGGCGCTGGTTTTTCCCATGGAGCAATACGAGAACTTTCTTTTTTTCATCGGGGCGATGTTCATTCCCTTATTCGGAGTGGTGCTTACCGACTACTTCATCCTGCGCAAAAGGAAGCTGGAGATCGGGGCGATCTACGAGGAGGGCGGCGCTTACTGGTATCGCAACGGCTACCACCCCGCCGCCCTGGCGGCCTGGGCCGTAGGATTCGCCGTGTATGAGGCGCTCGCGCTGCTGAAGGTTCCGATTGGAGGTTCCATTCCCTCCATGCTGGCCGCGGGAATGCTCTACTGGGCGGTTTGCAGATCCAAAAGAGACTGATCGCCTTCTGAGGAGGTCGATTTGCGTTACAGCCATTTTCTTGCAGGAGCGGCATCTTGCCGCGATTTAATCGTGGCTGGAAGCCACTCCCACAAGGGCCACTTCCTGACTGATAGGATGGCGCTTTTGCGCTATGGCCAGCTTAAAAAAATGCCGCTTCGTGGGGCGCAGAGCCTCGCGAAGCGGCGTGCGGGTCGGCGAGCCGGGATTAGAAGATTTCCCTCCAAAGCCGGATGCCGATTTCCGGCCAGCCGCCGGTGAGAACCTGATTGTTGTAGATCCCGCTGCCGAAGGACTGAAGTCCCAGCCCCAGGCCCTTGACGTAGAGATGCTGGTCCTCCACCATCGGCGAGGCCACGACATTGCCCACCTTCTGCCGGAATGCGGGAGCCGCCACGGGGTTCGGCTGGTGCATGCTGAAAGCGAAAATTTCGCCGTTGTTGTTGTTCAGGCTGTCGCTCGCGCAGGGATCCTCCGTGTCGGCGGTGGAGGTGCCGAAATAGATCAGGCCGGCCGCCGAAAACGCCGATGTGAACACCCGGTGGCCTTCGGGAAGCTCGTAGAACCAGTCGAGATAGGCTTTTTCTTCGCTGACAGAGCAGCTGCCTTTTTCGTTGCGGTCCACATAGGCGAAGAAATAGTAGCGGGTGCCGGACATGTTGATGTCTTCGGCATAATAAGGACTGTCGCCGGTGCCATAGAAAATGAGCACCTTGTAGTCGATGTTGCCGCTTTCGTTGACGCTGTTGTCGACGCTGACCACCGGGGAGCCGTAGATCGGCTGGTAGCGCCGGTCGGAGGGAACCTCCTCGCCGGTCGGCTGGCTGAAGTCGCGGTTGATCACGCACTGGCTGATGGAATACTTGAGGCTGTTGGGATCATCCGGGATGTTGACCTTGTAGAGGTAGCCCTTGTCCGTGCCGATATAGAAGCGATCGATATAACCGTTGCCGTCGGAATCGATGACGGCGGGCTGGCCGCTGGGCACCCCGCCGATGCCGGCAGACTCGCAATCGAGCATGATGCGGCTCAACAGCTGGCCCGTTCCGACATCGATCATGTAGACGGAAGGGTACTGAGTGTGGTCGTAACGGTCGTCGTTGCCGGAGACGAAGAACGCGACCCATTTGGCGCTGCCGTTATGCACGATGCGCCCGATCTTGGCGATCGATGGTGAGGATCGGCTGCGGAAGAGGTCCGGGTCGGCGAACTCCCAGAGAAAGGTTGGGTTGTATGGATCGGTGACGTCCAGGCAGAAGACGGTGTCGCCGCCGTTGCCCTCGGCCGACAGCAGCACCGTGCGCCAGGCGCCGTTGATATAGACATCGGACAAGGCCGGCGAGGCGTCCACATAGGCCTGATTGTAATCCGTGGAGCGGGCCTTGTTGAGCCGGGCCAGCAGATTGTTCTTAAGCCGCGGCAGAAGGTTGGCCGGGATGAAGGCCCAGAGTTCCTCGCCGGTCCCATAGTCGGGGCCGGTCGTGCAATTGGTGCCCCAATCGAAATAACCGCGGTTTTCCTGGACCGCGAGCGTGCAGGCGTTGTCCCCGTGCCGAAAAGCGCCGGCGTCGAAGGCGTGCAGCATGCCGCTGCGGGAGCCGACGAACACTGCCGCCCGCCGGTTCGCGTTGGCGAGCATGAACTGCTTGAAACTGTCGCGCTCCTGCTTGGTAGTGGCGGTGCCGAAGTACCACATCGGAAGGCCCGGCGCGGTCAGCACGGCCGGCACGGAGTGGTCGACGGGATCGAGCAGCCACTCGCGTTTCACCGTGGTTCCCAGTTCGTAGCCCTTGACCCAGTTCATGACCCAGTGGGCATCGCTGTCGTCCACGTCGCTGTCGTGATCGAAATCATAGACCAGGCCGTAGGGGATGATGCTCGAGTTGTCCAGGGCCAAGGTCTCCTTGGTGATATTGGTGGCCGTGAAGCTCACCAAGGCGCTCGCGGTGCTGTAATAGCTGTAACTGGCGCGGATGGGTCCTCCGACCACCGGGGCTTCATTGAACTCCAGCGAAAACTCGCCCGTGAAGCGATTGATGGTGCCGCGCCCCCCCAGGTGGCCCTCCAGAACGTCGGTATGCTTGTCGCGGAATATTTCATGGCCGTCGGTGATCAGCAGGGTCGTGGCCGAGATCGGCGCGGGGCTGAGCGTTCCACTGAAGGTCTTGACGGTGCCGTCGCCGACGGTGATCTCCTGGGCGGTGATCTGCCCGACGGATATCTGCGGGAAATAGATGCTGCGGCTGCCTGGACTTCGCAGACTGAGCACCTGGCCGGCGTCCCATAGCGCCAGCTCGGCTGTGGTGTTCGGATCCTGCGGGTCGTAGAGCCGGGTGGCGGAGAGGTGGCCGCGCAGCGTCTTGTCCCGCCAGTCCAAAGCCGGCGTCTCGTAGTAGCCGGAGTAGAGTACGTTGGCCTTGGTCACTGGCGCGCTGCGCGAAAAGCTGCCGTGGCTGGCGACATCCGCGTTCAGAATCACATCCAGGATCTGCGGCTCGCAGCCCTGCTGTTCGCTGCGGAACTCCGCCTTCCAGAGCAGCTCCCGGCCGACGATGCCGAGCGCTGCAAAATCCACGCGCACGTTGCGGCGGGTCAGGGCAGGAGTGCCCGGGGTCCAGGTGGTGATCTCCTGGAGGGGATTTTTGCTGCTGTCGATCTCCCAGATCTCGTCCCAGGTGGTGATCTCCACCCAGTTGGCGCCGTTGTCGATCGAGACGTAGTAAACGATATCGGTCTTGCCGGCGCAGGTCAGGTTGTCGTAGACCGTGAGGGTCACGCCGGTGTAATAGTCCCCGGCATTGACGGGCGTGATCGCCGTTTTCAGAAGCGATTGGCCGCCGGTGCGCCGTTCGATGTGGAAGATCATGTCGTTGTGGTCCGTGTCGCCGCCGCCCATGAGGTCCTCCCAGCCGAGGATCCACTCTTTGGATTTGTTCAGCGGCACCCCGACCAGTGCGTGCTGGAATTTTTGATTCCGAGTGATCGGCATGCTGGCGGTGGCGCCCGTGAAATCCAGGTCGAAAACATCGTTCACACGGTCCAAGGCATAGCTGTTCATCCAGTTGCTGGAGACATGGCAGGTGCCTTCCGTGGTGTTGGGCAGCCCCAGGTTGTAGAGCTTGGTGAAAACAGGATCGGTGCACCCTCCACTGTAGACATCCGGGTTCCAGTCTTTTTTGGTGAAGACATAGTTGCTGTCATTGGGGTTGTCGGAATTGATATGCAGGTAAAAGACGATCTCGGTGCCGGCCGCAAAGGTGCCGAGGTTGACGCGGTTGATGAATACGCCCTGGGTGGCGGCGTCCGGCCAGCTCGCGCGGTTGTCTAAGATTCCGTCGTTGTTGTTATCGTTGACGTTGCTGTAGATTTCATGCTTGGTGCCGGTCGGACCGTCGCTTGCCAGCATCCAGCCGAAGTCGTTCAGCGTGTAGCCGGCGCCCTCGTAGAAGAAGGTGGCCGACACCTCCTGAGTGAAAGGAATGACGATGTGATCGGGGTCGATGGTGTAATAGCCGGTGTCCAGGTACAGGGTCTTTTCGGGTGAAACCCCTACGCTGATGAGGTCGAAGTCAGCGGCGTCGAAGCCAGTGTTGCTGTAGTGAACATTGATGTTCTGGGCGCAGCCGGGGATCACGCCCGACGGCGGCGGCACGATGGTTCCGGTGTTGAGCGGCACATATACGACCGAAATCTCGTGGTCCTGGTTGACATTGGTGAAGGTGTACTGGTTGTCGGTCAGGGTGACCACCGCACCGTCGACCCGCACCTCGCTCACCTTGTAGCCGCCGGCCGGGGTCATGGCGTAGGTCTTGCTGGTTCCGTTTTCCACCATGGCAATTCCGTTCGGGCTGATGCTGCCGCCGGTTCCGGCCACGGCCGTGATCTGGTAGTAAACCGGCGCGGCGATGGTCTCCTCGGGCCCGAGGGTGTAAAAAGATGACGGGGAGCTCTGGTTGTTGTACTCGGTGCGGACCCAGTCGGCGGAGCGGTTGGTGGTGGCAATCCGCACCTCATCCAGCTTGCCGTCGAAGCGGCGTTCGGCGGTATAGGGCCGGCCGATCCGGAGCCCCGTGTTCCAATCCCCCCGCGCCGTCTCGGAGGCGGCGCTCGTGTCGCTATGCCGTTCGAGGCCGTCGACGTAAAGTTTGGCCGCCGGCGTGCCGCTCATGCTGCTGACCACCACCGCCGCGTGGTGCCAATTGGCGGTGTCGGAAAAGTCGTACCGGACGCTCAGCGGATTGCCGTCGCTGGCTTGGCGGTAGCCCAGGAAGAAGATGAGGCGGTTGTTGTATTGGTCGCTATTGTTAAGGTTTCCCAGCGTCAGGTGCATCTCCTGCTGGCCGCCCCAGCCGTTGCCGTCGTTTTCGCCCTGCCAGACCAGGTGATGGGCAAAGTTGGTGGCATCGGCCTTGAACCAGAGACTGATGGTGAAATTGTCGGCCGACTTGAGATCCGTGCTCGCAGTGGACACGTAGCCCGATGTGCCGTTGAACTCCCGGGCCTTGGCGATCTTCCCCCCAGCATCGGTCGTGCCGTTGTCGGTGCCGTTGTTGCCGCTGCTGGTGCTGTCCAAGACGGAGTTGTTCAAGTGCCAGACACCTTTATAGCTGGTGTCCCAGACCGAGTTCGGGTTCTCCTGCAGGGAGGTGACGCTGGCGTCGCCGTAATACATATAGATTAATGTATCGCTGGTCGACGACAAGGCCGGGACCTTCACCCAGGCGGTCAACTGGCCGGTGAGGGGATAATAACTCTCGATTTCGTGGGCCAGCGGGGTGGTGCCGTCGGCGGCGCGAAAGACGATGTCATAGCCGTTGCCGTTCTGCACATGCCCGCCATTGGCTACCGTTCGGAGTTGATTGTCGGAGGCGATCGATACCAGCACCGGGAATTCGGAGACGCTGCCGGAGACGCTGGCCGCCCGAATGGTGATGGCTTTGCGGTAACCGTAGGCCGCCTCCGCCGGCCGCACCGTGAAGATGAGGGCCAGCATCACCCCGAGCAGACAAACCATTTGGGACTTTCGACCCGACGACTGTGCGTATCCCCTATTGAAATCGACAGCCTTCATACGCTACCTCCTCAGAAACCGCCTTTGATTCGACCTCGCCGACATCACTGCTGCCTTAATCCGATGTGGCGAAGATGGGTCTCGTTTAAAGTTTTATGGCTCTATCGCCCTCATGCTATAAAAGCCGCGCAGCGGCTTTTATCCGCCGACGTGCAGGGACTGCGCTCCGAACCCCGGGGCACCGAAGTTGATCGCTACGGCGTCGTTGGAGGTGAAGTTCTTGCCGGAGCCGCCACCTTCCTGGGCGTTGTATCCGTGGATCGGGTCGCTCGTGGCCGTGGCGGTCACCAGGGTTTCGACACTGCAGGCCGAATTCTGCGGCCCGGCCGCGTCGGAGCGGATCCATATAAGCCCATCGGAATCGCTGATCGGGTCGCCGTCGCCGTCGTCGTTGTCCCACACCGTGATCGTGTAGGTATTCACATCGATGGCCTGATCCGAGATCCAAGCCGCTCCCCCGGCGTAGGTCGTGTCCGTGGCTCCGTTCAACGCAAAGTTCCAGTTCGGCCTTCCGGTAACGGCCATCACGGAAAGCTGGGCCGGCGTCCGCAGGGTGTTTTTGAACGCTTCTTTGACGTGCTCGAGTCCCGCCTCGGCGGAGTAGAAAACCCTTTCGTAGAGCATGAAATTGGTGGCCGTGCGTCGCTCCGATGTGCTGGTGGCAATCGCGGCAACGCCGATGATCGTCACCAGCGCCAAAACCAAGACCGCGCCGAAGATCGCAAATCCGTGCTGGTCCGAAAGTGTCCTCATCGTTTTATTCATGGTAGCGTCCTTTCGTGCCGTGCCGGCAGTCGTTGAATCTCGCGGTTTACAGCCCCTGGCCCTTGATGAAAGAAAGCGTCACCGGACGCGCATTGCGATTGTCCGAGTCGACCGTGAGGGCGATCATCTTGACCGGAATTCCGTCGTAGACGGGATCGCCTATCGCCGGAGTCGTCACGTTCCATTGCACGCGATAGGGGCCGATCAACTGCTGGTGAGGGTTGTCGGCCGCGTCCTCGCTCAGGTCCTCATGGTCATAAGGGGCGACGATCAGGCGCTCCATCGTATGAACGGCCACGCCGGTAGCTTCGCTTTGCATGCGGGCCCCCGCGTTCTGATTGATGGCGGAGATCTGCATGGCGAAGACCGCCAGAATGCCGATCGAAAATACCACCAGGGCGATCAGGACTTCCACCAGCGTGAAGCCCGCTGAAGCCGGCTTCAAGGGTAGCATTTGTGCTTTTTGTGTACGGGGGATGCGCATGCGATCACTCCTTATGAGTTGAGCCGAAGCTCCGAATCGAAATCCTCCAGGCAATGCCGCCGGACCGTAGTAATGGGGCAACGACCCGCCAGGGCCAACCGGCCGCAACCGCACCCCTCCGCGCTTACGACGGATTCCGTGCGGTGATCATGCTGGTGAAAAGGCAGCGCTTGAAGCCGTCGTTCACGGCGATGTGGTTGGGGCCCACCACGAAGCTTTGGGCTTGGGCGCTGCGGCCTTTCATGGGCACCTGGGAGCGGGTCAATATCCACACCTGGGCGGCGCGCACGCGGTTGCGGTCGACTTCGGCCATCCCGGCAGATGCCAGGGTCGCCCCGCCGGCGGTATCGTCTTCATCGATCAGGCCGTCCATGTTGGTGTCCAAGTGGCGGTCGAGGCGCCCGTCACCGTCGGAATCGAAGGCCCAGACGACGATTCCGGGGGCCCCGGGATAGGTATCGAGCGCCCCGTCCCCATCCGCGTCGAAGCCGTAGGCGAAGGCGATCGCATGGGCATCGAACGCCAGGGGTTGAAGCCCCGTCCCCGTCCGGTGTTCACGCCCCAACACTGCCACCCCGCTGTCGGCAATGCCGTCGCCATCGGCATCTTCTGAAGCCTCAAAGCCGTAGGTGATGTTTTCATTGTCATCGAGGTCATCGCCGTCGCTGTTGATGTCGAGCGTGAAGTTCAGGCGGTCGGCGCTGACGGTCTGGAAGCCGCGAACCACGGATTCATCGGCTTCGTCGATGCTGCCGTCGAGGTCGTCATCGATCCCGTTCAAGGCGCGCGGGGCATAATTCGCCATTCTGATCTCTCGCCGCATGAAGGCCAGCGTCGAGCGCGCATTCTGCTGCATGTCCACCCCCAGGCGCTCGTTCGTGTGGGCTTCCTGTTGAGCCTTATAGCCGCTGTAGATCAACCCCATAGCTATCAGCGAAAGGGTCATCGCAATCATCAACTCGATCAGCGTGAATCCCTGTTTATTCGATGTCACCTGCGGGCTCCCTTCTTTATTGACGTCCGGATGCACTACAGAATCCGTGAGTTGCCAGTCACGGTGACTTGGACCACCCGCGTTCCGTAAGCCGCGTGCGACAGGCTGATTCCGGCGCCGACGGCGGTCGCGAGCCCCCGTCCGTTGAAGCTTAACCGGTGGCTCGGAAAGCTGGTGTTCATACTGATGTCATTCTGAAAGATGCCGGATAGGATCGTGCGCTCCCCCGCATCCTGGGTCCCGTCTTGATCGTCGTCCACAAAAACGGTGAAACGGTTCGGTAGCTGAAACTGGATCACGACTGTTTCGTTGTTTTTGATGGCCGAAGACCGAGCCGCTTTGATAGCGTCATGAACATCATTCGTCGCTGCCAGAAAGCGCTGCTTGTCCCTCCATCCGATGATGTTGGGCACAGCGATGGTTGCCAGAATGGCGATGATGCCGATGGCCACCATGATCTCGATCAACGAAAATCCCCGATTTGTTTTCATGCGTGCGATCTCCCTGCCGGGCCTTTCAATCAAGTATCATGCCATTGTGTTCGCTTTCTTCCCGATATCGAATTGCTGGCTGAGATAATGCGGCATAACTTTTTAATTTTGCATTTAAAAAAGTTCATCAGATGAAATTCGTTACTGGCCAACGCGTCTGCTCTTGACGCGTTGAAGCCTTAAAATTTTTTATACCCCTTTAACTTTTTTAAGATCGGCTTAATGAAAAGCGAACAGCTTCATGCAATGCGTTTAGTCCGAAATGCTCGGCAAGATGAAGTATCGGCAGGAAATTAAAAAGGTGTAGGTCGATTTTGGGGGGCGGCGCTATTTCGATGGATCGTCGGTGAGATTTTCAAGCTTGGGTTCATCGAAGGGGAAAGACATTAAAATTGGTAATGGTTACCCCTCCAGCTCATCAGCTTTTTCTTCCATGTCTTTCAGCTCCCGGTCGAAACCGGCGCTCAGGCCCTCGTGTTCGCGAGTGGCGCGGTCGAGGGCGTCGAACAGGCGGTCGGTCTCTTTCTGGCAGGCGTGCATGGCCTGGGAGATCTCGGCGATCTTCGCACCGTCGCTGTTTTCAGAAGCGGATTGCATCGACTGGGTCAATTTAGCCATCTCGGCGTCCCGGCGGTCGATGTCGCGCTCCAGGCGTTTCATTTCGTCCTCGAGCGGTTTGAGCGCACGGGTGCGACGGGTGCCGATTTCCGAGCGCCGCCGGCGCAGCTCCTTGCGTGCCGCCTTCAGATTTTCAGCCGGCGTGCCCGCATCCGCAGCCTCGGCCGGGCCGGTGGGCTTCTCGTCCTGCCAGCCCCCTTTTTCGAGGAACTCCTGGTAGCGGCCGTCGAACAGCTCCACCCCGTTCTCGCGAAAGACGATCAGCCGCTCGGCCAGGGCATGCAGGAACATCTCGTTGTGGGTGACCA
>CAZNAX010000051.1:0-18431 GCA_964570965.1 uncultured Desulfatibacillum sp.
TAAATTTTATAGATAATGCGCTTGTCGGTAATGATGATATCCACGTGCTTGTCGTGAGACTCGGTAGGGACTTGCGGAAGGATCTGCTCTTCGAAGGCGAGGGCCACCTTGCGCGTCGTGGCCGGAAGATCCGGGATGAACCGATCGTAGTAACCGAGACCCGAACCGATGCGCGCCCCCTTTTCGTCGAACGCCAACCCGGGAATGATGGCAATATCGATTTTCTGGAGGGGAACCGGCTTGCATCGAGCGGGGTTGGGCTGAACCACGCCTCGGGGCCCCGGCAACAGGTCCTTGGCCGGATGATCGACTTTCAAAGTGGTCACCTTGAGCCGTTCGGAATCAAATGCCGGCAATACGACAATCTTGTTGAATTCGTAGGAACGCTTGAGGATCGTCTTCGTACGGACCTCGTTTTCACTATCGATATACAGCAGCACGATTCGGGCTTCCAGGAAATTGGCAAACCCAAACAGCTTGGACTCGATGGCTTTGGTTTTTTCGGAACGCTGTTTTTCCGCCATGCCGTTGATGGCCTTGGCAATGTCTTTGCGGATCTGCTCTTTGGCTGATTTGAGTTCGTCCATGCGTTTTCTCCCTGCTGTGAAGAAGCTGCGGGTGAGGGAATATCCATTGACTAAATCCAAAGGCCTGTGTATGGATTTTATAGTCCCAAGACCCATCAGGCTAACAAGCCATTAAATTTATTATTATAATCGATTTATGCTGGAAATCAAGCGAGTAAGGCAAAATTTAGCGGCTATCGAAGCCGCCCTCGGCACCCGAGGGCCAAGCGTGAATCTGGACCCGTTCAAGGCCGCCGACGAGCAGCACCGCAGGACGCTTCTGGAGATCGAGGCGTTGCGCCATCGGCGCAATGTCGTTTCGGATGAAATCGCCCGTTTGAAGAAGGCCGGGCAACCGGCCGAAACGCCGATGGCGGAGATGCGTGCAGCCGCGATGCGCGTCAAAGAGCTCGAAGCAGCGCTGGCTGATACCCAGGAGACGCTCAGCCGGATCCTGATGGGCATCCCCAACCTGCCCCACGCCTCGGTCCCGCTGGGCCGGGATAGCTCCGAAAATCCGGTGGTCAAGACCTGGGGAGAACCGGCGCGTTTCGATTTCGAACCCAAGGCGCATTGGGACCTCGGCGCCGCGTTGAAAATCCTCGACTTGGAACGCGCCACCAAGATCACCGGGGCGCGCTTTCCGCTTTATTTCGGCGCGGGGGCCAGGCTGGAGCGGGCCCTGATCAACTTCATGCTCGACGTGCACACGGCCAAGAACGGCTACCAGGAAATCTTGCCGCCCTTTATCGTCAACCGCCAGTCGTTGACCAGCACCGGCCAGCTGCCGAAATTCGAGCAGGATCTATTCAAGTTGGAGCATTGGGAATATTTTCTGATTCCGACGGCAGAAGTGCCGTTGACCAACATCCATCAGAATGAAATCCTGAACGAGGATGCGCTGCCTCTTTGCTACACCGCCTGTACGCCCTGCTTTCGTTCGGAAGCCGGCTCATACGGCAAGGACACCCGCGGCCTCATTCGCCAGCATCAGTTCAACAAGGTGGAACTGGTCAAGTTCTGCACGCCGGAGGCCTCCTACCCCGAACTGGAGAGCCTTCTGACCCACGCCGAATCCATCCTGGCGAAGCTGGGGATTCCGTATCGGGTGGTGCTGCTGTGCACGGGGGATATGGGATTCTCCGCAGCCAAAACCTACGACATCGAAGTGTGGATGCCGGCCCAGGACACTTATCGGGAGATCTCCTCCTGCAGCAACTTCGAAGATTTTCAGGCGCGCCGGGGCAACATCCGGTTTCGGCGCAAGGGCAAAAAGGGCACCGAGTTGGTCCACACCCTCAACGGGTCCGGACTCGCGGTCGGCCGAACCTTTGCAGCCATCCTGGAAAACTTTCAGCGCGACGACGGGTCGGTCGTTATCCCGGAGGCGCTCAGGCCGTATATGGGCGGATTGGAAATCCTCGCGCCGTGAAGATCGACGAATTCCCGCAAGACATGCAGCCACACCTGCTGCCGGCCCACGAGGGCCGTCTGGTCTACCGCTGTCTGGGATGCGGGGCGCAGTTCGGAATCGAGCAGCTGCTGTATGTATGCCCGGAATGCCGCCAGGTGCTGCTGCTCGAAGATGCCAATTTCGAGCGCCTCAAGGCCGTCCCGGGCGCGGTCTGGCGGCGGATCTTCGATTACCGCAAAATGTTGACCGTGCCGGCGCTGCGGGGCATCTACCGCTACCATGAATTCATCGGCCCGGTCATCCCCCTGGATGCCGTGCTCTATCTGGGGGAGGGCCACACCCCGGTGGTGCGGGCCAACGTCCCGCTGCGGGATGAGCTGGGCATCGACTTCTATTTCAAGAACGAAGGCCAGAACCCGAGCGCTTCCTTCAAGGACCGCGGGATGGCCAGCGCCCTGAGCTACATCCATAGCCTGATCCAGCGCGGAATCCTTTCCGAAGTGCTGGCGGTCTGCGCCTCGACCGGCGACACCTCCGCAGCGGCCGCCCTCTACGGCGCCTATCTGAAGCCGCGGATCAAATCCGCCGTTCTGCTGCCGCACCAAAAGGTGACCCCCCAGCAGCTGTCTCAGCCGCTGGGCAGCGGCGCCACCGTGTTTGAAATCCCCGGCGTCTTCGACGACTGCATGAAGGTGGTCGAGGCCCTCTCCGAAGAATACCCGGTGGCCCTGCTCAACTCCAAGAACGCCTGGCGCATCCTGGGGCAGGAATCCTATTCTTATGAGATCGCCCAGGACTTCGAATATGACGTCTCGCAGCTGGCCGTGGTCGTACCGATCGGCAACGCCGGCAACATCACAGCGGTCATGAGCGGATTCCTTAAATTCTTGGAAGCCGGCGTCATCAACGCGCTCCCCAAGATCGTCGGAGTCCAGTCGGAGCACGCCGATCCGGTCTATCGCTACTACCTGGAACCGCAGGCCGACCGTCGCCGCTTTGTTCCGGTCACGGTCCGGGCCAGCGTGGCCCAGGCCGCCATGATCGGCAACCCCGTGTCCATGCCGCGCGTGATTCATATGGTGGAGCGCTACAACCAGACGGCCGGTTGCCAGCGGGTGTTTTTCGCCGCCGTCGCGGAGCAGGACATCATGGACTGGCAGCTTACCGCCAACCGCAACGGGCACATCGCCTGCACCCATGGCGGTGAGGCGCTGGCCGGCCTGCGGGCGGCCCGTGCGCACGGCTGGGTGCAGCCGGGGGACATTGCCGTTCTTGATTCCACGGCCCATGCGCTCAAATTTTCGGGATTTCAGGACATGTACTTCGAAAACCGGTTTCCGGAGGAGTTCGGGATCACGCCGAATCCGGCCCTGGTCAACCAACCGGTTTACATCCGACCCAAGGACCTTGAGCAGGTGCCCGCTCCCGGCCGCCCGCTTAAAGACGAGGAGTTCCGCCGCTTCGTGCGCCGGACGGCGGAGGACATCGCTGGGCGTCTCCAGCTCCGGAAACGCGCTTGACTTGACGAGCGGAAGCCGCTGGGGCCGGGGGAGTCAAGCCGGTACCGGGCGGTGGATCAGCTCCGGCCACCCGCGCTTCGGTTTTTCCCGGTCGACAGACGGGCTTCGTATCGGGCCCGAGGACAAGGTGGTTCACGATGAAAAACTGGCTCTATCCGAAGGTAAGCTTTATTTTTTTGACCCTGTGGCTGGCCGCCTGCGCCGGGAGCACCCCATCCGGTCCCGGCGATCCGCCCGAGATCCCCACCGGCGAACGCAACAAAGCCAAGGCGGAAGCCACCCGAAATGTCGGCGAGGCCTATTTGGCGGGGGGAAACTTAATTGCGGCCCTGCGGGAGCTCAAAAAAGCCGAAAGCTTCGATCCGGACGACCATATCACGCAGTACGACATCGGGCTCGTCTATTACTACCGGGAACGCTACGACCAGGCCATCCCGCATTTTGAAAGAGCCATTCGACTCAGGCCGGATTTCGCGCCGGCGATCAACAGCCTCGGGAATTCCTATTCCGCCAAGGGCGATTGGGACAAGGCGATCGAAGCCTATCAAAAAATCATCGAGGATGTCTTCTACGGCACCCCCCACTTCGCGCTCTCGAACATGGCGCTGGCGTACTATCAGAAAGGCGATTACACGCGGGCCGAGAAATATTTTCTGGAGGCTCTGAAGCTGAGCCCCGACTTCGTCAATGGGCTGGCCGGCCTGGCGACGACCTACACCGCCCAGGGTCGCTACGAGGAGGCGGTCCAAAAACTGGAGCGGGCCGTGCGCAAGGAACCCAAGCTGCCCCAGCTGCATTTCGAGCTCGGCAGGGCCTATCGCGGCCTCGGCGAGCCGGAAAAGGCCCGCGAGGAATTCCTGCGGGCGGCGGAGCTCGCTCCGGATTCGCCGGTGGCGGACGAGGTCCAACGGGAGCTGAAAACCCTGTCGCCCTAATCCGCCAACCTAAAAAAAAAGCGAACGGCACCTGCATGCCGTTCGCTTTTTTTTCTTGGAGACGGTTAGATCGTCCGGCGCTGCTCCAGCTGAATGATGCGCGGCGTGATAAAGATGAGCAGCTCGTTCTTGCTGGTTTCCACTCGTTCGGACCGGAACAGCCAGCCGAGAGCCGGCAGCTTCCGCAGACCGGGGATGCCCTGATCCGTCAGTTTCTTGGTATCCTTGAGAATGCCGCCGATGACGATCGTATCCCCGTCTTCCACCAGGATCTCGGTTTTGGCCTCGTTGGTCGAAAGCGCGGGCTCAGGCGCCGTGGGATCGACGACGTCGTTCTTGGTGATGAAGATATTCATGACGATGCGCCGGTCCTGCGAGATGTTCGGCGTCACCTCCAGCAGCAGGTCGACGTCCTTGAATCGCACGGTGGCGTTGCCGGAGGAGTCGCGCTCCAGATAGGGGACCTCCAGGCCCTGCTTGATGATGGCCTTCTTGCTGTTCAACGTGATGATCTTCGGCGCCGATATGATCGTGGCCTTGCCTTCCAGCTCGCTGGCGGTCAGCTTGGCATCCACGATCGAGATGTTGGTGCCGAACAGGGTGGAGAAGTTGAACCCGATCGAGTTGTCGGTTCTGAACGTCGAGGGAATGTTGTTGGCATTCAATGCGGTGGGGCCGACTTTCAACGCCCCGCCGATCTTGAAGGCCTCAATCGTGATGGTGCCCCAATCGAATCCGATTTCGCGGTTGAAGCTGCTGTTGGCCTCCACCACGCGGGCCTCGATGATCACCTGCGAGGTCACACGGTCGATCCGGTTGACGATGGCCTTCGCCTGTTTCACTTTTTCGGCGATGTCGGTAAAAATGACTTGGTTGTTGCGTTCATCCACCGTGGCCTTGCCGCGGTTGGGGGTCAGAATGTTGGTCAGATGCGGCAGGACCTCGGATTTGGCATTGGAGTAGTTGACCGGGATGTATTCGGTCACCAGCGGCTCGCCCTCCTCTTCCTGCTTTTTGGCGTCTTGCTCCGCCTTGAGCTGGGCCTGGCGCATCTTCTCCTCCTGCTGCAGAGTGGCCAGAGAAGCGATGCGGATGATGTCGCCCTCGCGGACCATGCCGAGCTGGTTCATCTTGAGCACCAGGTCGAGCACCTGATCCCAGGGAACCGGCCGCTGCAGAGCCAAGGTAACCTTGCCCGTGACGTTTTTGTCGATGGCGAAGTTCTTGCCGCTGATTTCCTGAAGGATCCGGAAGACGTTCTTGATGTCCGTGTCGTAGAAATCGAGGGCGATTTTCTCACCGGAGAAAGGTTTATCGCCGGACATGGATTCCGAGAGCGAGGCGGCCTTCTTGACGACGACCGGTGCCGGTTTGACCGCCGCGCTCTTCATGGCGATCGGCCCGCCGACGGCCTCAGCTGCGGGAGCCGCCGCTGCGGAGGTTTTCCAGGCCGGCGGCTCGGCATTTTCGTACGGTTTGGGGGGAACCGCAGAGGCCGCGAAATTGATCCGGATGATATTGCCGACCTGCTCGGCCGTATAGGCGACGCTCTCGCGGAGATCGATGGCCACAACCGTCTCGTTCCGGCCCTGACCGGGCGTCACGCGATCGACGGCGCTCTCAAAACGGGTCGTGATCAGCGCGCGCCGATGCTGCTCGGGGACGCTGGTGTTGAGCAGCCGCAGGTTCACGCGCTTGTCGTCGACCTTTTGAAGATCGTACCGCACGGGCCGATTGGTCCCGATGAGGACGGCGGATTTGCCGTCGGGTTCGTCGGCGAACTCGACGCGGTTGATGACGGCCGACGACTCGACCGCCGTCGCAGCCGTTTGGACCGGCACGGGAGCCGGGGGTGCTGCCGCGGCCAATTTCAGGCCCGTTTCCTTCCTCGCGACCTCGGAGTCCCCGACGCGAATGATCAATGCGTTTTCAACGGCTTCGGCCGAATACTTTTTCAGATAGGGTTTCTGGGTATCGATCACCAGGCGGACCTTATCCGGGTAGGCCATATGCCGAATCTGCTGAACCGGTCCACTGGGCGGTGCGGTTCGCTGCTCACCTTTGTACGTGCTGCGGACGCCCGGCAAATCGAAAACGATGCGCGGCGGGTCGTCGGCGATGGTGAAGGCCTTGTAATCGTGCAGCGCACCGTCGGCCTCAACGGTGATCACCACGCCATCCTTCGTCGGCTCCGTGCTGACGGTTTTTAGGGCCGTTGCCGGGGGCCTTTCGGCATCCGCGCCTTTCACCTGGGCGACGCTCGGGGGCGCACCGACCGCCAGGACGGCAGCCAGCAGGGCGCCAAGATAAACAAGGACTAACGGGTTTCGACGGGTGTTCGGATTGGTCGTCATGTTACAGCTCTCCAGGAGGCTTCGGAAGGGTTATTTCTTTCTTCTGGGTTATGGTTTTGCCGTAAGCGTCTTCAAATTCTTCCTCGACCATGACCTTGTCGATGGCGATGTTCACGACTTTCCCCGAGTTCAGGCCGACATAGGTTCCCTCCCGAAGGATGTAGCCCTTGCCGGAGGATTCCTCGACCAGCGCCCGATTGCCGCTCGGCGCAGCGATAATGGCCACCAGCTTCAACTGACCCAGGTCGATTTTTTCCAACGGGCTTTGGGGATCACGCTTCTTGGCCTTGAGTTTGCCGCTGCCGGCCGACGCGGATTCATCCCGCAACAGCGCCTCGAAAGGGTCCGCCTTGCCCTTCGCATCGTAGGGCGCCTGCGCATGCAGATTGAGCAAAGCCGCCACTTGAGAGTCCGTAACCGCCATCTTCTTGGCCCGAAGTTCGGGCGCCGACACGGGCGGCTGGGTCGCTACCACCGGCCGGACCGGCGCATCGATCTGCGCCGGCGCGGATGCGGCCGCACGGTGGCTGTCGGTTGGGCTCGGTGCCCCCGGCCCATGAACCATGGGCGCGGACGCCGAATCATTCTGCGGCTTCACCGCAGCCACCAATGGCGGAGTCGACTCCGGCGCAGGCAGGGCGGCGGCCTGGGACGGCGGTGGAAGCATCTCGGCCGGACCGTTGATTTTTTTGCGGACGACCTGGGGCTGCGCCGCAGCCAGATCCGTGTCGACGCAACTTGCCAGCATCAGCGCCGTTCCCAGCAGGCAGACGAAAATTTGAATACGGGCGAGATAGTTTTTCATAAGCGCTTCACGGGTTGGTTACAGGTTCATTTTCTTATGGTTCGATTTCGACTTGGCGTCATTTTTTCCGGCATTCGGCTTCACCCCCGGCTTGGCGGCCGGCGCCGCCTTCGGCGGAGCCGAGGGCGGCGGCTCCACGAACTTATAGGTGACTGCCGTGCAGGCCGTGCTGAGGTCTTTAGGATCCTTGCCGCGGTTGATGGTGATGTTGTGGATGTTGACGATGCGCGACAGGCGGGCCACCTTGTCGAAGAAGATGGCCAGGTTGTGGTAATCCCCGCGGATATTCATCGCTACGGGGATTTCCGCGTAAAACTCACGCCGGGTCTCCGCCTTCGGCTCGAAGAGCAGGAACTCCAGCCCCACCTCCTGGCCCGACTTGGATACGCTCGTGAGCAGGGAGGGGATCTCTTCCTTCTCCGGCAGGGCGCTCATGGCAATCTTGAACTGGGCCTCGGCCTCCTGCATCTTGGCCTGAAACTTTCCCAGTTCGGCCGCATTGATCTTGGCGGTGGCCAGCTTTTTCTCGAGACCCTGAAGTTTCTGCTCCAGCGAAGAGATCTCCTCATATTTCGGCAGGAACAAGAACCATACCGCTGCCCCGCACAGCAGGAATAGCAAACCGGCGACCATGGCCAGCCGTTGCCAGAGAACGAGTTTCTCAATCTTTTCCAGAAAGGCGTTTCCGGATTTCTTTAACTCTTTCGTATCCATTATTTCTGGGCCCCAACCTTATCCGTAGTTTTGGTTTCTGCTTTTTGCTCCTTCTTCTTGTGGCAAGCGATTTCAAAGCTCTTGACCGTCGTCTTCTGGACGTCGACCTGCTTGAGGGTCTTGAGGTTGACCGCCGAGAACAAATCGCTGCTCTCCAGGCGGAGCATGAAATCCGCCACCGTTTTGTCGTCCAGGGCAATGCCGCTGATGTTGACCAGATCGGATTTCATATCCAGGGCCGTGTACCACATGCGCTTCTCGATGATCACCTGAGACAGCGTATCCATCAGACGCACCGGCTCATAGCGGTTGGCCTCGAGGTCCCGGATGACCGCCAATTTCTTGTTCAGGTTGTCCAGCTTCTTCTTGATCTCTTCGATTTCCTTGTTGATCTTTTCGTACTTTTCCAGTTCGGCTTGAGTGGTCGTGATCCGACGGCTCAAATCATCGATCTGGCTGCTGAGAAACAGATTGACCCCGAAAATCGCCACCACGGACAGAATCAGCGACAGCACGAAGATCGACAGCTGGCGGCGGATGTTTTCCTTCTTACGGGTAGACCGGAACGGCAGTAGGTTGATGCGTATCATTTGTCGTCAACTTTCCTCAGAGCCAGTCCCATGGCGACGGCCGCTTGGGGAGCGATTTGTCGGATATAGTCCGGTTCAAAGGCCTTCTCATCCAGCACGATTTTCTTAAATGGATTGAGCGTTTCCACCTGGGCCGAGGACTCCGCGGCGAGCAGCTTTCGAAACTCGGCTAAATGGGCGCCGCCACCGCTCAGAAGGATGCGCTTGATGGGATCATCCGGATAGTTGGTGTAGAAGAAATCCAAGGCGCGGCGGATTTCCGTGCACCAGTCCGTAACCACCGAGGTGGTGATCTGGTTCAGTTCCTCTGCGGACATCTTGGTGGAGGTCTCGCCGAACTTGAGAAGCTCGGCCTGATCGTAGGAACAATCCAGCAGCGACATGATCTTCTGATTGACTTGCAGGCAGCCCAGCGCCACATCCCGCATGAACACGGAGGAATTGCCCTTGAGGATGTTCAGCGATGTCTTGCTGGCGCCGATGTCGATCAGGGCGATGTTTTCGTTTTCGATATCGTAATTGGCTTCGAAAATGTTCTGTAACGCGAAGGCCTCGACATCGACGATGCAGGGGGTGAGTCCGGCCAGTGTCACCAGGTTGATGTAGTCGTTCACCATTTCCTTTTTGGCGGCGACCAGGAACACGCTCATCTGATTGGGGTTGTTTTCATTTTCGCCGAGGATCTGGAAATCCAGGTTCACATCGCTGATGTCAAAAGGAATATATTGCTCGGCTTCGAAATGAATGGTTTCCTGGAGTTGTTCCTCGGGCATCGTCTGAACGTTGATCTTCTTGACGATGACCGAATACCCTCCGATGGAGACTGCCACATTGGTTTCTCGAATCTTGCTCGAATGGAAAAGCTGACGGATGGTTTCGGCCGCTGCGGTCGGATCGCCGATGGCACCATCTTCAATGGCGCCGACCGGAATGTCCGCCATTCCGAAGCGCTTCAGCTTGGGGCCGCTCTTGGAATCGACGATCTCGGCGACTTTCACCGAACGCGATCCGATATCCAGGCCTACGAGGGAGTCATTTTTTCCGAATAGCATGGGAGGCGCTCAATCCTTGAAAATTTTAGGTTTGTCGGACAGTCTTAACCCCAGCGCCAGAATGATCTTGCGCTGGGTCTCCATCCGGCACGGCATGCCTTTTTCGATGCGTGAAATCGTGATCGGCGAGAGTTCAGCCTGCTTGGCGAGTTCGGTTTTGCTCATGAGAAGCGATTCGCGCACGTTTTTGAGATTGTTCTTGGCCATCGCTCAAGCGAGAATGGTTAGAGTCATGATCAGGATAATTTATAATGATTGACGGCTTGGTCCTGTTCTTATGTATATTGTCTGTTAACTAAATTTAATTATGCTCAATTAGCTGAATTTATCTCCCGGCGGCCGGCGTTGCGGCGGATCGTCGCAATCGAAACGCTCGACCGGAAACTGTAGCAAATTTTGCGCCACCGCGCGGCTGCCGGCCTTCCATTCAGCGACTTATTCATTATACAATCTGATTTCAAAAGGTTAAAATCGGATCCCCCGTTTGGGGTCCGATCCTCTGGAGGCGCATTCGTCGGCTGTGCGCCAACGCCTGTGCCTTTTTGTCGACATACCGTCAAAATTTTGTAATTCACGCTCATCTGGATCCCACTCCGGGGCGGTGGCAGGGTGGAAGGGGTTTTCCCTGGTCTTCCCGAATTCGCTCCCGCTTCCGCCGATGACTGGGATATCGGCCCCGGCATCTAAAACTTTAACTCGAATTTGAGGCTTTTTCGGTGCGGCCTTGAAACTGCCCGAGTTAGCTTCTATACTTTTCCAAAACGAAGGCACGGGGACATGACCATCCGAATGGACCAAACCTTATCCGAAGAACGTATCAAGCCGTTTCGGCTCGTCAAGTATTTCACCTTCAGTGGGCTGGTGGTGATCTTTCTGGTCACCCTCATCCTCGCCATTCTAAACACCCACTGGGTCAAATCCATGCAGCGCAAGAAGAGCGAAGATTACGCGCATGCCTTGATCGAAAACCTCAACCACCAGGTCTTCCTCCAGTTTATCCTGCCGATCGGCATGAAGTTCGGCAAAGTCCAGCTCCGCAACCAGGAGCAGTTCGAGCGCATGGACAACGTGGTCCGCAGCACGCTGCACAGTTTCAAGGTGGAGGACATCAATATCTTCAGCATGAGCAACACCATCTCCTACAGCTTTGACGAGACGCGCATCGGCGTCAAGGCGTTCGGAGGCACCGCTCTCGAACAGGCCAAAAGCGGAAGATCCTCCTCCAAGCTGGTCCAGCGCGGCAGTTTTCTGGAAATCCTGGCGGGGTTTCCCAAGGAAGTGCGCCTGGTCACATTTGCACCGCTGCGGTGGGAGGAGCCGTTGGGGCGCATCACCGACCCCGTGCTGGGGGTGGTCGAAGTGGTGCAGGACTTGTCCGAGGACTATCAGACCATCTTTCGCATCCAGATCCTCGTGGTGATCACCTGCGCGGTGCTGATGGGGGCACTGCTGGTGGTCCTGGTATTTGTCGTCAAGCGCGGAGAGTCGATCATCGAACAGCGGGCCGAAGAACGCATGCGCTTGAAAGAGCAGCTGAGCCGGGTGGAACGGATGTCGGCCATGGGTGAAATGGCGGCCGGCATTTCGCATGAGATCCGCAACCCGCTGGGGATCATCCGCAGCTCGGCCGAGCTTCTGAAAAAAAAGGTGGCCAAGACCGACCCGTCCAACGCCCTGCCCGACATCATCGTGGAAGAGGCCAGCCGCCTGAACGGCATCATCACCGATTTCATCAACTTTGCCCGTCCCCGCAGCCCCAAGCTCAGCCCCTGCCGGGTGGACGACGTGATCGAAAAGACCCTGACCTTTCTGACCGCTCAAATAGAGGAGCGGGGGTATACCATCGAGAAGACCTACCAGAACCCGCTTCCGGAAATCATGGGGGATGCTCCCCTGCTGCACCAGTCTCTCCTCAATCTTTTCATCAACGCGATGCAGGCCATGCCGGACGGCGGCCGCATCGGCGTGGGCCTCCGCGCCGAGGGCGGCCGGGCCTGCATCGAAATCGAAGACGCCGGCCCCGGCATTCCGGCCGATCTTGCGGAAAAGATCTGGGATCCGTTTTTCACTACCAAAGACAAGGGGACCGGACTGGGCCTGGGGATCGTCAAGAACATCGTCGAAGCCCATGGCGGGGCGATCCGCATCGCCAACCGCAAGCCGCAGGGCGCCCGCGTGACGATCGAACTGCCGGTCCGCACACCCGCAGGCGGCGCCTAGCCATGGAAACCATCCTGATCGTCGATGACGAAAAAAACTACCTCCTGGTGCTGAGCGCCGTGCTTGAAGAGGAAGGCTACGAAGTGCTGACTACGGCCAGCGGCCTGGAAGCCCTGGAGATCCAGAAAGCTTCGGATGTCGACCTGGTGCTCACCGACATGAAGATGCCCGGCATGGACGGCATCGAGCTGCTCGAACAGATCAAGACCCGCGATCCGGAACTGCCGGTGATCATGATGACCGCCCACGGCACCGTCGACAAGGCGGTGGAGGCCATGCAGAAGGGCGCCTATAGCTACATCCTGAAGCCCTTCGACAACGAGCGCCTGACGCTGTACGTCAAAAAAGCCATCGCCACCTATGAGGTGGTCAGGGAAAACCGCCGGCTGCGCAGCGCCGTCGAGTCGCAATACCAGTTCGGCAACATCATCGGCAAGAGCAAACCCATGCGCGATGTCTTCGAGATCATTCAAAAGGTTGCGCCGTCGAACGCCACCGTGCTGATCGAGGGGGAAAGCGGGACGGGCAAGGAACTGGTCGCCAAATCCATCCACTTCAACAGCCCGCGTCGGGACAACGCTTTCGTGGCGGTCAATTGCTCGGCGCTGGCGGAGAGCCTGCTCGAAAGCGAGCTGTTCGGCCATGAGCGGGGGGCCTTCACCGGAGCGGTGTCGAGCAAGAAGGGCCGCTTCGAGCTGGCCCACGGCGGGACGCTTTTTCTGGATGAGATCGGCGAGCTGTCCGCCAATCTTCAGGTCAAGCTGCTGCGGGTGCTGCAGGAGAAGACCTTCGAGCGCGTCGGCGGCGTGCGGTTGATTGCAGTGGACATTCGCGTGATCGCTGCCACCAATAAGAACCTGGATTTGGAGATGCGGGCGGGACGCTTCCGGGAGGATCTCTTTTACCGCCTGAACGTTGTCCACATCGCCATCCCGCCCTTGAGGGACCGCCAGGAGGACATCCGGATGCTGGTCAACCATTTCCTCCAAAAGTATGCTGCCGAGAGAAAATCGGCAGTTCCCGTGCGCGGGCTGGCCCAGGAGGTGGATCGCCTGTTCTATGATTACAGCTGGCCGGGCAATGTCCGCGAGCTTGAGAATGTGATCGAGCGCGTGATGATCCTATGCCCGAATGAAATCATCACAGACAACGACCTGCCGCGGGGGTTCAAAAGCAGCCTGCACAACGCCCTGCACCTGGACGGGATCCCGGCCAACGCCAAACTCTATGAAACGTTGGAAATGGTCGAAAAGACGATGATCCAGCGGGCACTTAAAATGGCCGCCAACGTTCAATCCCATGCCGCCGCGATCCTGGGCATCGGCAAAAGCGGCCTCAACCAGAAAATCAAGAAATACAACCTGGAGGTGGGTGCCAAAAGCTGACGGCGGCCGGCGGCGGTCAGCTGTTTACCCGCTCGCGGGCCATGCTGACGTAGATGGAGTCCTGATGATCGGTCAGGAGTCGGTTGAAGGCCGCCGTGCTCTTCTGCGAGTCGCCCAAACGCGCATACAGGTCGCCCAGATGAAAAAGCACATCGTCCTGGAGGTTTTTCTGGGCCGCGGACAGCGCCTGCTCGAAGTAGGCCACCGCCGCCGCATAGTCTTTGAGCCCCTCGTGGGCGTATGCCAAACCCTTTAGAAGCAGGAAGCGCATCAGCGGGTCGTCTTGAAAGCGCGCCAGCGACGTTTGATAAAGCTCTATGGCCTGCTTGAAATCGCCGGTTTCGTAGCATAGGTTCGCATAAAGCACGCGAGCGGTGTTGCCGTTGGAGCGGTTGCCGTAGTCATTGAGAATCCGCTTAAAATCCTCTGCAACCTGCGGGACGGCCTGGCCCTGGGAGCTCTCGGCGCTCAAGCGCTCGTACTTGGCGAGAGCCTGCGCAAGCTGCGCCGCCGCTTTCGACTCCTGCCACCCCGAATACCCGACATAGCCGGAGACCGCGACGACCGCCAGCAGCACCCCGAAGCAGACATATGCGATGGTCTTCTTGTAAGAAGCGATAAAACCTACCATCCGGGATGAAAGCGTGATGAATTCATCCGGTTCCTTCAGCAGTTCCTTGCGTGTCTTTTTAGCCGCTGCCGCCACAGGTACCTCCTCAATCGGCCGAAGCCTTTATTTTAGCGAACGCCCATCCGCCGACAGATGATGCGGCGGGGCCGCCTCGCCCGTTGCGTGAACCGTCGACGCGTCGCTCGACGGATGCGGCGGTTCCAAAAGTTTCCTGATCCGCTGCCAACCTTCATCCGGAATGCTGGCCCCCAGCACCTGACAGACCTCGTAGCCGCAGGCGGACCCGATCGCGCCGGATTTCTCCAGAGAGTACCCCGAAACCAGGCCGAACAGGAAGCCCGAAGCCCACAAGTCCCCGGCCCCGGTGGTGTCCACCGCCCGGCCGTCTCCCTGGGCGGGCACACTCACTACCCGGCCGTCGGCGGCGATCCGGCTGCCCCGCGGACCGAGCTTGAGCACGGCCATCCGAACGTCGCGGCCCAGGGCCGCGAGCGCCTGATCCGGTTCGGACCGTCCGGTGAATTCACGCGCCTCGTCTTCATTGGCGATCAGAATGTCCACGTATTCACGTACGATATCCGCCAGGAAGTCCCGCGACTGGGCCACCACGTTGTAGCTTGCCAGATCGAGCGACACCCGGGCTCCGGCCGACCGCGCCGCGCGCAGCGCCGCCAAGATGAGATCGGGGTTGAACAGCAGGTAGCCTTCGATGTGAACGACAGCCGCATCGGCGAAGTAATCGTTGCGCAGGTCTTCGGGCCGGGTTTCGGAGGCCGCTCCCAAGAAAGTCAGCATCGAACGCTCGGCGTCCGGAGTAACGATGGAAAGCACGCGTCCCGTCGGCGTCCGGGACCGCGCGAGCCGGGGATCGACCCGCCGGGTTCGCAGGGCATTTTCAAAGAAATTTCCCATCGTCCCCTGGCCGCAGGTGCCCACGAAACGAGCGGCGCCCCCGAGCTGGCCGACGCCCACCGTGGTGTTGCAGGCCGAACCTCCCGGAACCACGGCGGGCGCGCTGGAAGCCAAGGCGAGCGTACGGTCGATGTGAGCGTTGTCGACATAAACCATCCCGCCCTTGACGCCACCTGTGCCCGCAAGGAACTCGTCGCTCTCCCGCGCCATAATATCCACCAGCGCCGACCCGACGCCCACGATCACCCGCCTTCGGTTGAAATCCATGCAGCCCCTTTCCTATCCGGCTACCAGACCAGCGCGTCGTGCAGCCACCCCTTGTCGCCGTCGGCGTGCTCGACCTGGATCCAGCGGCCGTCGCGCTTGAGCACTTTGAAGGGAATGCCCTTGTCGATCTTGATCAGGACCGGCTGCTCGGTCCCCGGACCGGCGCGCAGCTGGCATCCGTTCTGCTTGGTGACCACCGTCGGCGTCTTGTCTACGAGCGACTTGTGGATCCAGCCGCTGTCGCCCTCGTAGTCCTTGAAACGCAGCCAGGCCCCGGAGGTTTCGATGACCTCGACGGGATAGTATTTCTCAACCTTCCAAAGCACGTCCTGATTGGGGCCCGGACCCGACCGAATGTTGGCGTCGGCGGCATTGACCGCCATCCGCTCCGCCGCATGCGCAATCGGGCTGATCAGAATCATCCCCGCAAGCATTGCCGCCAACCACCGCATCGTTCATCGCCTTTCAGCTTCAGGCAAAATAGAATTTTTCTTCCGGCAGCTGCACGCAGGTCAGCTTGTTGCCGTATACGGCGCCGGTGTCGATCCCGATTTTGTTCGGCTCCACCCGCGGTTCATCGAACGGGGTATGGCCGAAGACCACTCGTTTTCCGAACGAGTGACGGCTGTCGACGAAGTTTTCGCGAATCCAGAGCAAATCCTCCTCGCGCTGCCGTTCGGGCGGCTGGCCCTGGCGCAGGCCGGCGTGCACAAAGATATAATTTTCCGTCTCAAACATCAATCGCAAAGACTCGAAGAACCGCAGGTGCGCGTCCGGAATCGGATAGCGGCCCGAGCCGCTCGCGTGCCGCAGGTAGCTGTCCAGGGTCTGCTGTCCACCGTTGTAAAGATAGGTCATGCGGTCCTTGCCGGAGAGATAATCCGCCAGCATCTGCTCGTGGTTGCCCTTGAGAAACACCGTGCCGGGCTGCCGCTCCTGCAGCTCGATCAGGTGCTGCACCACTTCGAAGGACTGCAGCCCCCGGTCGATGTAGTCGCCCATGAAAACCAGACGGTCCTGCGACCAGTCGATCGGGATCCGTCCTATCAGCCGGACCAGAGGATCATAGCAGCCGTGAATGTCGCCTATGGCAAAAATACGTTCCACCAAGCTCCTCACCAGCGCCTCAAAGGGGGTTGGCGCTGATCCAATCGGGTGATCCCCTCCGCGATCGTTTCACGCACCGCGCGGTGGTATTCGTCCGCCGACAGCGCTGCCTCCAGTCCGGGGACCTCGTCCGCCCGGCCGCAGGGCCGGTACTGGGACATGACGTTGACATAGGTCTGCGGCGAAACCTCTCGGGCGATGAACCGCATGATCGCCTGGGTGCCAGCCAGGCCGCCGGGCATGACCAGGTGCCGGACCAGAAGCCCGCGCCGGGCGATGCCGCGATCGTCCAACTCCAGGTCGCCTACCTGACGGTGCATCTCCCGCAGCGCTTGGCGCGCCGTTTCCGGATAGTCCGGCGCTTTACAGGCCATTTGGGCAATCGCCGGATCCCAGAATTTAAAGTCCGGCATGTAAATGTCAATCACGCCGTCGAGCAGTCTCAGGGTTTCGATGCGGTCGTAACCCCCGGAGTTGTAGACCAGCGGAACGTTCAACCCGGCGGGCACCGCCAGCTCCAGCGCGGCCAGGATCTGGGGGACGACATGGCTCGGGGTGACGAAATTGATGTTGTGGCAGCCTTGACGCTGCAGCGCCAGCATGGCCCCGGCCAGTTGCTTATCGGAGACGCTCTCGCCGATGCCCTGATGGCTGATCTCGAAGTTCTGGCAGAACAGGCACAGCAGGTTGCAGTGCGTAAAGAAAATGGTGCCGGAGCCGTTTTCGCCGACCAGCGGCGCTTCCTCGCCGAAATGGGCGTTGAAGCTGGAAACGAAGGCCCGGCTTCCGGTGCGGCAGACTCCGGTCTCCCCGGCCAGGCGGTCCACCCGGCACATCCGCGGGCACAGCGTGCAGCTCGACATCCGGCCAAGCGCTTCGGCGAGGTTCCTGAGCAGCAGGCCGCTGCGATGGGCCTGAATGTAGGCAGGTTCGAATCCGGGCATGGTGTCTTTCGCAGGTTGGGGTCGGCCCCCGCCGAAGGGATCAGCGCTCTGAGGATTCAACGACGATTTTCTGGGCCAGGCCGCGGCCCAGGGCGTAGCGCTTCAGGTCCGCGGCGATGGCGAGCTGCCCCTGGCCGTCATTGGTGATGACCTCGATGCGGTCGCCCTGCCGCAGGCCCATCGACAGGAGCCTCATACGCGCGCTGGCGCCTCCGCTGATCTCGCGGATCACCAGCCGCTCTCCGGCTTTGGCCATCGTCAGCGGCATCTGCCGCGAGCGCTCCTTCAGACAGTCGGCGCAGATACCGTAGATTTCCATCTTATGCCGCAGCATGTGGAACCCGTGGGCGGCGGCAATCTTGATTTGGTATTTTTCGAGGCGGTCCTCTTTGAACTCGATGATCCGGCCGCACTTGGTGCAGATCATGTGATCGTGGTGATCGCCGAGATGGCGGTGCTCGTAGCGCACGACGCCGTTGTCGAAGCGGCTCTGGCGGGCGAAGCCCAGGCGGCCGAGCATCTTCAGCGTATCCCGGACGAACTCCGGCGCAAGCCTCGCGCCGCGGCTGTCCAAAAACCCGGCCAACTCGTCGACGGTGACGTGCTTTTCCAGCGAAAGGAAGGCCTCCAGAACCTTGAATCGGTCCTCGAAATTCTCGACGCGCTCCTGCTGAAAAAGCTTGCGGAACTGCTCTTTCTCCTGGGCGTGCAGCGGAGTCATGCGGGGTACCATGCGAGGGGCACCGTCAGCGGGAATGCCCGGGGATTTCCCATGTGGTGCAGGAACCGCTCGAACAGGAACGGGTCTGGGCGGAGGCGCCGCCGCTTTTGTCCGAACCGGGAGCCATGGCATAGCAGGTCTTGCTCAACACCCGCTCGAAATCCTCGGAGCCGCATTTCGGGCAGCGCGCTTCAACCTCTTCCTTCTTCTTCAGGACGAGGATCTCGAAGCATTCGTTGCAGGACAGACACTTGAATTCGAAAATAGGCATGAAAGCGGCCTCTCCATTCGCTT
>CAZNAX010000052.1:0-18190 GCA_964570965.1 uncultured Desulfatibacillum sp.
GGGCGATGGGGACTCCGGCCTTGCGCGCCAGGCGGATGCTCGCCAGATGAAACGGCTTCACCTTAAGGGTTTTTTCGACGGCGAAGGCGGGAATGCCGGCAGCCACTCCGTTCAATTCGATCTGGCAGAGCGCCGCCAAGGTTGGTATGAGCGCCACGCCCCGTTTCCGCATCAGCTCGACCGCTTCGTCGTTGAGATAGACCCCGTGCTCGATGCTGTCGATCCCGGCCCTCAAGGCGTTCAATATCCCCTGGGTTCCCATGGCGTGGGTGGCGGTTTTCTTGCCGGCCTTGTGGGCCTCTTCAATGCCCGCGCGCAACTCCGCCTCGGTGAACTGTTCGCTGCCCGGCTCGACCGCCGGCGTGAGCACGCCGCCGGTCGCCATCAGCTTGACGAGGTCGGCGCCCGCCTTGATCTGCTCGCGGGCGGCCTTGCGGACCTCATCCGGCCCGTTGGCCTCGCGGCCCTGCTGCCAGCCGTGCCCGCCGGTCATGCAGATCAGCTGCCCGCTCACCAGCATGCGGGGGCCGGCTGCAATGCCCGCACGGACCGCCTGCTTCAGTCCGAAATCGATCCCGTCCTTTGATCCCATGTCCCGGATGGTGGTCACCCCGGCCATGAGGGTCGCGCGCGCGAAGTTGGCGGCCTTCAAAGTGGATACGGCCAGCGGCGCATTCAGAAGGGAGTTCATCGGGTCCGGGCTTCCATCCAGGCAGAGGTGGACATGGGCGTCGATGAACCCGGGCAGAAGCGTGCCGCCCTTTAGTGGAATCTGGCGGTAATTTTTGGGGATTTTAAAATTTCTGGCCGCCACCTTGGCGATGCGATCACCCTCGACCAGCACAGTGGCCCGCTCCAAGACCTTACCGTTGCCAACCACGACCCGTCCGTCCACGAATGCAAGCGGCATGCAGTCCTCTTATTTTGAGCCAAGGCGATATTCGCCGGAAATTGCAATTTTTAAGATGTCTTGGCCTTGCCGAATTGACAAGGCGGGACTATGAATGGTTTTTCTTTTTGAATCAAGAGAAAAGGGGCGGGATGGTCCCGGTCAATTTCAACAGCCGGTCAATTTTGACGTTGATCGCAGCCGGTCGTCATGTCATATTTCGTCGAATGCGAAGAATGCCGAATCGGATCGACGGACGGTATTCCTGAAAACCTTAACCACCCACCGAAGAGGATCGTATGGATGCTGTGCGAGAGCTGGTGCAACGTTCTAAAGAACAGGTAATTGGATTCCGTCGGGACCTGCACCGCATTCCCGAAACCGGCTTCAAGGAGGTCAAGACGTCCGCCTATGTGACCGAAAGGCTCGAAAAGCTGAACCTCGATGTTCAGACGGGAATCGCCACGCACGGCGTGGTCGGCCTGCTCAGGAGCGGAAAGCCGGGGCCTACCCTGATGATTCGAGCCGACATGGATGCGCTGCCGATCGCCGAGGAAACCGGCCTGGCCTTCGCCTCGACGCATCCCGGATGCATGCACGCCTGCGGGCACGATTCCCACATGGCCATGGCGCTCGGTGCGGCGTCCGTTCTCAGCGCGCTCAAGAACCATTTCACCGGCAATGTCAAATTCGTCTTTCAACCGGCCGAGGAAGGTCCGGGCGGCGCCCAACCGATGATCGCGGCGGGCGTCATGAAAAACCCCGCCGTGGATTATTGCCTGGGATGTCATTTGTGGGCCGAGCGCCCCGAGGGGGTTATCGGGATCAGGCCCGGCGCTTTCATGGCGGCGATGGACCGGTTCGACATCAAAATCGTCGGCCGGGGCGGCCATGGCGCCCAGCCGCACCTGTGCGTGGACGCGCTTGAGGTCGGGACTCAGGTGGTGGCGGCGCTGCAGCGCATCGTCAGCCGCCACATCGACCCGATCGAGCCGGTCGTTGTCACCGTGGGCAGCTTTCACGCCGGCACGGCCTTCAACATCACCCCTGCCGAGGCCGTCATGAGCGGGACCACCCGCACCTTCAACGATGAGATCTGGAAGTCCTGGAGGACCCGCATCGACCGGGTCGTGCGGGGAGTCTGCGAATCCATGGGCGCGGGCTACGAGTTGAATTTCAGCTGGGGCTATCCGCCGACCGTCAACGACGCCTCCATGTCCGAAGTGGTCCGCCGCTGCGCCGTTCAGGTGGTAGGTACGGACCGGGTCGTCGTGCCCGATCTCACCATGGGCGGCGAGGACATGTCGTTTTTTCTGCAGCAGGCGCCGGGCTGCTACTATTGCATCGGCGTCGGCCGTGAGGGAGCTGCCCCCCTGCACAATCCGAAGTTCGATTTCAACGAGGACCTCATGTTACTGGGGGTCGAAACCCACTGCCGGGTGGCGCTGGATCTTTTAGGTCCTGAAACGCCAACGTGAATTAAACGTGGAGACAAACCGAATTTCAAACTACACGTGACAATGTAAATTCGAAGCACGAAAACCGAAATCCGAAACAAGTTCGAATTTTCAAAACGGATAATGACCAAAACTGTTGACTCGCAATCCGAGATGTTTATTTAACGTTTCGGCCATTTGCTAATTTGGTCATTCGGATTTGTTTCGGATTTCGTGCTTCGGGTTTCGTATTTCGTTCCAGCCTGGCCGGCTTGGGATTATATGCTTGAAATTTTTCGGCTTCTCGGAATATAGAACCATGCTACATCTATTAGGATATGCGGGAGGACATCATGGATTTAGTCAAATGGAAGGACGTCGAGGACGTCCGGATCGCCAAATTTCCTTACAGGGGCCAGCCCTACGACGTGAAGGGCATCAGCGTGCGCTGGTTGTCAAAATTCGGAGATGACGGCACCGGCTACCCCGAATACGGCCTGCGTCTGTTTACGGCCCAGCCGGGGGGGGAGATTCCGATCCACAATCATTTTTACATCCAGACCATGTACATCCTGAGCGGCCGCTTCGAGTGCTACCGATTCGATCCGAAAACGGATCAGAAGACCAAAAGTTGGATCGCCGCCGACGGCGATACGGTGGTGGTACCCAGCCTGGAGCCCCACGGGATGCGCAACCTGAGCGATACGGAGCCGGCCACTTTTTTATGCTGCATCTGCAACGTCTACGAAAAAGAGACCCTGTGAGGAACCCCACCGTGCGATTCGCCGAACGCATGCAGGCTTTCGATGTTCAGCCGGCGGCCGAAGGGCGCCCGGACCGGGTCCGCATGCGATCGGAGCGCAGGGGGGGATGTAACTACCCAACGAATACATGAAAGAGGAGGCTGCGATGTTTAAAAACGGGATCGTGACGGGTATTCTGGCGGTGTTGCTCCTGGCCGGCGCATTCGCCGGGGCGAATCCGGCCCATGCGGCCGATGCGGTGAAGATCGGGCTTTCAGCCCCCCTGACCGGCGACTGGGCCGAGTACGGCAACGACTTCAAACGATCGGTCACCCTGGTGATCGACAAAGTCAACAAGGCCGGCGGCATCAACGGCAAGAAGCTGGAGCTGGTCATCGCCGACAGCCGCGGCGACGCCAAGGAATCGGTCCTGATCGCCGAAAGGTTCGTGGCCGATCCCGCCATCATCGCCCAGATCGGCGACTTCAGCAGTTCCAGTACCATGGCGGCGGCGCCCGTCTACGAGCAAGCCAAGATGGTCCAGATCTCGCCCACCGCCTCGCACCAGGACTGGACCAAGAAGGGCGAGTTCATGTTTCGGGTCGTCGCCACCCAGGGCTATGAAGGACCCTACAACGCCCGCTGGGCGGTCAACGACCTGAAGAAGAAAAAAATCGCCACGATTTATATCAACAACGACTGGGGGGTTGACGCCAACAAGTACTTCGTCGGCGAGGCCAGGACGCTCGGTGCGGAAATCGTTGCCGAAGAGGCATTCACCCCCGGCGAGAAGGATTTCAATGCCATCATCTCCAAATTGAAGCGCCAGGAGCCGCAACTGGTCTACATGCCGACGTTCTATGCGGATTTCACGGCCATCATGAACCAGGCCGAACGCGCGCGCTTCAAGCCGACCGTGCTGGCCAACAGCTCGCTTTTCTCCGTCAAGACCCTGGAGATGGGCGGCAAGGCCGTCGAGGGGACCATGATCCCGGTGAACTATTTCAGCAGCGACCCCCGGCCGGCCCCCCAGAACTTCACTAAAGAGTACAGGGCCCTTTACGGCGCAGATCCCAATCAGTTCGCGGCGCTGGCCTATGACGCGGCCGGCCTGCTCATGGCGGCGCTCGAGGCGGTGGGCACCGACAGCCGCGCCAAGGTGCGCGAAGGCCTGCTCGGACTCAAGGGGTACGAGGGCGCTACCGGCCCCATCTCCTACGCCCAAGGCCGGGACCCGGCCAAACAGCTGGTGCGAATCATGATCAAGGGTGGGCAGTGGGTGTTGTATCAGCCGTAATCGGAGTCCTCAGCGCTACCGCCGATTTCGGAGTGGTGACGCGATATCAGTCGAAACTAACCCAACAGGGTTCAGAGTTCAGGGTTCAGGATTTGAGTGAAAAACAAGCTGCTTCACACCCGATCCCCTGAACCCCGAACCCTGACGCCCCAACCCTTATGCCTTCATTCCTATTTGAACAACTTATCAACGGCCTGACCCAAGGCAGCGTCTATGCCCTGCTGGCCCTGGGTTTCACGCTGATCTTCGGCACCCTGCGCATGGTGACCTTCGCGCACGGGGAAGTCTATATGATCGGGGCATACGTGGGCTTCGAGATCATCCGCCTGCTGCATCCCAACTTTCTCATGGCACTGATCGCGGCCCTGGCAGCCACCGCCGTTCTGGGAATCGTGGTCGAGATTCTCGCGTTTCACTTCCTGCGAAACGCCCCGCACGCCACCTCGCTGCTCGTCACCATCGGCATCTCGATCCTGCTCGTCAACCTGGCCCAGAAGATCTGGGGGCCGGAGACCCAGTCGATTCCCTTCGGCCTTCTCGACCGCCTCGGCGATTTTGAAATCAACGTCGCCGGGGTCTACATCACCTTTCTGCAGATGGCGGTCCTGGGGGTCACGCTCCTGTTGATGCTGGTGCTTTATTGGGTCATCAACCGCACCAAGCTCGGCATGGTCATCCGCGCGACGGCCCAGGACTACGAGGCGGCCTATGCCATGGGGGTCAACGTCAATCTGATCTACATGGCGGCCTTTGCCATGGGCTCGATGCTGGGCGGCGTGGCCGGCGTGCTGGTGGGGGTGTACTACAACCTTTTTTACCCCACCATGGGCGGGCTCTACGGCCTTAAAGCCTTCAGCGCCAGCGTGGTCGGCGGGCTGACCAGTCTGCCGGGAGCGGTAGTGGCCGGACTGATGATCGGGCTGGTCGAGACCTTTTCGGTCGAGTTCGGGGCTTCCAACTTCCGCCATGTCTTCTCCTTTGTCTTCATGATCCTGATATTGTTGCTGAGGCCGGGCGGGATCTTCGGCGGCAGAGAAATGGCGCCCACCCGCGGTGACTGATGACGTTGCATAAAGTCCAATCTCCGCGTTGCGCTGCGCCCGGCAGGCGCTGCGGCGTACGAAAAGTACGCCTCGCTTCGCCGGGCTTGCGCGCCTTGACCTTGGGCTTTATGCAACGTCATCGATGAGGATAGCGTTCTTGCGAAATTGTCACTGATGAATTTCTTAAAATCCATACTGGCCAACTCACCGCTCCTGTTGATCATCGCGGTTTTCGTTGCGGTGCCGCTTTTCGTCACGAATATGTACTACCTCCAGGTGCTGGTATTCATCGGTATCTACGTCATCCTGACGCTCAGCCTGAACCTGCTCAACGGCTATGTGGGGCTTTTGTCCATCGGGCATGCCGCGTTCTATGGGATCGGCGCCTACGCCTCGGCCAAGCTGGCCATCGAACTGCAGCTGCCGTGGGTGTTGTCGATGGTCGGAGCCGGTGTGACCGCCGGCGGTTGCGGCTACCTGATTGCCAAACCGACCCTGCGCCTTTCGGGCATCTACATGACGCTCGTAACGCTCGGGTTCAACATGATCCTTTTTCTGGTGCTGCAGAATTGGATGAGCTTCACCAACGGCCCGCTCGGCATCATGGACATTCCTCCGCCTTCGATTCTCGGCTATGTGGTGAGCTCGCGGCTGCAGTACTACTACCTGATCCTGATTCTGGTCTTGCTGACGGTATTCAGCCTGCAGCGGTTGATGACCTGCCGGTTCGGCCGCGCCTTGACCGCGATCCGTGAAAACGAACTAGCCGCCGAGGCCACGGGCGTGGACACCACCCGCTACAAGATCCAGGCCTTCGTGCTGGCGGCCTTTTACGCCGGCATCGCCGGAAGCTTCTATGCCCATTTCGTGAAGTACATCAGCCCGGACAGCTTTACCATCAACGAGTCCTTTATTCTGCTGGCTATGCTCGCCTTCGGCGGCCCGGGCAACCTGCTGGGTCCGATGGCGGGGGCGGCGGCCCTGATCCTGGTCCCGGAAGTCTTCCGCCCGCTGCAGGAATACCGCATGTTCGTCTACGGAGGCATCCTCATCGCCATGATGCTGGTGCGACGTCAAGGACTCTTCGGAGGTCGCTCCTACCGCCTGAGGCTCACTCGGTTCGACCCCTCCCCCGTCGGAGTTTATCACCGCGGGGACAAGTTTCTGCCGGAGGACTGAGCCGTGGCGCTGCTGCAGATCGCAGAGGTCAGCAAGGAATTCGGCGGACTCAAGGCCCTGAGAGCCGTATCCCTGCACCTCGACGGGGGCGAGATCGTCAGCCTCATCGGACCCAACGGCGCCGGCAAGACCACGCTTTTCAACTGCATCACCGGCACCCTGCCGCCCGACCGGGGCTCGGTGCGGTTCGCTGGCGAGGAAATCGTCGGGCTCCCGCCGCACGAGGTCGCGCGCCGCGGCATCAGCCGGACCTTCCAGCACATCCGGGTATTCGGGCAGATGTCGGTGCTCGAAAACGTCATGGTCGGCCGGGATTTCAGGGGTCGAACCGGTATCCTCAGCGCGCTGCTGCGGCCGCCGCGCGTCGGCCGCGAGGAGGCCGAAAACCGCGACCGGTGCCTGGAGGTGTTATCCCTTTTCGGCGAGCGACTGCTGCCGCGTTTGAACCAGCCGGCCCGGGAATTGTCCTATGCCAACCGCCGCCGCCTGGAGATCGCCCGAGCGCTGGTGTCCGGCCCCAAGCTCATCCTGCTCGACGAGCCGACGGCCGGCATGAACCCTCATGAAACCCAGCAGGTGGTGGAGCTCATCCGCCTCATCTGCGAGCGCGGCCACAGCGTGCTGGTGATCGAACACAAAATGAAGGTGGTCATGATGGTTTCCCATCGGGTGGTGGTCCTCGACCACGGCGAAAAAATCGCCGAAGGCCCGCCCGCAGCCATCGCAGCCGACCCGACCGTTATCGAGGCCTATATGGGAGGGCGCCGGCATGCTCAAGCTGACTGACGTGCACACCTTCTACGGGCCGATTCGGGCGCTGCGGAACGTTTCCCTGACCGTTCATGAGGGCGAAATCGTCTCGCTTCTGGGCGGCAACGCCTGCGGGAAATCAACCACCATGAAAACCATCCTCGGGTTGGTGCGGCCGAAGATGGGAACGGTGGAGTTCCTCGGCCGGCGCATCGACCGGCTGTCGTCCTCGGAGATCGTTCGCTCCGGGATCGCGCCGGTGCTGGAGGCGCGCCGCCTGTTTCCGTACCTCACCGTGCACGAGAACCTGCTGATGGGCGCCTACACCCGCCGGGACACCGGGGGCATCCGCGACGATGTCGAGCGCATGCAGACGCTGTTTCCGGTGGTGAAGGAGCGCAGCCGCCAGCTGGCCTCGACCTTAAGCGGCGGCGAGCAGCAGATGGTGGCCATGGCGCGGGCCCTCATGGCCCGTCCGCGGCTGCTCATCATGGATGAGCCGTCCATGGGGCTGTCGCCGCGCTATGTCGATCAGATTTTCGAAATCATCCAAGCGATCAACCGGAAGCAGGGCGTCGCCGTCCTGATTGTCGAGCAGAACGCCAACATGGCGCTTTCGATTGCCAGCCGCGGCTACGTGCTGCAGACCGGCGAAATCGTCCTGCACGACACGGCTGAAAACCTGAAGAACAACCCGCTGATGCAGAAGGCGTATCTGGGCGTAGCATAAAACTTAACACTTTTCTGGAGAAAGCGATGAACAAGATCGAACGTGTGGATCGTGTATTGAAGGGCGAGGACGTCGACTACCCGCCCATCTCCCTCTGGTATCACTTCGGCGTGCAGCACGGCGGAGGCGAGCCGTTCGCCCGGATCACGCTGGAGTTCTTCAAACACTACGACTTTGATTTTCTCAAAGTGATGAACGACTACTACTACCCGACGCCGCAGGGACTCGATACGGTACGCACCCAAGCGGACCTGCTGAAGTTCACGGCCTTCGACGTCGAGCGCTGCGAATGGCGCGAGCAGTTCAAGGCCCTGCGCATCATCTCCCGGGAGCTCAAGGGGCGTGCCTACTTCATCGACACGGTGTTCGATCCCTGGCAGAGCATCCGGCGCAGCGTCGCCGGCGAGCACATGGAACATCTCGCCCAGAACGAGCCCGAAGCCCTGCATGCGGCGCTATCGACGGTGGCTGATAATCTCATCGCCTATGCCAATAAGTCCCTGGAGATCGGTGCGGCCGGGATCTTCATGTCCGTGCCGGCGGCAAGGGAGTTGGTCAGCCACGACATCTTCCTGACGTTTGTCAAACCCTATGCGCAAAAGGTGTTTGCGGCCGTTTCCGGGCAGGGGCGGATGAACACCGCCCACATCCACGGCGAGACCCTCTACCTGGACGAATGCCTGGACTTCCCCGTGAACGTCTTCAGCTGGTGGGACCGCGGCCCCCACGGACCGTCCCTGGACAGCGTCAAACAGCGCTTTCCCGGCTGCGTCATGGGCGGGATCGACCAGACCCTTCTCACGCGGCGCTCGCCGGCCTTTCTCAAGAACCACGTGGCCGAGGGGGTCGCCCTCGGCGGCGGCCGGCGATTTTTCATCGCCAACGGCTGCAGCATCGACACCTGGGTGAGCCCGGACATCGTGCGCGCCGTGGTGGCGGCCGCGCGCGCCGGACAGAAAAAATCCGACATTTCATCCCTTTAAGCGAAGAGGCATTATGACCCCGTCCGTGAATCAAGCAGAAATGATTGCAAAGGTGCGCGCGGCCATCAAAGACCGCGCCACCTGGTTTGCCTTGCTCTATCGGAGCTTCAAAGAAGCCTTCCCCGAACCGGACGTCGAACGGCTGGCGCGCAGGGCCATCTTCGAGTTCGGCCGCATGAAGGCCCGCCGTGACCCTCCGGACTTCAGCGCGCGCGCCTGGGTGGAAAAGCACATCGCCAAGGGGTCTGCCCTGGTTTTCGACTCCGACGTCGAGATCAACGACCAAGGCGCGGTGCAGCGCATGAAATTCTGCGCGTTGGTGGAAGCCTGGAAGGAAATGGGCTGCTCGCCGGAGGAAATCGACCTCTTCTGCGACATCGCCATGGAAGGCGACCGCGGCCGCGCTGACGCCCACGGCGTCCGCATGGAGCTGGAGGAGCGCATCGCCCGCGGGAACCCTTACTGCCAGCTCAAAATATTCGACCGCTGATGACCCAACGGACCGGCAATATCTACCTCTGCGGAATGATCGGCTCCGGCAAGACCACGATCGGCCGGCGCTTGGCGGAAGGGCTCGAGTGGCCCTTCTGCGACCTGGACCGTGAAATGGATCGGATCTTGGGCTACTCGTTTCACCGGCTAGTCCAGGAAAAAGGCTGGGTCGCCTTCCGCGAGTTGGAGTACTCGATCTGCAAGCGCCTGGCACGGCGCGAGAAATCTCTGATATGCCTGGGGGGAGGCACAGTGCGTTACGAATGGAACATGGATGTTCTGCGCGGCACCGGTTTCTTCGTTCTTTTGACGGCCTCCCTGGACGAGCTGGTGCAGCGCGTGCGCAACGAGCAGCGGCCGCGGGTGAACATCGACACTTCGCTCGAGGAAGACTTACGGACCATCTGGGAGCAGTCGGAGGAAAAATACCGCCGCGCCGCGGATGCGGTGGTGAATACGGATGGGAAAAGCATCGAAGCGGTCGTGGCGGAATTGCAGTCGGTTACCCGCCGTTATCTGTCAGGATGAAATAGCGAGTTCACAGGTATCAGAACCCCTTGGCGAAGATGGAACGGAAAAGCCGACACCGTTAAAATCATTGCGTCCGGACTGGACACTCCCAACGGCGTCGCCTTCCAAGACGGCGCGCTCTATGTTGCTGAGATCAGCCGCATTCTGCGCTTCGATGAAATCGAAAATGCCCTCAGCCATCCGCCGAAGCCGGTGGTGGTGAACGAAGAGTTTCCGAAGGATAAACCCCACGGATGGAAATTCATCAGGGCGATGTGCCGGATCCCGAATACGGCCAGGGTAAGACGCTCGCGGAATTTACGCCGCCGGTGCGCAAGTTGGGTCCGCATGTGGCGGCCCTGGGTATGCGGTTCTATACCGGCAAGATGTTTCCCGAAAATTACCGCGGACACATCTTCATCGCCGAGCACGGCTCCTGGAACCGCAGCTCGCCCATTGGCTATCGGATCACCCTGGTCAGGCTGAACGGCACCCAAGTGGTCAGCTACGAGCCGTTTGCCGAGGGTTGGCTACAGGGTCGTCACGCCTGGGGAAGACCGGTGGATATTCTCGTGATGCCCGACGGTGCGCTGCTGGTCTCGGATGATAAGGCGGGGGTGATCTATCGCATCGCCTACCGGTCTTCCTCAAGCTGACGGTTATAGCAATGACCCAACGAGAAAGGTGGTGCATGTCATGGGATACGATATCCAGAAGGGGTTTCAGAATCTTGCCCGATACAACGAGCGCGCCAATCGGGAGATGTTCGCGACCCTGTTGCAACTTACGGATAAAGCCCGCAAGCGGGACGTCGGCTCGTGGTTCGGGTCCATTCACGGGCTTCTGAACCACCTAATTGTTACAGACTTGAACTGGCTTAAGCGATACCGGGCGCTTTCTCCCGAGTCCCCCGTTTTGAACGATCCGCAGCTGAATCCGCCCAACCTCTCGTGGAGCCACGATCTCCACGAAGACTTCGAAGGCCTGCGGCAAACCCGGGTAATCGTCGACGCGAAAATACGCGCCTGGTTTGCGGAGTTCCCCATATCGCGCTGCAGCGAGGAGTTTCAGTATCATGACTCGCGCGGAACCCTCCGCCGCGCCGTGGCCGGTGCAGCCTTCGAGTTCCTGTTCCTGCATCAGACCCACCACCGGGGGCAGATCTCGCAGATTCTGGACACCCTCGGACTGCCCAACAACTTCGCGGACAACGCCGCCTATCTCGAAGAACCGGAAAACTGAGCAACCGATCCCTCACTCAAACTTGAGGGAGAATGCAGGGTGAGGGGGTGACAATACAAATATTCAACCCTTAACAACTCCATCAGGGAAAACGCCGGCACGGCTGACTGATATAGACCCAGCCTTTGGCTGGAGCGACGATCGGAGATAATGCGGATGTCATCATCGCGATAGGCAACCACCCCGGGCCAATGCTTATCCGCAATTCGACCGATCACGACATATCATCGGTTCTCCCAGAAGCGCAGACCCGGTATCGATTTGAAGTGCATGTCATATGTGACGACCACGGACCCGGTCTCCAGCGCGCGGGCGGCAATCCATACGTCGTTGATCGGCAGGGGCGTCCCGGATCTCTTGAGTACGAAGCTCCTTGGCGTTCTCCTTGAACTCGGACAGATCGGCTTCCGACCAAATGCCGCAGAAATCTTCGAAATCGCCTCGCTTGCCGCCCGCCTGCCTGGGTTTCACCCCGAGAGAGGGTTCCAAGATTTTCTTTAGGGAAGATTCACCACCCTGCGATTGAGGCACGCAGGGCACAGAGCAAGGCGAATGAAAACACCTGCCATTCTCTGTGACCTCTGTGGCTCTGTGATGAGAATCCCTTGCCTGTACTCAATTCCATTCGACTTTGGGAACGAAATACGCTAAACAGAGTCGGCAGGGGAATCGCGAAATGCCGGATCTGTGTTTGACCTCGGAAAGTGCCTACCAAACCTCCGGGCCGCCTGCGCCTTGGCTGGGCCGCCGCTGCCCGACCGCCGTTTTTTACGCCAAGATCCTGGGCATCGTCTACCGCGCTTCCATGCTGGCTAAAAAAGGCCTGTATGATGATCAATGCTGGATCAAAAGCAGCTTGAAAACGATCCGGGCGCTGGAGCTCGTTGGCGGCCGGTTCGAGGTCCGCGGCCTGGAAAACCTCCGAGATCTGCAGTCGCCGGGCGTCTTCATCGGCAACCACATGAGCATCCTGGAGACCTTCGTTCTCCCCTGTGTGATCCAACCCATTCGAGACGTAACCTTCGTCGTCAAGGAAAGCCTGATCACGTATCCCTTCTTCGGGCATGTAATGCGCCGCCGCAACCCGGTGGTCGTGGGGCGTGAAAATCCGCGGGAGGACCTCAAGCTCGTCCTGGAGGAGGGCCGCAAGCGGCTGGCGGCAAACATTTCGGTGGTCATTTTTCCCCAGACCACCCGCAGCGCGGATTTCGACCCCGACAAATTCAACACGCTGGGGATCAAGCTGGCCAAGCGGTGTAATGTGCCGGCAGTGCCTTTTGCGTTGAAGACCGACGCTTGGGGATTGGGAAAATGGATTAAGGACTTCGGCCCGATCCGACCCGCAAAAACCGTTCACATCCACTTCGGCGAACCCATGCGGATCCAGGGCAGCGGCAAGGAAGAACACAACATCATCGTCAAATTCATCCAGAAAAACCTAGCGGCCTGGAAATAGGCCCGATCAGCTCACCCCGTTGCGCGGCTTCAGCGGCCCCGAACCGGCATGTGCAGAACGTCGACCTAAGCGGCCTTCAGCAGAAACAGCTGCACGAAGCGCGCGTCCAGATCCTCGACCGCCACACGGCCGTACTCGGCCTCGATCTCGGAAAACAGGTCCTCGAAAATCCGGCCGAGCTTCTCGGAGATCTCGAAGTCTTTCAACCCGGTTTCATTCACCAGCCAGGCGATGAAGCCGGTTTTCATGGAATCGGGAATTCGGCGCGTTTCGGCCGTCTCCGGAGTGGGTGTTCCCGGCAACAGCTTGCTGAAAAAGGATGCAAAGGCGGCGAGCGGCAGCGGTCTCAGTTTATCCTCTTTCAAGCCCAGGCAATAGCGCGCCCATAGAGTCAGCAGCAGGTTCTTCCAGGTCAGGAAACTATAATGGGCGGGCGGATTCAGCCGGACGTCCATGACCGCCAGCAGGCGATCGACGGACTGCACCTGCTTTAAAACGTCTTCGATGCGAGCGACGTCTTCAAGCGATGTGAATTCCCGGTACAGCACGCCGGTCTGGTAGTTGTCGTAGTACTGCGGCTTTTTGAGCAGGATTCCGCCGAGCGCCCCCATCCATTGCTCCCCCCAGAAGCTGAGTTTCAAACCGGCTTTCGCAAACCAGCAGGTGCTGAGCCAGCGTTCGGCCTGCCATTTGATTTCAAGGGCTCCGCCGAAACCCAGACGGAAAAGCTGGATGAGGGCATAGCGGGTCAGGGCGGCCGCGGCCTCAACGGGGTCCGGCGGCCCTTTCAATCGCTCCAAGCCCATGCTGATATAGCCGCAGGCCTTGGCCACGATTTCGCGCAACTGCTCCCGGTCGCGGACGGTCTTGTGGTCCGCAACGATGATCTGGTTGCAAAGGTTGGCGAACTCCCCCTGCAGATGGGTGAGGATCGGACCCGGTTCGATCCGGGCCAATGCCCGGCTGAAATGCGTATCGTCTTTTATCTCACGCAGCGGATAGGCCGGCACCGGAAGAAGGGCCGCTTCGCTTCCGCGCGGGTCCGGTGTGAATTTCGGCCGCAGCGCTTCAAGCTGGCCGCGGGGGATGGGCTGGTAGATGCCGACGGCCTCGTCGAACGGCATGAACCCCTTTTCCGCCAGGCGCACGCTTCTCCAGCGGAACTCCTCCTCTTCCGCCTCCGCCGGGATGACATGGCTCGCCTCAAGGAGCAGGCCCTGAAACAGCGAATGATCGTGCTCGGCCAGGTGCTGGAGGAGTTTCATCAAAAACGTCTTGCGCTCCTCCTCGCCGATGGCGGAGCCCTCGGCGCGCGGCGGCAGATTCAAAAACCGCATGTAGTAAACCTGGTCCAAGGTGAAAAATCCCTCCCCCAATTCGGAAGGGTCCTGGTCATGCTCGCGAATGCGCACCTCGATCGTATGAAACAGGTAAAACTCGCCAATCCCCAGCCGATCGCCCAGAAACCATCGAATGAAGCGTTTGGGGTCGGCCTCCATCAGGAGGCTCATCCAGCGCGTGAGGTGGTTCACTTCGATGCGGTCCCTGGCCCAGGTCTCGAGATCCACGAGGTGATCCCACTGTTTGTTCGAAGCGAGCGCCAGCAAGGGCAGCGCATCTTCGGGGCCGATGTCGTGCACCAGGAAGTAGAGATCCGGCTCCGGGAAGGAATGCACCAGCGCCGCCGGCTGCGGATCGGAGAGGATGCGTTCCAGGGCGTGTTCCGGGGGCAGCGACAAGATCTCGCTGCGCTTGGCTTGAAGCGCTGCGACCCGTTCGCGAATTTGTTTTCCGAGAAGATCGGCCGTCATGCTTTCAACGCATCCATGGTATGGGGCCCGGGTTTGGATTGCCGGGACCATACCTACCAGCAGTGCCTTCCAAACGCAACCCGCTCAGGAGGCAATGCGCACATCGACGTGCGGTGGGGCCGGCGCCGACCAGGGCGCAAAGCGCGCCAGGACCAGCAACCCCGGTATCGCGGCCAAAGTGCATGCGATGAAAAACCACTCCCAGCCCAAATGCTTGGCCGCCAGTCCGGTCGGCGCCGAGGCCAGCACGCGCGGCAGCCCCATGATGCTCGATAACAGCGCATACTGGGTGGCGGTGAACTGCTTGTTGGTCAGGCTGGCCATGAAGGCGACAAAGGCGCTCGTCCCCATGCCGCCGGTGAAGCTCTCGAGGGCGATCACACCGGAGAGGGCGGGCAGGCTGCCGCCGATGCGCGCCAGCACCGCGAATCCCGCCGTTGAGACCGCCTGAAGCACCCCGAACACCCACAGGCTGCGCTGAATGCCGAGCCGCAGCATGAGCACCCCCCCGCCGAATGCTCCGGCAATAGTGGCCCAGGAGCCGAAGAGCTTGACCACCGTGCCGATCTCGGACTTGGAGAAACCCAGATCGAGGTAAAAGGGGGTCGTGATGGCGGCGGCCATGGTGTCGCCGATTTTGTAAAGCAGAATGAAAGCCAGAATCCACCCGGCGCCGTCACGGCGGAAAAAATCCGCAAGCGGTTTCCAGATGGCTTCCCGCAGCGACTGCGGGGGCTGGCTGTCGACCTGCGGCTCCGGGGTGAGGAGCGTGGTCGCGACCCCCGGGATCAGACCCAAGGCCATGATCAGGTATACGTGGGAAAAGGGGAGGTAATCGGATAGGATCAACCCTCCGCCGGATGCCGCCCACATGCCGATGCGGTAGCCGTAGACATACAGGGTCGATCCGAGCCCCAGCTCCTCGTCCGGCAGGTCCTCCCGGCGGTAGGCGTCCACCACAATGTCCTGGGTGGCGCTGAAAAAAGCGACCAGCACCGCGCTGGCGACCATCCAGCCCGGATGCGCCACGGGGTCGGACCCGCCGAGCACGGCAATGGACGCCATGAGAGCCAGCTGCGCGATCAGCAGCCACCCCCGCCGCCGACCGAGCCGGAGCGGCGTGAACCGATCCAATACCGGCGACCACAGGAACTTCCACGAGTAGGGCGACTGCACCAGGGTGATCATCCCCACCCAGGTCAGATCCACCCCTTCCTCCTTCATCCAGGCTTGGAGGACCCCCAGCGTCAGCAGCAGCGGCAGACCGCAGGAGAAACCCATGAACAGGGCGACCAGCATCCGGCGGCTGAAGAGGGTGGCCGCGACGTGTTTTTTGCGCTCGGTCAAGGGCTGCACGCGACCCGATCAACTGAGACGATCGAGAGGGAAGCCGTCATTTCCCCAGTTCCAGGGATCATTCGGCGGCATCTGCCGCCGGATCCATATCATTACTTTCTCGAACTCATCCCGCAGCTCCTGCAGCGCTTTGCCTCGGTGGCTGATGCGGTTTTTTTCCTCGCGCGTCAACTGGGCGAAGGTCTTATCGGCGGCCGGATAGATAAAAATCGGATCGTAGCCGAAGCCGTTGTCACCGGCCGGCTCCTCGGCCAGCAGCCCCTCGCAGCGCCCTTCATATGTCAGCGCCGGACCGGACGGCACCGCGAGCGAGAGCACGCACTCGAAGGCGGCCCGGCGGTCGCTGCGGCCTTTCATCGCGGCGAGCAGTTTTTGGCAGCGGTCCGCGTCGGAGAGTCCTTCTCCGCCGTAACGGGCGGATAACACGCCCGGAGAACCGTTCAGCGCCGCCACGGCCAGACCGGAGTCGTCGGCCAGGGCCGGATACCCCAACACGCGAGCCGTGAAGCTCGACTTTTTGTAAGCATTCTCGTCGAACGTCAGGCCGTCCTCCACCACCTCGGGAATCGGCCCGAAATCGGACAAGTCCCGGACGTCCATCGGAAACCCGCGAAGCAGATCGCGAATCTCGGCGGTTTTGCCCCGGTTTCGGGTGGCGATCACTAAAACCGGCATAGGGGTCACCATACGCTCCTCTCGCTTTTCTCCCGAGTCCTGTCCCGGGGGAATACTTTAAAAAGTTTACGCCCATGATTCAAGCTCTTTTCAGGTGCGGCGGCGTTCTTTACATCAGCCGTTGCCCGTGTATAATGCACCCTACACGGCAGGTGCCACTCCAATCTCCCTGCGGCGGCGGTCGGCATGCTCAAAGAACTTTCCATCCGCAACTTCGCGATTATCGATGACCTGCAGATTCAATTCGAACCGGGCCTGACGATCTTGAGCGGTGAAACCGGCGCCGGCAAATCCATCGTCATCCATGCCGTCAATCTGATTCTGGGAAGCCGCGCCTCAGCGGAAATGATCCGCACCGGCGCCGATTCGGCCGAGATCGAAGCGCTTTTTAACCCTGACCCCCGATCCCCGGCCGTCCGAGCCGCCCGCGAGGTGGGCTACGAGGCCGCCGAAGGCCTGCTCGTGCGCCGGGTCATCTCGCCCGCGGAAGGCAACCGGGTTTATATCAACGGCCGTCTCGCGACCCTGCAGGTTCTGGCCGGCGTGACCGAGAACCTGGCCAGCATTTCCGGACAGCATGCCCACCAGGGGCTTCTCAAAGAGGATCAGCACCTGTTGATGCTGGATCGGTTCGCAGGCCTCCTGCCGCTGCGCGAATCGGTTGCAACCCTATACCGCGAGCTCCTGCCGCAACTGAAACAACTCGGAGATCTCCAAGCGCGCCAAGCCCGCCAGGCCGAACTCACCGAGCTTCTGGATTTTCAGCGGCGCGAGATCGCTGCTGCCGCCCCGCACCCCGGGGAGGACCGAGAGCTCGAACAGGAGCGGCTGCGGCTGAGAAACACGGAGACCCTCTACGAAACGGTTCAGCGCGGCATCGAATCGCTTTACGGCGGGTCCGGCTCGGCGCTCGAGCAATTGACTCGGGTGCGGCGAGAGCTTGAAAAAACTGCACGTCTCGATCCCATGCTCATGCCGCCAGCGGAAACGTGCGCCGAGGTCGCCTACCGCGTCGAGGATTTGGTGGAGTCTCTGCGGGCCTATCTAAAGGCGCTCGATGTCAACGCGGGCCGCCTGGAAGCGGTGGAGGAGCGGCTGGATCTGCTCAACCGGCTGAAGCGCAAATACGGGGGATCGCTGGAAGCGGTGCAGACGAAGCTGGATCAAAGCACGGCCGATCTGGCGGCCATTGAAACCCTCGGGGCCGAAATCGCGGCGGTCAAAGACCGCCTGCGCGAGCTGCATGCGCGGATCGAAAAACAGGCCGTCGGGCTTTCGCGCAAGCGCCGCGACGCCGCCCAAGGCTTCACGGCGCAAGTGGCCCGCGAGCTGTCCCGGTTGAAAATGTCCGGAACGGAGTTTGGCGTGGAGTTGACCCTTGCCCCGGCGGGAGCGGACGCCGATCCGCTTCTATCGGCCGGCTCCAGCGCCCTGAGCGACAGCGGCATCGATCGTGCCGTATTCACCATCGCGCCGAACGTGGGCGAGTCCCTCAAGCCGCTGGCAGCGGTCGCCTCCGGCGGCGAGCTGTCCCGCGTGGTGCTGGCGCTCAAGTCCATCCTGGCCGCCACCGAATCCGTGGCGACGATCGTGTTCGA
>CAZNAX010000053.1:0-17928 GCA_964570965.1 uncultured Desulfatibacillum sp.
CCTCATTCTTCTTTTCCGCTTTCCGCCTTCCGCCTTGTGCTTTCGGACCCCCCCCTTCTCTCCGTTTCCACTCATACAGCGCCACCGACATCGCGGCGGCGGCATTGAGCGACTCCACTTCCGCCCGAATGGGAATGCGCACGGCGCAACGGCGCCAGTGCTCCGGCAGGCCCGGGCCTTCCAAGCCGGCCAGCAGGCCGAAGGCCTCCGGAAACTCTGCCTGCCGGATATCGGTTCCGTCGGCCGAGAGCGCCATAATCGGAAGCTCCGCCGGGACGGCCCCCAGGGCCGGGCCGGAGCGCAGCGGCAGGCTCAGCGCCGCACCGCCCGAGGCGCGCAGGGCCTTGGGATGGAACGGATTGGCACTTTCCGCCAGCAGAATCGCCTGGGCGGCACCGAACGCCGCGGCCGACCGGATGGCGGCTCCGACGTTTTCCGGGTCCTGAAAAGGAATGAGCACGCTGACGCCGGACGGGAAGCCTTCCGACGGCGCCCAGGGCGGCATGTCCGGGAGACAAATGAGCAGCAAGGGCGCGCGGGTGCCGAAGATGTCCAGGTCTCGAAGCAATTCGGGGGCCAGCTGGTACCATGGCAGGAGGCCGGCCGTGTCCGGGGGCGGCTGATTCTGCCGGCTCACCCAGGCCCGGCAGCAGCCGGGATGGGTGTTCAAAATCTCGTCAACCAGTTTTTCGCCGGACACCAGCGCCTGACCGCTTTTCTGGATTCCTCGGCCGGTCAATGTCTTTTTCAGGTCCTTGAACACGGGATTTTGGTCGCTGGTGATGGTGCGCACGGCTCGTCCTTCCATCGCTCTGGCCTGCCGGCTGTAAAGCGGCTCGTCCATTCTTCGGTACACGACCAGCCGCCGGGCGTGGCCGGTGTGGGGGATGCGGTACGGTCGATCGAATACCTGGGCGAAGGTGCCGGAGAATCGGTCCTGCGCCATGGCGATCTCATCGTCGCAGTTCGGGCCTTTCATCAGGATCACCAGCCCGTTCATGGCCAGGCAGCCGGTGACTCGCCCCAGGGTCATTTCGATGGTCTCGACGGCTCGGGTGATTACCCCGCGTACCGGCGTCTCGAAGCGCTCGGTGATCCGGCCCGCCTCAACACTCAGGCCGGGAAGGCTGAGCCGGGCAACCGCCTCCTGCAAGAAATCCACCCGCTTGCCGCGGCTTTCCGCCAGAACGACCTCCAGCGACGGCCGGTAGATCTTGAGGGGGATCCCCGGCATGCCGGGACCCGTGCCGAGATCGAGCAACGGCGAAGGCAGCTCCAGGAGGTCGGCCGGCAGCATGGAGTCCGCGTAAAGCTTGAGAACCATGTTGGTGAAATTGCGGACGCGCGTGAGGTTCAAGTCGGCATTGCGTTCACGCAGCAGGCTGTGATAGGCCCAAAGCTGGTGGAGTTGAACCCGGGAAAGGCCAATGCCGCAGGATCGCAATACGGCATCCATCTGCGTCATGTCCGGCGAGCTGCGGAGTAAGGAAGACGAAGGCTGCTTTTTGAGCATCATGCGATCGGCTCGGTTGCTACCATGATTTCATTTCTGCATGAGCGTTGGCCCGTGTTCCATGAGGACAACCACCTGCTCGTCCTATACAAGCCGGCCGGGCTCCTGGTTCAGGGCGACGAAACCGGAGCCGTCAACCTGCTGGACCTGGCCAAGGCGTGGATCAAGCAGCGTCACCACAAGCCGGGCCGCGTCTTTCTCGGGCTCGTGCAGCGTCTCGACCGCCCGGTGGCCGGCGTCATGCTGTTCGCGCGCACGTCGAAAGCCGCCGCACGGCTGAGCGCCCAGCTTCGCACCCGTCAAACCCGCAAGGTCTATCTCGCGGTGGTCGAAGGGCTGCTGCCGTCGGATCGAGGAAAACTGACGAATCACATCGAGCGCCAAGACCGGCTCAGCGGTATTGCGCTGCGGCCGACGTCCTCCAGCCGCGAGGCCAGGCTGTCCTACCGGGTGCTGGAAGCGGCCGATGGCCGGAGTCTTGTCGAACTGGAACTGGAAACCGGCCGCAAACACCAGATCCGCCTCCAGCTGGCGCACATCGGCTGTCCGATCGTAGGCGATGTGCGCTACGGCGCTCGCACGGCGCTGCCGCTCCGCCAGATCGCCCTGCTGGCCCGGGAGATCACGCTGGAGCACCCCACGCGCCGCGACGCGCTGTCCGTTTCCTGCCCGCTTCCGATCGGCTGGCCCTGGCCGGCTGCCGATATCCCAATTAATGCGCCGTTATGGAATTGGGAGGATTTTAAAATCCCTGCGGGATTGTTTTAAGTTATCTTCTATCTCGTCAATTGCCGGTACTTGATCCGGTGCGGCTGGTCGGCTTCCGCGCCCAGGCGCTTGCGTCGGTCGGCCTCGTAATCCGAGTAGTTGCCTTCGAACCAGACGACCCGGCTGTCGCCTTCGAAGGCGAGAATGTGCGTGGCGATACGGTCCAGGAACCAGCGGTCGTGGCTGATGACGACCGCGCAGCCGGCGAATTCCTCCAGCGCCTCCTCAAGCGCCCGCAGGGTGTTGACGTCCAGATCGTTGGTCGGTTCGTCGAGCAGCAGGACGTTGGCTCCCGATTTCAGCATCCGGGCCAGGTGTACGCGGTTGCGCTCGCCGCCTGAGAGCATCCCCACTTTTTTCTGCTGATCGGACCCCGCGAAATTGAAGCGCGCCGCGTACGCCCGGGACTTCACCTGAATCTTCCCCAACTCGATGACATCCTCGCCGTCCGAAATCACCTCCCAGACCGCCTGGTCGGGGTTGAGGCTGTCCCGGCTTTGATCGACATACGCCAGGCGCACCGTGTCGCCGATACGGATGGTGCCGGAGTCCGGCTGTTCCTGGCCGGTGATCATTCGGAACAATGTGGTCTTGCCGGCGCCGTTCGGCCCGATGACGCCCACGATGCCGCCCGGCGGCAGCGCGAACGTCACATGATCCACCAGCAGGCGGTCGTTGTAAGCTTTTGAGACATCCTGCGTTTCCACCACCAGGTTGCCCAGCCGGGGGCCGGGGGGGATGTAGATCTCAAGGTCCTCCTGGCGTTTGGCGCTGTCCTGGGAGAGAAGTTTTTCATAGGCGGTGATCCGTGCCTTGGATTTGGTCTGGCGGGCCTTGGGGCTCATGCGGATCCATTCGAGCTCGCGCTCGAGGGTCTTCTGGCGCTTACCCTCGGCCTTCTCCTCCTGGCGCAGCCGGGCCTGCTTCTGTTCCAGCCAGGAGGAGTAATTGCCCTTCCAGGGGATGCCGCGTCCGCGGTCCAGCTCCAGGATCCAGCCGGCGACATTGTCCAGGAAGTAGCGGTCGTGCGTCACGGCGATCACCGTTCCGGCGTATTCCTGGAGATGGCGCTCCAGCCACGCGACGGTTTCCGCATCCAGATGGTTGGTGGGTTCGTCCAGGAGCAGAATGTCCGGCTTGCGCAGCAGCAGCCGGCAGAGCGCCACGCGCCGCCGTTCGCCGCCGGAGACGACCCTGACCGGGGTGTCTCCCGGCGGGCAGCGCAGGGCGTCCATGGCCATCTCCAGGCGCGCGTCGAGGTCCCAGGCGTCCAGAGCATCCAGTTTTTCCTGGATGGCACCCTGGCGCGTGAGGGTTCGGTCCATTTCTTTATCCGACAGGGGCTCGGCCAGCTTCTCGTTGATGCGGTTGAACTCCTCCATGAGGTTCACCGTCTCCTGGACGGCCTCCTCCACCACCGCACGCACGGTCTTGGTGTCATCCAGTCGAGGTTCTTGCTCCAGGAAGCCCACGGTCAGGCCGGGGGAGATAACGGTTTGGCCGACGAACTCCTTGTCCGCGCCGGCCAGAATGCGCAGCAATGAGCTCTTGCCGGATCCGTTCAGGCCCAGCACACCGATCTTGGCGCCGTAGAAATACGAAAGCGATATGTCCTGCAGCACCGGCCGCTTGTCGTAGTATTTGCTGACACCGATCATCGAGTAGATGATCTTGTTGCCTGGTTCGCCCATTTCGCTGACTTCTCCTCAATAAAAATAGGGCCGCACGGAATACGGCCCTATTCATTTCAACCGCATGGCGGCTTACTTGGGAAACTCAATTGCAACTTTTTCCTGGTCGCCGTTGACCTTGATTTTGACCTTCAATTCGAGGCTGTCGTTGCGCACCCCCAGGGCCAGAATCGTTTTGCCCTTGTCACCTTCGATGTGCGTGATCTCGCGCACGGCGGACATGATCTTCTGCCCAACCTCGGAGCCCGGCGACGGCAGCTCGGTTTCGCGGTATCGGGCAACGACCGTGACCTGGCCTTTGGAATTCCGGCTGACGGTAATGTCCTCGGCGTTGTGGTTCACACCGTGCAGCGCCGCCAGCGCCAGCCATTTGAGGGCGGCCTCCTCCTGGTCCTTGTCCTGTCCAAGGGTGGACATCTCTTTGAGAGGGTCCGTGGTGGCGTAGCAGTCGCACAGCTCCTGGACCTTCAAATGCAAATTGCGCTTCTCCTTCATGGGCAACCCTCCTTTTTTTGGCAGTCCTTCAGGCATAGCAATGGAGAAATTTTAGTCATTCTTTGGCACAATGCAAGCGTCAGGTCAATTTGCGATTTCAATCGGTTCAACATCGAAAATCAAGAGGCTGTTCGGGCCGATGACCTGGCCGGCGCCCCGGGCACCGTAGGCCAGCTTGGAGGGCACCCAGAGGCGATATTTGCCGCCGAATTTCATGAGCTTCAGGCCCTCCGTCCATCCCGGGATGACGCCGGCGACGTCGAAGACCGCAGGCTGGTTACGGGCGTAGGAGCTGTCGAACTCCTTTCCATCGACCAGGTTGCCGCGGTAATGGACCTTTACGCGATCAGTTTCCTTGATGGCGGCCCCCGCTCCCTCCTTGAGCACCTGGTACTGCAGGCCGCTGGCGGTGGTAATCACTCCCTTTTGGGATTTGTTCTTGGCTAGGAAGGCTTCCTCGGCCTTCGCATTCTGCTCGGCCAGGGCCGCCAGCTTCTTGGTCTGCTCCTCCCTCATCTGCGCTGAAAAATCGGCCTTGACCTGCTCCTCTTCCTCGGGTGATACCAGTGACGTGCGGTTGCTCAGGGTATCTTGAATTCCGCGCATGAAGAGGTCCAAATCGATCTTCGAGGAGGATTCACTGAGTCCCTGGCCGACCTCTCGGCCGAGGACGTAACTGAGCTTGTCCTGGAACGTCTTAAGTTCCGGCGGCGGGGTTGAGGCCTTGTCCGCGGACCAGGACAGAAACGGAAGAAAAGCCACAGCCATCACCACCCATCCATAAATAAATTTCATTCGATACTCCCTTCTTGTGAGCGCAACGCTCGGGGTTGAGTAGTTTCGTCAGCCTGCATGGTTCTGGGGGAAAATCATCCTGCCGGGTCCGGAGCTTCCTCGTGCCGGAGTTCAGCGCGGCCATGCGGAAAAACGCTCCAGCAAGATCTAACATATTTCCGGCGGGCTGCAAAGCGGGACCGTCGCACTCTGCACTCGTTGCCTCAGAAGGCGGTCTTCCCGGCGGGCGATTTCTCCATGGGTGGCTGTTGTTTGGATGCCTGTTCGGACTCCGCCCAGCGGCTCAGGTTTACCGTGAAATAGATGAAGACGTGATGGTCGCTGCCGCCGTAAACGTTCGGCACCAGCGACACCATGAGGACATCCTGCTCCTTGCGCCAGATGAGGGACTGGCCGCTTTCCATCTCCCATGCCACGACCTGCGGGGGGCCGTGCTTGTCGCGCAGGGCGTCGACCAGCCCGCTCTCGTCCTCCTTGAAGCGAATGCGGAAGACCAGCGGGGTTCCGGCTTGCGCATCGAAAACCAGCTCGACATAGTCGAACGGAGCGTTCTCCTGCCGGGCGTAGCGGTACATGAGCTTGATTTGGGCATGGTCGACCCGTTCCCCCGGGGGGTGGTTCAGCCGGCGGTTGATGGCCTCCAGCTCGGGCAGGTGGGTTTCCAAAAAACCCTTGTAGTTGTTTTCCAGGTCGATGATGCCGCGCCGTTCGACGGCATCGTTGCCGAGCTTCCGGGCCAGTTCCTTGCGGAGCGCGTCGGAAAAACGAGAGTTGCGTCCGATATCGAAAAACGTAAAGCTTTCCGGCCCCGTCGGCGCCGGAGGTGGGGGGCCGGGGGCATTGTCGCTGCAGGCCAGCAGAAAAAACAGAATCGCGGCGAAGGCGGCCGGTGTGAAGCCTATCAGCCTCCGAGGTCTCTTTGACGAAGCGCGTCCATCCATGGGCCAAGGTCCATTGTCGCTCATGATTTTCGAGGAACTTCCGGGCCGATGAGCGGCCCGATATCACTGATGCTGAACGGAAACGAGCCGGTTCGGCGATCGCGGAAGTAGGTTCGCAGGGTCTCCGTGATGACGCGGAAAGCGATCTGCTCCCAGGGGATCTCCGCTTCCCTGCAAAGCATCACTTCCAGGCTTTCCTTGCCCGGCCCTCCGCCCACATTCACCACGCGCCCTCTGAACATGAAGTAGATCTGATTGATATGGCAAATATTGAACAACCGATACGGGGCCAGACCGTCGACACGGGCCCCGGTTTCCTCCCGAGTCTCGCGCTCGGCGCAGGCGGAAACGGTTTCGCCGTTTTCAAGATAGCCGGCCGGCAAGGTCCACTTCCCGTAGCAGGGTTCGATCGCCCGGCGGCACAGCAGAATGCGATCCTCGAACTCCGGAATGCACCCGGCCACCAGCCGCGGGTTTTCATAGTGGATGGTTCCACAGGACCGGCAGAGGAACCTTCCGCGGTCATCGCCGGGAGGCGTCGCGAACGTTAAAAGGCCGCCGCAATTGCTGCAGAATTTCATTTTATACCCATCAACAGAAAATCCGCATCGCGATGGTCGACCGTCCGCGGCTCGATGCTGCCGGGAATCTCGGGCAGAAACACCGTGACGGGCAGTGGCGAGCGCAGACGGATCTGGCGCGGAACCGCTCCTTTTTGAGCGTGGCCGACTCCGGTGAGGATCACCACCGTGGCATCCGGACGGGAGGCGAGGAACTCCAGCGTGTGGATCGCCAAGGCGTTGTCCCAGACCATCTGGGCTTCGCAGAAAAAGCTGAAATTCATGTTGCCATGGGCATGAGCGCCGTAGACGCTCCGGATGTAGCGCATGTACTCTTCATCGATGCGGCAGGTCACATCCGCCAGCTGACCTCTCTGATCTTCGGAAAGCGACTGGAAACCGCCCCGCGCGACTTGCCGGGTGATGTCCCGGGGGACATTGAGCCCGATCATAGGGATCTTCGCGCTGCGGGCGTACTCAAAAATGGGTTGGTAGGCGGGCCAGGGATAGCCCCAGTTGTCTTGGAAGATCTTTTCGAATTCCGCCGGTTGAATGTCACCGGAGAGCCAACGGTCGAGGGCCTCTTGGCTGTTCTTCCGGAACATTTCGAGGCCGACCGCCACCTTGGCCCCGGCCTCGTGCAGGGCCTGAATCACCTGCAGCTGGGCCCGGTGGTGGCCGGTATCGGTGTGCTGCTCGCCGACGATAACGATCCGGCTCTTGAGCAGCTCCGGGATCAGATCGGCGAGGGGGGTGTAGCGCGCCGCAGCCAGGTCGTAAACCGGTGGGCCGCCGCCGGCCGCTGGTCCTGCAACGGCTGTCAGCAAAGCCATTATCACCCAACGAAGAGTCATCATAGGAATCAATTCCAGCGATGGATCACCGGCGAATGGATCACCGGCCAGGAGCCCTTGTCCTGGATTTGCCCGTCCTTGAACGTGAGGTAGCTGTAGCGGCCGTAATGGGTGATTTTGGCGGCGGCGCTTTCCGCCGCCACCGGCGTCCCCGGCAGGAAAATGCCCAAGACCCGCAAGGGAGAGCCGGGGTGCGGCATCACGCCGAAGAATGTGTCGGCGTCCGCCGGCGGCTTCGAGCCCTCCAGGGAGAATCCGCCGGCGTCTAAACGCAGACCGGATGGGGTCGTACGCAGAAGGCTCCGGTCGCGCGGCAAGCCCACGAGAATCACGTCGCGGTCGTCGAGACGGCCGGGACCGATCTCTTCTTCGTCGAGAATGGCGGCATTGCGAAGCCCCAGCGAGCGGGAGATGATATCGGCCAGCCGTCGCCCGTTGCCGGAAGCCTGGGCGCAGATCACCAGCGTGGCGGACGGAGCGCTTTTCAGGGAATTGACGGTCGGTGGAATCTCTGCGGCATCCAGGCGGCGCAGGGTATGGCAGTCGGGGTCGATCGCCAGCTGCTTCGGCTCGGAAACTCCCCTAAATTCAAACCGGCGGGACGCCTCAGACAGGCGGATGGTTTGACCTACGCGGCCGTCGCGGGTTTCCAGGGCCAGTTCCATCTCGGCGGTGAAGATGGGCTTCTCCTGAACCACATGGCCCGTGACAGCTTCCCAGCCGGGGGCCGGCTCGCTCCTGACCTCCTCCAGGCGGACCTGCGGCGCGCCCTTGCGCTTCACCCATTGGTCGAAAAAATCGCCCAGGGCCTGCCCTGACCGCCGCTCAAAGGCGTCGCGAAGATCGTCCCAGGACGCCGGCTGGAAAAGCTTTTCCCGGTAGATGTCCCGCAGCGCTCCCCAGAAGGCGTCCTCCCCGATCCGTCGGCGCAGCATGTGGAACACCATGGCGCCCTTGTCGTATCCCACGGCTTTGGTGAGCGTGTCGGTGCGGCTCGTGAAGCGCGAAAGCGGGAAATCCTTTGCCGGCGGCACCAGGGTCGAGTAGTTGCGCAGGGCCTGGAGGCGATAGTCTCTGGCTGCGGCCGGCGATTCCATTTCCTTGTAAAGGTAATCGGAGACGTAAGTGGTCAGCGCCTCGCTCCAGTTGCCGGTTTCGAAATCGACGTACACGCCGTTGCCCCACCAGCAATGCGCAATTTCATGGCCCAGGCTGGTGGACAGAATGAAGGGCAGGCGCAGCACGGTGCTGCCGAGCAGCGTGTAAGAAGGGAAGCCGAAACCCGTGGGGAAAAAGTTTTCCACCACCGCGAACTTGGGAAATGGGTAGGGTCCGAAGAGGTCCGAATAGAGTTTCAGGTACCGGGCGGTGGCATCCAGGTAGGCCGGGGCCAACTCTTGATTTTGAGGCAGCAAATACGCGGCGGCCGTGACGTCGCCGACGTTTCGCTCGTGTACCTGGTAGGCTGCGGCGGAGAGGGCCAGGCCGCGTGCGGCGTGGTCGATGCGCCACTCGGACAACGTCTGGCCGTCGCGGGTGACGTGGCCGAGACCGAGCCCGGCCGTCACGGCGACGATGCCGGCGGGGGCTCTTACCCTCAGCACGAAGGAATCCTGTCCGTCCACCAGGTCGGGGTACCAGCCGGCCCCAGCCAGCAGAAAGACGCCGGCCTCCGATATGGAAGCGGTGACGCCGAAGCCGGGGTTGTCGGTGTTGAGCGGATGGACCGGCACGGGATCGTTGAACACGGCCTCATACGCAACAGCGACCTCGATCGTGCGTCGACGTTCGTCCGATTCGAGCGGGATTTCCAATTCCGAATTTGAAAACTTGAAGGTCCGGGGCTTGCCTTCGGTTTCGACCCGAATCTGGGTCACCCGCTCGGACAGCGAGAAGACCAGCTTGTGACGGTCGTCGACGCGGATGCTCATACGGTCATGACCGTTCAACAGGTGGGCGGAGGGCACCAGCTCGATGGAGAGGTCGTGCGTCACCCGCAGGGCGGCCGCCCATGCCGGCCGCCCTGCGCCCCAGAAAAGCAAGGCGGCCGTCCAGACGCATAAAGCTGCTAGGCGGATCGGCATTGAAGCAAATCGTTTTCGTTGCGGAAATTCGTGCATGATGTCAGCGTCCGATTTTAACTATCATATTCCGTTTGTCAAAAACAGCCTCTGAATACCCGGTCGTCTTTTGCGGTGCCTCTATATCGATCCGCGGCTCTCTCTGAGCGCAGGGCGCTCGTCCTTTATTTTTGGAGTGGATTGCGATATAAAATACCCACAGAGGCGTGCGTCAAACCCCCAACTCCAATTCGGAGGAATTTTAGCCCATGATCTCTTCGCGAAGGAAAATAGGACGCTGTCTGGCGGCGGGACTGATGTTCGCTTTCTTGCACGGCTGGCTTTGGGATGCAGGCCGGCTCTTGGAAGGGATGCGATCCCCCTGGGGGCAACAGCCGAGCGCGGATGCGTTCAACCGCGCCCTGCAACTGCCGCCGGCCGGAAGCGACCGAGGGATCACGGTGTACGGACCCGGTGAGGCGCATGCCGCTGAAGTCAGCCAGCCGGCTCTTGTGCGCAAGAAACTGCCGGCGCTGGTGCCTGCAGCGCCTGCCAGCGCCGAGCCCTTGCCGGCGCCGGCGGCACCGGCCATCGAGCCTTTAACGAAGGAGCCGGAGAAACCCAAGGAGGCGGCAGCGCCCGAGCCGACTCCGACGGCAGTTGTACCGCTGCCCGAGCCGGCTCCACCAGCGGCGGCAGCGTTGCCCGAACCGGCTCCCGCTCCTGCTCCGCCGGCTGCGCTCCCGGCGAAGATGGAAGGGCCGAAACCTGAGCCCCAGACCACCAGCGCATCATCGGCCGCCTACCCGTTTTCGATCCTGCTTTCCAGCTGCAGGGAAAAGGAAAACGCCATCGGTGCTCTTTCCGGATACCGGCAGGCGGGGCTGACGCCTTACATCGTCCAGACGGACCTGGGCGGCAAGGGGGTATGGTGGCGGATCCTCACGGGTCACTATCGCACCCTTGCGGAGGCCGCCCAAGCAAAGACGGCGCTCAACCTGTCCAATGCCGTGGTGGTGAAAACGCCCTATGCCAACCTGATCGGCCAGTACGGATCCGAGACAGAGGCCGCTGAAGCCGCTGCTCGGGTCACTCGGAAGGGCGTTTTCCCATACCTGGTGAAGGGACCCGGAGCGTCATTTCAGCTGATGGCGGGCGCCTATTCCAGCCAAAAGGCCGCCGACACGCACCGGCGCGAACTGGATGCGAGGGGGGTCTCTACCCGCACCGTCCAGCGTTAGGGGGGAGCGGCTTCGTCGGAAGGCCAAGCTCGGCGTTGCGCTTCATCCCGCGGCTGCTGCGGCGTACTTGGCGTACGCCTCGCATCGCGGAATTCGCGCGCCTTGATCTTGGCCTTCGGACGAAGCCGTCCGGCGGCCGCCAATCCACAGCTTGCCTGCTAAAAACCCTGCCGCTTTGAGTGGATGGCTTGACCCGCTCTCTCAGCGCTATTATTTTCCCCTATCGACCGTGTTCGGCTTTTTTGTATCTTAGGCCATGCAAATTGAGCCGGCACCTAATTCAACAAATTCCTTCCATTGAAAGCGAATTCGAAATGGCTAAGACCGCAGCCCCGGATCTCAAAAACTATATGCGCAGAGAAAGCGCCCTGCTGATTGCCCTGTTGGCGCTGGCGGTGGGTTTTTTCGGCGGAGTGTTTCTGGGTGTCTACAAATCGGGACCCAGCATCCAGGGCATGCCGGGCGGGGTTGCGCCCGCCGCTGAGAAGGAGCTGCAGGATCAGATTGTGATCCTCGAAAAGGAAACCCGGCAAAACCCGTCGAATGTGGCGGCCTGGATCGAACTGGGCAACGCCTACTTCGACACCGAGCAGTATGAGAAGTCTATCCAGGCCTACCGCAAAGCCCTCGATCTCAAGCCGGACAATGCCGATGTTTGGACGGACATGGGGGTCATGCAACGCAAAGCCGGGCGCCCCCAGGAGGCCGTCAAGGCCTTCGACCAGGCCATCGCCGTCAACCCCAAGCACGAGGTGTCGCGACTCAACAAGGGAATCGTTCTGCTCCACGACCTGCAGGACGCTGCGGGTGCGGTGCGTGCCTGGGAGGGGTTGCTGGAGATCAATCCGACCGCCATGGCGCCGGGCGGGGTTTCGGTGGATCAGATGGTCCAGAGCATCAAGAAACAGCCGCCTCCGCCGGCAGAGAAGAAGTGACTACTCAGGTATAGGGTCACAGGGTTCGGGGTTCAGGAAAACCGTTGGTGTGGACACAAGAATCCCTATCTTTCTCCCGCACGAACGAAACCGACCAGCGGCGATCATATCCCGGTAGTTGCTTTTTCTGAACCCCGAACCCTCCCAACCCTTTAGTTATGGGGATACCGCTGGCCGTATATGGCTTGAATCTCTTCCCGGCTGAACGCGTAGGGAGTGTTGCAGTTGTGGCAACGCATTTGGATGGGAAAAGGTCCGTTGTCCCTCAGGTCCTTCAAGTCCTGGATCGGCAGCAGGGTGAGCAGGCGGTGCAGCCGCTCGTGGCTGCAGTGGCACATGAACTCCACGCGGCGGTCGGATAGGAATCGGGGGGCGTAATCGGCGAACGCCTCCAGCGCCACTTCTGCAGATGTTCGCTCGCCGGCGAAGACTTCTCCCAGCGACGGAAAGCTAAGAACGCGGGCTTCCAGTTCGGCGGCCAAACGGTCCCCGGCGCCCGGCATCGCTTGGAGGCAAAGCCCGCCCGCTCCGATGGCTTCTCCCGCCCGATCGAATTTGATGCTCAAATTGAACGCCGTCGGGGTTTGCTCCGACGTCAGGTAGTAATGCGTCAGGTCCTGAGCGATATTGCCGTGGCGCAACTCAACCTGGCCGGTGAAAGGCTGTTTGGCGCTCTTCAGGTATTTTGTCACCGAAAGAATCCCAGCACCGAAGAATCGGGAGAGATCGAAATCCTCCATCGGCTGCTCGATGGGGATGGGCACCCGCTTCAGGTAGCCGCGGACCTCCCCGAAAGCGTTCGCCTCCACCTGGAGCCCCTTGATCGGCCCGGAGCAGTTGATCTTCATGGCCACGCGGGCGTCCCCCTTCAGATCGGCCGCCATGAGTCCGATGCCGAGATAGGCGCGGCCCAGCACCAGGGTTTCGAGGATCCCCAGTTCATGGTTGGCCCGCATTTCGTTCACCATGCGCGTCCCATTCAGGATGGCTCCGCGCACGGCGCCGTCGGCCAGCAGAAAGGTGGCGATCCGATCCCGTGCGCTGGCGCGGTACTGGGCTTTCAGGGTATCTCCATAAGGTTTCTTCTTCTCCATCAAAACTCCAGATGCTTGGGCGTCCGCGGAAACGGGATGACATCGCGGATGTTGGTCACGCCCGTCACCATCATTAGAAAGCGCTCGAAGCCCAGCCCGAAGCCGGCATGCGGCACCGAACCGAACCGGCGGATGTCGAGATACCACCAGTAGCTTTCGAGCCTCATTCCGGCCTGAAGGATCCGGCGTTCGAGCACGTCGTAGCGCTCCTCGCGCTGGCTGCCGCCCACGAGTTCTCCCACCCGCGGGACCAATAGGTCCATGGCGGCCACCGTCCGGTCGTCATCGTTCAGCCGCATGTAAAACGCCTTGATCTCTTTGGGGTAGTTGTAGACGATGACGGGCTTTTGGAAGTGTTCCTCGCAGAGGAAGCGCTCGTGCTCGGTTTGGAGATCGACGCCGAAATCGACCGGGAACTCGAAGCGGCGCCCCGAGGCCTTCAGAATATCGACCGCATCGGCATAGGGCAGGCGTTCGTAGGATCGCCCGGCGATGGTCTCCAGGTTCGCCATTAGATGCTTGTCGACGAATTTGGCAAACAGGTCGAGGTCTTCACGGCAGGTCTCCAACACATGGGCGGTGAGTGTCTGCACGAGATCCTCGGCAAGGTCCATGTTGTCGTTGAGATCGGCGAAGGCCATTTCGGGCTCGATCATCCAGAACTCGGCGGCGTGCCGCGGGGTGTTCGAGTTTTCCGCCCGGAAGGTCGGTCCGAAGGTGTACACGTTGCCCAGCGCACAGGCGAACAGTTCGGCTTCGAGCTGGCCGGATACGGTGAGGCTGGCCTCTTTGCCGAAGAAATCGGTGGCGAACGGGTCCTCCCCCGCGGAGGGAGCCGGCGCATGCAGCGGCAGGGTCGTCACGCGGAACATCTCGCCGGCCCCTTCGCAGTCGGACCCCGTGAGGATCGGACTGTGCAGGAGATGAAAGCCACGGTCTTTGAAAAATCGATGGACGGCGAAAGCGGCCTCCGAGCGGATGCGGAACATGGCCCCGTACTTGTTGGTGCGGGGTCTCAGATGCGCGATCGTCCGCAAGAACTCGTCGGTGTGCCGCTTCTTTTGAAGCGGGAAGGTTTCCGGATCGGCGCCGCCCAGGAGCCGCAGGCAGGAAGCCTTGAGCTCCCATTTCTGGCCCGCGCCGATGGACTCCACCAACGCCCCCTCGATTTCCATCGCGGCGCCGGTCGTCACGGCCATGAGCTGGCCGAAGTCCGGCACGGTTTCGTCCACGATCACCTGCAGGTTTTTGAGGCAGGACCCGTCGTTCACCTCCAAGAAAGAAAATCCCTTGGAATCGCGGCGGGTGCGCACCCAGCCGCTGATCCGGACGCGGTCCAGGGCGGCCTCGCTGTTCAAAAGGGTCTTGATCAACGTTCGTTGCATGCAGAGCCACCTGTGGGTTCAGTAGTTGTTATCGGAAATCCGGCTGAATCTCGCGGAGCTTTGCCCGGCATCCAGTGCCGCTTCGCGCCGAATTTGCACGTTCAGGACCGTAAGCCGGCCAGAGCTATTTCTTACTTTGGGTGCGGCGGAAGATCAACCCCGGCCGGGCCGGGTCAGTACGTCCTTGCCGACCCGACAGCCGCCAAAAGAGCCCGCAGGGTTTCCAAGGTGTCGGCTTCGGCAGCGGCCTTGTCGCTGCGCTGGCGGGCGATGCGGGGAAAGCGCAGCGCCACGCCGGAGCGGTGGCGGGGTGACAGGCGAATGTCTTCGAAGGCGATTTCGAACACCAGCTCCGGCTTCACCGAGCGCACCGGACCGAAGCGCTCCAGGGTGTTGCGCCGGATGAAGCGGTCCACCTCGCGGATCTCCGGATCCGTCAGGCCGGAATAGGCCTTGGCGACCGGCACCAGCCGATCGCCGTCCCAGACCGAGAAAGTGCAGTCTGTGAACAATCCGGAGCGTCGGCCGTGGCCGCGTTGGGCATAGGTCAGCACGGCGTCAAGGCTCAGGGGGTCGACCTTCCACTTCCACCAGTCGCCACGCCGTCGTCCAACCCCATACGGCGCGGTCCGGCGCTTGAGCATCAGGCCTTCCACCCCGCGCCGGCGGGCGTCCTTTTTTAATTCTAGCAGCTCCGGCCAGGTCGCACCGCAAAGTTTGGGAGACGGCCGAAGCCGTGGGTCGTTCAGTGCAGAGACGGCAGGATCCAGCCGGGACAGCCGTTCGGCCAGCTCCTGCCCGCGAATGTCAATGCCGTCCCATTCCAGCAGGTCATAGGCTATCAGGACCACGGGCACGGCCTGAAGGAGCTTCGGGCCGAGGTGCTTGCGGCCGATGCGCTGCTGCAGGGCCGCGAAGTTGAGGGGTTTACCGTCCTTCCAGGCCAGGATCTCGCCGTCGAAAACCGTTCCGTCCGGGAGCGCTCCCGCCGCCGCACGTATTTCGGGGAACTTGTCGCTGATGAGCTCTTCGCCCCGCGACCAGATGAAGGTTTGCCCCCGCCGCCGGATGACCTGGGCGCGGATGCCGTCCCACTTCCACTCGGCCTGCCATTCAGCGACCGGTCCCAGCTCCTCCGGCGTCTCATCCAAAGGATAGGCCAAAAAGAACGGGTAGGGTCGGCTGATATCCGCATCAGCGGTTTCCGTCGAAAAGAGACGCGAGTAGAAAGCGGGCTCGGGAACCCACCGCCCCATGAGCCGGTGGGCCAGGACGGCCTCGGGGATTCCGCTGAACCGCGCCAGCGCGCGCGTCACCAGCTTCTGGGAAACCCCCACGCGAAAGCCGCCGGTGATGAGCTTGTTCCAGACGAAGCGCTGGTTGCAGTCCATGGCTCGCCAGGCCGAAATGACCCGTTGGCGCTGAAGCTCTTCCGGAAGCTCCCGCAGGGTCATCAGATCCTGCTCCACCCGCTCGTGCAGCGGCCGGTCTTCGGCGGCAGCTGATGCCGGCAGCAGCAGGGTGATGGTTTCGGCCAGATCGCCGACCACGTCGTAAGACGCATCGAACAGCCAGCTGGGAATCCCGGCTTCTTCGGCGGCCCATTGCCGCAGTCGGGCGGTAGGGACTGCCTGGCGCGGCTTGCGGCCCATGAGGAAACTGAGAGCCCAGATGGCGTCCTCCGCTGGGGCGGCCTTAAGGTAGGTCACCAACGCGGTCACCTTGGCGTTGGTCTTCGTGGTTTCGTCCAGAGCTGAATACAGGCGCGCAAATGATTTCATTCCTCGGTCTCGCCGCTGAAGACCGTCCGCAGCGCCTCGGCCGCCAGCCCCTTCTCATGCAGATACTGAACCAGCTCCTCCGTAAAACCATGCGTCACCCGGACCTTTTCGGCGCCGCTGGCGGTGATGGTGTCCAGAAGGCCGTTCCAATCGGCATGGTCGGAGATGACAAAGCCGCGGTCGACCGCCCGGCGCCGGCGGTTGCCGCGGATCTGCATCCAGCCGGATGCGAAGGCCCGGCTGGCGCCGGCGAAGCGGCGCATCCAGGGAGAGCCCTCGGCCGACGGCGGCGCGATCACCAGCGCGCCGGAAACGTCTCCCGGCTTTCGGGCCTCTGGGACCGGCAGGGTGGGGGGCAGATCGACCCCGGCCTGGCGGTAGGCGTTCATGATGGACTCCACCGCCCCGTGGGTGAATATCGGCCCGATGCCGGCGTCGACCTTCGCGGCGATCCGCTGGGCCTTGCCCAGAGCATACGCAAAGAGAATGCTGGGCTTGCCGCACTCGGAGTTGTCACGCCACCAGCCATTGAGGTCGGCCATGACCCCGTCGGGCGGGGGCCAGGCGAACACCGGCAGGCCGAAGGTGGCCTCCGTGACCAGGGTGTGGCAGCGCAGGGGTTCGAAGGGGGCGCAGGTCGGGTCCGGCTGCCGTTTGAAATCGCCGGTGACGACCCACACCTCCCCGTTGCGTTCCATCCGGACCTGGGCCGAGCCTAAGATGTGCCCGGCCGGATGCAGCGAGAGCCGGATGTCGTCGAGTGCGAGCGGCGCCCCGTAGGGCAGTTCCTGGATGCGGATGGCTCCGCCCAGGCGGGCCTGGAGCAGGCGGCCGCACTCCGGAGTGACGAGATAGGTGCCGCACCCCCGGCGGGCGTGGTCCGCATGGGCGTGGGTGATGACCGCCCGCCTCACGGGCTTCCAGGGATCGATATAAAAATCGGCATCCCGGCAGTACAGCCCGGCTTCCGTATTCTCGATCATGGGCCGGTTTTCCTGGAATCAGGTTGTGGCGCGCGGTGCCATTCACTCAGTTGGCCAGAGGGGACGTTCATGGTGTCGCTCAACGCGATCAACACGTTTACACACAGCAGAAAATCCTTCACGTACGTTTCGTTCCGCAGCTGAGGTTTGATGTTATAGCATCAAACATCAGATCTCAAGATGAGATGCTCAAACACCCAGTCGATAATGAATTAACCTTTCTTGGAGATTTCCACTGGATTGCATATCCATCTAAAGATCTGGATGCCGGACTTACCTGCTCTGTGGCCTTACCATGCCCGGCTGAGATGGGGGCCTCCATTCATATCAGCGGAACCGGATCATCGATAGTTGATACGGTCTTCGCCTGCCGAAACACTGGAACGGTGCCGCGATGGACTCTGGTGGAAACGGTCGAACAGTTCGCAAACTTGGTATCGATAGACCTCGACAAGTTGCGCACGGGCGGTATCAAGCCGGCGCAAGGGGATCTCCGCTGCATTATTTACGGACATCTGGTGAGGATGACCGTCTGGAATATGAGAGGAAAATGGAATGCTCAGCGTTCCGCCCAAGAAAAGCTGGCTGCAGTCAGGCAACATGTAGCCGCGCTGCCACATCCCGAAAGAATCGAAGCCGCGATTCCGGGCACGGAAATTCAGCAGCGGCGATACGCCGTCCTCGGAAAGCCTCAAGGCCATCATGGAGGCGAGCACCGAGGTGCGCGACTACTTCGTCTTCGACTCAGTGGTCAGCGCCGTAGGTTCACCCATCGCCAGGCGCATTTGGGAAAAGGGTTCATGCAAACCGCCGGCGTTTGACATTCAGGCGG
>CAZNAX010000054.1:0-17607 GCA_964570965.1 uncultured Desulfatibacillum sp.
TTTATAACAACTGCAGCCGTTCGCGATAGTTCCGTATGACGATTTGGGGATCGCCCGTGATCACGAGGCTGTCAGCCGCCCATGCCGGCGCCCGTCCCTGACGCACCATCTCGACTACTTGCTGCTGAATCCCGTGCCAGAACGCCCCGCTGTTCTCGGTGTCGAACAGGATCACCGGCACCGGTTCGATGATGGAAAGCTTCATGTTGCATAGGGTGATGCCCAGCTCCTCCAGCGAGCCCAGGCCGCCCACATTGAAAATCGGAAACGAAGCGATCTCGAACCACTTCTGGCGGCTGTGGCGGCACGTGGACTGAAACATCTGGCAGAAATCCACATCCGTCGTCATGGACTGATCGGTAATCTCCAGAAAGTTGGCCCCCGACAGAATGCCCCGCTGACGCGCCAGGCGGTTGGCCTGCTCCATGACACCGCTGCCGCCGCCGGTGACGATGCCGATGTTCCTGCCCCAGAACCTGATCAGCGCATCCATCAACTCGCCCAGCCGCGCTTCTCCCCGCGCGGAGAGCTTCTGGTTGGACCCGTAAAGGGCAAACAGCATGGACTTGTGAAAATCGGCCAGGCGTTCGGGCACGACGAAATAGCCCATGCCGTCGCGCATGGTGTGCACCATCAGACGGCGGGTGAGTTCGGACACCCAGTAAACCTCCAATCCAAAAGCATGATATTCCAGCAATCGGTTATGATCCATCTGTGAAAGAAAGGGACCGTGCTCGCAGGAAGGCTCCATGAAATAAAGCGCCTCGATTTTCCCGTCACAGGTGAGATTGATCAAATCGCGATGCTCGATGAGGTTGGGGAAATATTTTGCCACCACCACGGCCGAACGGGTCAGGACGCCCGGCAGTCGGCTGTTGGCGTAGCGATGAAGACCGGTGCCTTGGGAACCAAAATCCCGGCGGGCCGGGGCGCACCTGGAATGGGGGAGGGTGCAGACTGCCTTCGGCCCGTTGAGAAAAATAGGCGCCTGCTTCAGCTCCTCCGACCGGTGGCCCACCACGGCGACCGGTCGGCCGATGAAATGGCAGTGCGAGCGCTTTCCGCGCTGGAACCGTTTGCTGAGACCGCGCAGGTTTGCATAGGAAAACACACGCGGCCCCTTCACCGGGCGATGACCGTTGAGCAAGCGCCCCCGGCCCGCCGCCCGATAGACTTTGGCGGTGATGAGCGGATTGACGATGGGGTGCTCGCTTTGATTGATGATTTCCAGGTAGATGCGAATTCCCCGGGTCTTGATCGGATCCAACACCGTGGCCGCCAAATTGCGCCCCAAAGAAAACCCGCTTTGCAGCACCACAAAATGCTCGTTGAGGTACATCGAGCAGGTCGTGACCAGCCCCTCGCCCGGTGCGATCGTCACGGCCGGAACCGGGTCACGGGCCTGGTAACGATTAAGCAGTTCACGCCCATCGTCCCGCTGCAAAATGCGCCCGAGAAGCTCTTTCGTCAGCGGTTCCTTGAGACGGCAGGCGATCTTGTGGGGGGCGATCACAATACTGCCGTCACTCGAGATGGAGGTTGAAGCCGGCAGCTTGAGAACCGAACGCTCGACCGCCTCCAGCACTTCCTCCGAGCTCAGCAGCGCCTCGGGGTCGCAGTAGACCAAGCGGCCCACCGGAAGCCCCGGGTTGAAAAAGTCGCGCAATTCGTTGAGACCCGGATAACCGGGAATGACCGACGATGCCTCCAGCGTCAGAACCGCCTGCCCGTTGCCCAGGCGCGCCTCGGAGATGGGTGTGCTTTCAATTTGGACCCCCAGCCGGGCGATGCGCGAACGCTCGCTGAACAGGATATAGCCGGGCTGGTCCCGCAGCCGCTCCGCGATAGGCCGACGAAGCCCGAAGGTCGTTTCAAAAACGATCTTGCGGCGGCCGGTCTTCAGCACCCGGGTGATGAGGCCGTCTTCCGACTGCAAAAGTCCGCGGAATATGTGATGGTTTCGGCTGCGATGTCCCATGATCGATCCCGAGTTGCGATTGCATCCGGCGGCGTGAAGTATCGGAACGGTGCCGGGTGGACTCCCATTCAGAATCCGAAGGAAGCAAGGACGAATGGGCGTTGGATGGAAAGCATGATCCGCCTGAAGGTCAGTGTCTTTACGCGACGGGCTTTTCCGAAAGAATGTTATCGATCATTTCCATCAAAGACCGACTCGGCAGGTCTTCCTCTGCCAGAACGCTGAGCTTGACGTGTTTCAGAACCCTGCGATCGATCACCCAACCGAATCCCAACTTATCGAAAAAAATGATCGCTTCCTCTGCCTGTGCCATCGAAATCTAAGCCTCCGTCCGTTGCACCAGGCTGGCCTGGCCGGGACCGGAGATAGCCCCTCCTAACGTCAGCCCTCATGCGCTGTATGGCTTATATCGTCCGACCGGCAGGCCGACTTTAGCCAACCGGTTCCGGACTTGACGGCGGACGGGCTGGTTGTTTATATGATTCCGAGCTATTATGGCAGAAATAACGAGGACCCATGGCCATCATCATCACGAACGGCAGCGTTGCTTCAACTCCGACTCAGCGACCCGCCGGTCTCTTCGTCACCGATCTGGACGGAACGCTGCTGCGTTCCGATCGAACATTCGCAGCGGCCGATCTGGCCGGATTGCGGCGCCTGGGCACACTCGGCGTGGTACGCGTCGTGGCGACCGGCCGTTCGATCTTTTCATTCGAAAACATCCGGCCTGCCGATCTACCGGTCGATTACGTGATTTTTTCTAGCGGCGCGGGTATTGCCGAGCAACCGGGCGGTAAAATTCTGCGCAGCGCCAGCCTGGAAACCGATGAAATCCGGCACGCCGTCAGCGTCCTGCGGTCGCTGCATCTGGATTTCATGGTCCAACGCAGCATCCCCGAGACCCACACCTTCGGCTACGTCGCCGGAAGCAACACCAATCCCGACTTCGAAGCCCGAATCTCCCTGTATCGGCGCTTTGCGTTTCCCCTCCATGACGACATCGACGGGTTCGGACCGGCCACCCAGCTGGTGGCCATCGTTCCGCCGGCGCAGGCTCCGGCCGCTCTCGCCGCCGTACGTCGCATGCTGAAAGGCTTGACCATCATTCGGACCACCTCTCCGCTGGATGGCCGTTCGACGTGGATTGAACTCTTTCCGGCCGGTGTTTCCAAAGGTCTGACCGCCGAATGGCTAGCCGCCGAACTCGGTGTCTCCCGAACGCATACCCTTTCGGTGGGCAACGACTTCAACGATTTGGATTTACTCGAATGGGCGCGGACGCGATTTGTGATGGCCAATGCGCCGGCGGAGCTCCGGGAACGATTTCCAACCGTCGCCTCGAACGATGGCTGCGGCGTTGCGGAAGCCATCGAACGTTGGATAGAAAGCGTTAGCCCCCCATCGACCCTCCTCGACCCCGGGTGAACGCAGCCTGTCAAGGCCTGAATGAACGGCAGACCCGGCGGCCGGTCATTCAGCCGGCGACCTCTTGCATGGATTCCTCGAAGATCGACAGACAGACGTCGATTTCATCGGGGGTTACGGTTAGCGCCGGGCAGAATCGGATGCTGTTTTGGCCGCAACCCAGGATGAGCAGCCCCTTTTCGAAAGCGCGTTGGATGATCCCGGCGCGCCAGTCCGCCGCCGGCGTTTTGCGCTCGCGGTCCGTGACCAGCTCCACCCCCACCATCAGGCCTTTGCCGCGTACATCCCCCATGCATTCGAAACGGTTCTGCATCTGGCGCAGGCCAGCCATCAGCCGCTCGCCCTGCACGCCGGCGTTGGCCATCAGCCCTTCTTCCAGCAGATCGATCGTGGCCAGAGCCGCCTGGCAGGCCAGCGGGTTGCCGCCGAAGGTCGAAGCATGCGATCCGGCCTCCCAATTCATGATCCGGGCGGGGGCCATCGTGGCGCCCAACGGCATCCCGGAGGCGATTCCTTTCGCCAGAGCAATGATATCCGGCGCCACCCCGAAGTGCTCCATCGCAAACATCTTGCCGGTGCGGCCCATTCCGGACTGGACTTCGTCCGCCACGTAGAGAATGCCGTATTTCCGTGCGATGGCGCAGAACTCCTTGTGGAATTCCGGCGGCGGGACCACGTAGCCGCCTTCGCCCTGAATCGGTTCGACGAAAATGGCGGCCACTTCCTCGGGTGGAACGGTGGTGCGGAACAACGTGTCCTCCACCCAGCGCACACAGAAAAGATGGCATTGGGGGTAGGTCAGGTTGTATGCGCAGCGATAGCAATAGGCGTAGGGGATGTGCGTGATACCGGGCACCAGGGGATTGTAATTCCGTTTCTGGATGGTCTTGCTGGCCGTCAGCGAGAGCGCCCCCATCGTCCGGCCGTGAAAGGCCCCGAAAAAGGCAAGGTTCAACTCCCGCTTGGTATGCCAGCGCGCCAGTTTAAAAGCGGCCTCCACGGCTTCTGCTCCGGAATTGCCGAAGTAGACGCGGTGCGTCTCTTCTCCCGCTGCCAGCGAGGACAGTTTCTGGGCCAGACGAATTTGGGCCGTGTAATAGAAGTCGGTGCCGGACATATGCAGCAGCTGGTCGGCCTGCGTCTTGATGGCTTCCACGACGTTAGGATGGCAGTGGCCCGTTGCATTGACCGCGATCCCCGCCGTGAAGTCCAAAAAGAGGTTGCCGTCGAGATCCTGGACCCAAAGCCCCGAGCCCTTGTCAACCACCAGCGGGTAGACCCGGGTGTAGGAAGGCGAAACGTAGGTGGCATCCAGCTGGATCAACTGCTGGGCGCGCGGGCCGGGAAGCGCGGTGCGGATCTCGGGGCGTCTCATGGCGGCTCCTTCAGGCAGATGCGCTCATCGCCGCGGAGCGCGATGAGCATCGTTCATTCAGCCTATCCCCAATTGCTGAAACGGTCAAGCGCTACCGGGTTCGGATGCGCGCCGGCCCAAAAATGGCTTGACCCCGCCGCCGATGCGGATTAGGTAGACCCGCCGGCTGCAAATACGATCCTACGACAGGAGGGCCCCAGGGTGGCCGTCAACGTCCATCACCGCCATTCGATCCACCGCGGGCGCGTCTTCCAACTGGTGAGGGAAAACGTGACCTTGGATAACGGAACCACCACCGACCTCGATTTCATCGAGCATCCGGGAGCGGCGGGCATCGTGGCGCTCACCGGTGGACATGAGGTCGTACTGGTGCGGCAGTACCGCCACGCGCTCAAGCAGTATATCTGGGAGATTCCGGCCGGTACGCTCGACCCCGGCGAGGGGGCCATGGACTGCGCGCGGCGCGAACTCGCCGAAGAAACCGGCTACACGGCCGCGGAATGGCGGAGGCTGGGGGAAATCATTCCGGTGCCCGCCTATTCCGACGAACGCATTCACCTGTTTCTCGCCACCGGATTGAGCGCTGCGACCCGGCGCCTCGATCCGGACGAGGTGTTGGATGCGCATGGCCTGCCATGGGCGGAGGCGGCCGCCATGATCGCCCGTGGCGACATTCAGGATGCCAAATCGATCTGCGCATTGCTGCTGGCCCAAAAATGGCTTGAACCCCTTTTTTGACAGTAAAACGTATCGTCCGCGTAGCCGAAGCACAGCGGCACGATATAAGGAAGCCGCCCGTCGCACATGCCCATTCGGCACACCCGCGCCTCGTTGATGACGGCTTCCATTTCAGTGCGGTCGACAATTTCTTTCTCCTTGCGGCGCACGATTGCATCTTCTTTTTCGTAGCCCGTTTCCACCGACTCCGAAAAAATGCTATTAATAAATTTTGGTTAAGCAAAACCGCTTCTGCGGCTAACGGCCGACGGCCGCTGGACAACGTGCAACCGTGAACTCGCTGCGGGCTATCCATCACCTCGTGTTCCCAGCCATGGAGTTGATGGCCGGCATGGGCATCGCCCAGATCATCGCCACCGCTCAGGTGTATGCATCAAACCACCGGCTCTTCACGCAGTTGACGGCGGTGGCCAACGCCGGATTTCTGCCGGTGCCCAACGTGAACGTGCATCCCCGCCTGCTCGACCTGGAAAGCGCTTTCTACGGGGGGCTGTTGTTCACGCTCAGCGTGGGAGCGGCGCTGTCGTTGGTCAGCGCGGCGGCGGCGGGGCTTTGGCGTCGCTGCACCTCGGGCCGGGGATTCACGACCGCAGCGGCCGTCATTGGCTGGGTCGGCATCGTCGCCTCGATAAACGTCTACGGCTTCGATGTCTGGGTGACCCTTTACTTCATTGCGATTCCTGCGACCGTCTTTTGGGTGGCGGGCATGTCGCCCGGCGCGCACCACACACCGCCGGATCCGCGGGGCTCCGGCCTGCGGTTCCTGCCCTTGGCCCTTTTGGCGCTGGGGTGGTTCGCCCAGTACGATCGCGGTCTGTTCGTCGACCTGCGGGATCACCTGCTCATGTCGAATCCGGCGGGCGAACGCGTCAGCTCGTTCTATTATCGCTATACCCTTTATCCCGCCGAAGTTTTCAAGACCTTCGAACAGCGGCTCATCAAGACGGTCGCCTCGCCGGCTGCAGACGCCGCCGGCCGCTACGCCGCCGTAAAACGAGAGTTGATCCGCCGGGATTACCTGCCCGTTGCGGTCCCACCGGATGCCGATATCAGCCTCCGATTCGAAGGGGACCGCCTGGCATTTCTGCACCGCGGGAGGGTCGTCTGGGAAAATACAACGGACCACTTCTTGGCCGACCCCGGACGGGCCGCCTCCGAGATCTCCGTGCGAACCGATCGATTCCGCATCTTTCGCAGCGTTGCGTTTTACGGGGTTCTGCTGGCATTCCCGATCGCCATTTATGTGCTGTTGTTTGCGCTGATTCATCTGGTATGCGGCCTCGTAGTTAAGCCGCGCCGTGCGGAAGCCGTGGCGGCGGCTCTCTGTCTGCTGATCGGATTGGCCATCCTGGCCGACTTCCATTTCAGCCGGGAAGATCCTCCACCGCCTGGCGCCATCGACACCGCGCTGGGATCCGATCGCTGGCAAACGCGAGTGGCAGGGCTGAAGGCTATCCGGGGGCGTCATTTCGACGTTGTGGGCAGCCCCGCATACGGACGAATATTGCGCAGCCCCTACCCTCAGGAGCGTTACTGGCTGGCCCAGGCTCTGGGGGCAAGCCCGAACGCAAAGGCGTTCACTGATTTAGTTTACCTGCTGGATGACCCGCAGATCAATGTACGGACCATGGCATTGGAAGCCCTCGCCCGGCGCCGGGACCTGCGCGCCCTGCATCCGATTCTGAACCTGCTGAACCATTCGCATGAATGGTACGTTCAACTCTACGCCTACCAGGCTCTAAGGACGTTGGGATGGGATCAGACCCGGTCGAATTGAGGACCCTGGCGATGGCCACGGCGGGCGTCATCGCGGTCGAAAGCCTTGCCCGGTGGGCCATTTCCCAGAGAGGAATCGATCCACTGGCAGGCGTCGGCTTGGCGCGCCTGGTGGACATCGCCTGGATGGCGCTGATCATCTCCCGCTGCCCGAGGGGCTGGAACCGGACTGGGCTTGCGGCGGCGGGATGGAGATCCGGCCTGATCAGGGGGCTCATTTGGTCGGCCGGTTTCGGTATCCTGGCCGCGATCGGTTATGCGCTGCTGCATATGGCGGGACTTGATCCCCTGCGGATCATCCGCCCCGGCCCGACCGCTTTTTTTCCCAATCCGGCGCTTCTTTTTTGGGTCGGCGGGTTCATCGCTCCGATCGCAGAAGAAATCTATTTCAGAGGTCTTATGTACGGGTATTGCCGGCGCTGGGGCTTCTGGCCGGCCCTGTTCCTGAGTACGCTGGTATTCACCCTTCTGCATGGCAGCGCTCCCGGTGCCCCCATCCCTCAGCTTGTCGGCAGTCTGGTGTTCGCGACCGCCTACGAAATCGAAAAAAGCCTGCTGGTCCCCATCTTGATCCACATTCTCGGAAACCTAGCGATCTTCAGTCTCCTCTCTTGGTTTTGATTCGGGTTAACATTTTTAAATTACATTAAAAAATTTAAACCCCGCCTGTACTTTTTGCTTGACTCTTAATAACTTTTATTATTTAATGGAGCAAAGTGGCGGAAAGTGGTAAATTATTGATGACCATGTTTCGTGGAAGCTCATACCACACCATCGACGACAAGGGCCGAATCGTCATTCCCTCCCGGTTCCGGGTGCTCGCTCGCTCGGAGGACGGCGATGGAATCATGGTCTCCCGCATGGACCAATGCCTGGTCGCATTCCCGATGGCCGCGTGGCACCAGCTGGAGGAACGGATTCTGCGGCTGGCCGAGAAAAACGACATCATGCGCCGCTTCCGCCGGGTGTTCATCGGCGGCGCCCATGAGTGCAGCTGCGACAGGCAGGACCGCATTCTCATCCCGCCTGCTCTGAGACAATACGCGGCTCTGAACAGGGATATCGTTTTGGTGGGTGTCCTCGACCACTTCGAGATCTGGTCCCGGGAAAACTTCGAGAACGAGGAACGGATGCTCTCGAACGATCTCAAGAACCCGGAGGCCAGAAACGAAATCGCCAAACTCGGCATCTGAGTCCATGGCATACCGCCACATCCCGGTCATGCGCGCGGAGGTGCTGGAGTACCTCAACTGCCGGGCGGGCGGAGTTTACGCGGACGGCACGCTCGGCGGTGCGGGACACGCCCGAGCCATCCTGGAACACAGCGCACCCGACGGGTTGCTCATCGGTCTGGACCAGGATGCGGATGCCATCGCCAACGCCCGGGAATTTCTGGCGGACCAGGCCGAACGGGTTCGGCTGTTCCACCGCAACTTTGCCCAACTGCCCGAGGTGATGGGGCAGCTCGGGCTCAAGGGACTGGACGGCATTCTGCTCGATTTGGGAATCTCGCTGCACCACCTGCAGGCCAGCGGCCGGGGGTTCAGCTTCCTGCGCGATGAACCGCTGGACATGCGGATGGACATCCGTGCGGCGCAAACGGCGGCGGATCTGATCAACCGCTTGAAGGAGGACGACCTGCGACGCATCCTCCAGGAGTACGGAGAAGAGCGCTGGTCCGGACGGATTGCCCGGAGGATCATCCACGTGCGCCGAATACAGCCCATTCGCACCAGCGGCGAACTGGCTCGCATCGTGTGCGAGGCGGTCCCCCGAGGCGGCCGCGCTCGGATTCACCCGGCGACCCGGGTCTTCATGGCCCTGCGCATCGCCGTCAATGACGAACTCAACCGACTCGCGGAGCTGCTGGACCAGGTACCGGAGATGCTCAATCCCGGCGGACGCCTGTGCGTCCTGTCCTTTCATTCGTTGGAAGATCGCATCGTCAAACGGCACCTCAAAGCCATGGAGAAGCGCAACCGCCGCGATCCGTGGCTGCAGGACGGCGGCGGGCCTGAAGGCACCTTGAAAATCCTGACCCGTAAGGTCGTCCGGCCCGGTCCGGATGAAATCGCCGCCAATCCAATGGCCCGCAGCACCAAGCTACGGGCGGCCGAGCGGGTTTGAATAGCAACCCGGCCGAGGGATGGGCGTGGAACCCACGGAGCTGTGATGGCCAATCCGACACCAAAGACCCGAACCCGCAACCCCAGGGTGCTCGCCGTGTGGATCTTCTTGCTGTGCGTATTCATCGCCGAACTCCTGATCTACACCTGGGTGCGGGTCCAATGCGTGCGGGTAGGCTATGAAATCTCTGCATCAACCAAGGAGCAGCAGCGCTTGACCGAGCTTCAGGCCAACCTCAGAGTGGAGCTCGCCCGTCTGAGAGCCCCCCAGCGCATCATCCGCATCGCGCAGGAAAAACTCGGGTTGACGCTGCCCACTCCCAGACAAATGATGGTAATGCCCTGACGACCATGCGTGCCAAATACATACGTCTCCGTATTCTCCTGGTCGGCGTGATTTTTGCCATGGCCCTTGTCGCAATCGGCGGCAAGGCCCTTCTGCTGCAGGTCTACCAGGGGTCGTGGCTTTCCCGCAAGGCGTCCGATCAGGTCGAAGACTCTCTCAAAGCGGTGGGCAAGCGCGGCACGATTTTCGACCGGCGCGGCCATGCGCTGGCGGTCAGCATTGATGTCACCTCCATCGCCATTCGGCCGGCCCAGGTGAAGACGCCCGAATCGGTGGCGCAAGACATCGCCCGCGTCTTGAAACGAAAACCTCAGGAGATCAAGCAACGGCTGGCCAGCCGCAAACCCTTCGTGTGGATCAAGCGCCAGGCGACCCCGAAGGAAGCCGAAGCGGTCAAGCAGCTGCGGATTCCCGGAATCGAATTCGTGTCCGAGACCAGCCGCTTTTACCCCAATCGAGCGCTAGCGGCGCACGTGCTCGGCTTCACCGGCATGGACGGCAAGGGGCTGGAGGGGGTCGAGTTCTTTTATGACAGCCACCTGCGCGGCGCCGACACCAGCGTCAAAGTCCTGCGGGACGCCCACGGCAACGACTTCCAGTCGGAATCGCCGGCGGACGAGAACGCCAGCGGCAAGAATTTGGTGCTGACGCTGGACCAAAGCATCCAATTCACGACAGAAACGCACGTGGCCGAAGCCGTCGAAAAAAGCAAAGCCAAGTCCGGAACGGCGATTGTGATGGTGCCACGCACCGGTGAAATCCTCGCCCTGGCCATCGCCCCCGCGTTTAACCCGAACGCATTCGACCAGGCCAAGAAACCTCTCTGGCGCAACCGGGCGATCACCGACCCCTTCGAGCCCGGATCGACGCTGAAAGTCTTCAGCGCCGCCGCCGCGCTCGAGTTCGCCAACCTGTCGCCCAAGACAACGTTCCACTGTGAAAACGGTGCCTATCGCATCGGCAAGAACACCGTGCACGACGTCCACCGATACGGGCTGCTGACCCTGCAGGACATTATCAAGTACTCGAGCAACATCGGGGCCGTAAAGATCAGCGAACGGGTCGGACCGGAGAAACTCCATCATACCCTGCGCCTGTTCGGCTTCGGCCAAAAAACCGGGATCGACAGCCCTGCCGAGACCCCCGGCCTTCTCATGCACCACAAGCATTGGACCGGCATCGACACGGCCGCCATTTCCTTCGGCCATGGCGTTTCCGTTTCGGCGGTCCAGCTGATCACCGCCTTCTCGGCCATCGCCAACGACGGGGTTCTGATGCGGCCTCATATCGTTCAGGCGATCACCGATCAGCAGGGCCAGATCCTGCAGCAGGTCGCGCCCGAAGAGGTTCGTCGGGTCGTTTCGCGTGCGACGGCCGCAACCCTCAGAGAAATCCTTCAAACGGTCGTCCTGCCCGGCGGCACCGGCGTCCATGCCGCTCTGGACGGCTACAGCGCCTGCGGCAAGACCGGCACCTCCCGCAAGATCGACGAGAGCGGCGCCTACTCCAACGACCGACACATCGCTTCGTTCATCGGATTTGCGCCGGCCGAGAACCCCCAGATTGCCGTCCTGGTCGTCATCGACGAGCCCAAAACCCAGATCTATGGCGGCGCCGTGGCCGCCCCGGTGTTTAAGAAAATCGCCCAAACCGCGCTCAACTATCTGAACGTACCGCCGCGCCCCGCCACGGAACGGTTGCGGGTCGCGCTGGACGGTGGAGGCCGCGGATGAAACTCGCCCGCCTCATGGCGGTCCTAACCCCATCCCCCGTGAACGGGTTGCAGGGCCAAGGGCCGGAGGTGACGGCGCTGCACTACCGATCCCAGGAGGTGCGGCCCGGCGGGGTCTTCGTGGCCATGCGCGGGCGTACGGCCGACGGACATGATTTCATCGATGATGCTCGGCGGCGCGGAGCGATCGCCGTCGTTACGGAGAAGCCCGTGCCCGGCGCCGGAGTCGTCGCCACCGTGCCCGACACCCGGCGGGCGCTGGCCGAGCTTGCGGCGGCGTTTTACGGCCGCCCGGCGGAGCAGTTGACCGTGATCGCCGTCACCGGCACCAACGGCAAGACCACCACCACCTATCTCGTCGAAGGCATCCTCACCCAAGCCGGCCTGCCCACCGGGGTGATCGGGACGATCAACTATCGGTATGCCGGTGTCTCCCATCCCAGCCCGGTCACGACGCCCGAATCCCTGGACCTTCAAAGAATCCTGGCAGAGATGCGCGCAGCGGGAGTCTCGCATGTCGTTCTGGAGGCTTCTTCCCACGCCATCGATCTTCAGCGCATCCACGCCTGTTGGATCGACGTCGGCGTGTTTACCAATCTGAGCCAGGACCATCTCGACTTCCATGGCAGCATGCCGGCTTACTGGGCGACGAAAAAGCGATTGTTCACCCACTTCCTGCCGTCCGGGCCCAAGGCCGGGCGGGCGGTTGCCGTCGTCAATGCCGATAGCGCCCACGGTCGCGAGTTGGCCGAACAGGTGGCGATCCCGGTGATCCGCACCGGCACCCGACCGGGCTGCAGCGTGCGCGGCGAACATCTGATCTGCGATCTTCAGGGAATTCGCGGCTCCCTCGCCTTTGGAACGCAGCGCATCGATGTTCGCTCACGTCTGGTCGGCCGCCACAACATTGAGAACCTGCTTTGCGCGGCCGGCACCGGAACGGCTTTGGGCATCGATCCGCAGGTGATCGGCGCCGGCCTGGAATCCGTCCACCGGGTGCCCGGGCGCTTAGAACGGGTGGAAAGCCGCAGCGGTCGATGGGTCTATGTGGACTACTCCCATACGCCGGATGCTCTTGAAAACGCCCTGCAGGCACTGCGGGCGCTCACGGCGGGTCGTATCATCTGCGTGTTCGGCTGCGGCGGCGACCGCGACCGCACCAAACGGCCGATCATGGGCGCCATCGCGGCGCGACTGAGCGATCTCACCATCGCGACCTCGGACAATCCCCGCACCGAGGACCCGGTCGCCATTCTGAATCAGATTGTTCCGGGGATCCGGGCGCAGGGGGTGCCGGAGGCCGATGCCCGTGAAATCGCGCCCCCGTCCGGAGCCAAAGGCTTCGTGGTCGAACCGGACCGACGGACGGCCATTGCCTTGGGCATCCGAGCTGCGCGGGCGGGAGACGCCGTGCTGATCGCGGGCAAGGGGCACGAACCGTATCAGATCATCGGCCATCACCACATCCACTTCGACGACCGCGAAGAGGCGGCAGCGGTTTTGGAAAAATTGGAAACAGAGAGCATCGGGCATGACGCATAGGACAAAAACAAGGACGGTTGACCGAGGGCGCCGGGCAGTGCGTTTGCGCTTTGCTCTTTGCTCTTTGCCGGTTGCCATCCGCGATCATGATCGATTGGCGGTTTCTGACCATGCCCTGGACGGTAGATGACATACTCGAGGCTACCGGCGGAGAGCTCCTGGCGGGCGATCGCGATCGACGCTTCGACTCCATTGCCATCGACTCGCGCACCATTATGGCCCGCGAAGCGTTTGTCGCCATTCAGGGAGACGTGCATGACGGGCACCGATTCATCGGGGACGTATTGAACCGCGGCATCGGAGGGATAATCGTCGCCCGCAAGCGGATCGACGACTTCCAGGCGCTGATGCGGACGCACAGCGACGCCGTCTGCGTGGCGGTCGAAGACACCACTCGCGCGCTCGGCGAACTGGGCGCGTTTCACCGCCGGCGCTCGCCGGCCGCGGTCGTCGCCATTACCGGGTCCAACGGCAAAACCAGTACCCGCCGGATGACCGCCGCCGTTGCGTCACGACGATTCACCGTTCTGGAGCCGGCCAAAAACCTGAACAATCAGATCGGGGTCCCGCTGACCCTGTTCAGGCTGGAGCCGCGGCATCAATGGGCGATCCTGGAGCTGGGCACCAATCGGCCCGGCGAGATCGCACGGCTGAGCGATATCTGCATGCCGGACATCGGAGTCATCACCAACATCGGCCCGGCGCACTTGGAGGGACTCGGATCCCTGGAAGGAGTTTTGCAGGAAAAAAGCGCGCTGCTGGCCGGGCTGGCGCCCGGCGGTCGCGCTGTGCTGAACGCGGACGATCCGCGCCTGCGGCCGTTTGCCGGAGCTTCTGGCGCCGAAGCCCTGCTGTTCGGCCTGTCGGCCGATGCCGCAGTGCGCGCGGATCGAATCCGTGAGATCGACGAAGGAATCCTCTTTGAACTGGCGCTGCCGGGGCGACGAGCGCAGATTCAGCTGCATGCCTTCGGTCGGTTTATGGTGCACAACGCCCTCGCGGCAGCCGCGGTCGGATATGCGCTGGGGCTGGACATCGCCGACATCCGCCAAGGGCTGGAAGCCTTTACGCCGGTACCGGGTCGCATGCGCGTGATCGCGCTCGCCGGGGGGATCCACCTGGTCGATGATACGTATAACGCCAACCCGGCGTCTATGGAAGGCGCTATCGCTGCGCTGAATCACCTGCGCGGCGGCGCACGCAGTCTGCTGGTGCTCGGCGACATGCGCGAGTTGGGCCGGAATGCGGGCGCCTGGCATCGGCAGGTGGGCCAGCTCGCCGCCCGCAGCGGTGCGGCCAAACTGCTGACTTGCGGAGATCATGCCGCCGATGTCGCTGCCGGCGCCCGCCAGGGCGGGATGGCGGCCGCCGACATCGTCATCGGCCCCCGGTCCGCCGTGCAGGCCGCTTTGCTTCTGGAATTGAAGGCCGGCGACTGGGTGCTCGTCAAGGGCTCCCGCGCGATGGGGCTGGAAGCCGTTGTTCGGGCCGTGCAGGACTGGTCCGCACCGCGCAACTAGGAAACTGAAATGCTGTATCATTTACTGTATCCGCTGCACACGCTGTTTTCGATCCTGAACGTGTTCCGCTACATCACGTTCCGGACGATCTACGCCAGCCTCACCGCTTTTTTCATCTGCTTTTTTCTCGGACCCTGGGTGATTGACCGGCTGACACGCATGCAGGTCGGACAGTACATCCGCAACGACGGCCCCCAAAGCCACCTGGGCAAGGCCGGTACCCCGACCATGGGCGGGGTTTTGATGCTAGCCGCGATCACACTGGCCACCTTGCTGTGGAGCGACCTCACCGACCCGTTCATCTGGATCGCCCTGTGGGTCCTGCTGGGTTTCGGAGCCGTGGGGTTCATGGACGATTACCTCATGCAGGTCAAGAAGCAGAGCAAGGGGCTCAGCGTAGGCGGCAAGCTGACGCTGCAAGCGGGCGTGGCGCTGATCGCCGGGGTTTGGGTCTATCTCACGCCGAATTTTTCAACCGAAGTGACCGTGCCGTTTTTCAAGACGGTGACTCCGGATCTGGGCTGGGGCTACATTGTCTTTGCGATGCTGGTCATCGTCGGAGCTTCCAACGCCGTCAACCTGACGGACGGGCTCGACGGGCTGGCCATCGGCCCGGTGATCATCGCCGCCGCCACCTACATGGTCTTCGCCTATGTCGCCGGCCACGTCAAAATCGCCAACTACCTGCAGATCACTTATGTGCCCGGCAGCGGTGAGCTCACCGTGCTCTGCGGAGCCATCGCCGGCGCCGGTTTGGGTTTCTTGTGGTTCAATGCGTATCCCGCCCAGGTCTTCATGGGCGATACGGGCTCCCTGTCTCTCGGGGCCACGCTGGGGGTGATGGCCGTCATCACCAAGCAGGAAATCCTGTTGGTGCTCGTCGGGGGCCTTTTCGTCATCGAGGCCTTATCGGTCATTTTTCAGGTAAGCTTTTTCAAAATGACCAGCGGCCGGCGGATCTTCCGCATGGCACCGCTGCATCACCATTTTGAGCTGAAAGGTTGGCCGGAGCCCAAAGTGATCGTGCGGTTCTGGATCATCGCGATCGCCTTGGCCCTGCTCGCCATGAGCACATTGAAACTCAGGTAGCACGGCGTGCGACCCGTCCGCCGTTGCCCGACATCCGACGACCGCCCTCCTCTCCGGTGTCGGGCGGCGCGGGCGGGGTCGCGGCGCCCCATTAGGGATACTGGTATGGATCTGCACCGCAAACGCATTCTCGTGGTCGGACTGGCCCGCACCGGGATCGCCGCCGCCCGGTTTCTGCACGGCCGGGGGGCCATCGTCCGGGCCACGGATCAGGCCGACGAGAGCCGGCTCGGAACCGCGGTGGCGGAGCTGCATGCCATGGGGATCGAGCTCGAATGGGGCGGTCACAGCGATGCCAGCGTATCGGCCGCCGAGATGATCGTGCTGAGCCCCGGGGTGCCGCATACGCTGCCGGTGCTGCAGGCGGCGCGCAGCCGCGGCATCCCCGTCATCGGCGAGACCGAGCTGGCGGCGCGTTTCATCCGCCAGCCCATCGTGGCGGTCACCGGCACCAACGGCAAGACCACGACCACCGAACTGGTGGGGGCCATGCTCGCCGCATCCGACCGGCGGGTGTTCGTGGGGGGCAACATCGGCCGGCCCCTCATCGGTTATGTGGACGCGGGGATGCAGGCCGAGATCGTGGTCGCAGAGGTCAGCAGCTTTCAACTGGACACGATTGAAACCTTTCGGCCGTCCGTCGGGGTACTGCTCAATATCACCGCGGACCACCTGGACCGACATGAGAGCTTTGCGGCCTACACGGCCGCCAAGATGCGGCTGTTCGAGAACCAGCATGCCCAAGACCTCGCCGTGCTGAACGCCGGCGACCCGGTCATCGCCGCACACGCCGAATGCATTCGCAGCCGCAGGCTCTTCTTCAACACCGCCGATCCGGGCCAGGCCGGCGCCGGCCTGAACGGCGATACGCTGATCCTGCGGCTGCCGGATCGGGAACCCGTCCGACTGGACCTGGCACGGTTCCGGCTGCGCGGAGTGCACAATGCGGAAAACGCATCCGCCGCCGCCCTGGCGGCCCTGGCCGCCGGCGCTCATCCGGAGGGGATCCAAGCCGCCCTCAACGCCTTCTTGCCGGCCGCTCACCGTCTGGAGACCATCGCGACGATCAACGGCGTTGAATACGTGAACGACTCCAAGGCCACCAACGTCGACGCGGTGCGTCGCGCCCTGGAATGCTTTGGCTCGCCGGTGGTGCTGATCATGGGCGGAGTGGACAAGGGCGGTGATTTCAGCCTGCTTCAGGGCGTCGTCCGCCGCCGGGGCCGCGGCCTCGTCCTGCTGGGCGGTAGCCGGGACACCTTGCGCTCAGCCCTCGGCGGGCTCCTGCCGACCCGCGAGGTGGCCTCCATGCGCGAGGCCGTGCAAGCGGCGCAGGCGATGGCCGCCGCAGGTGATGCGGTGCTGCTCGCGCCGGGCTGCGCCAGTTTCGATCGATACGCGAATTACCAGGAGCGCGGCGAAGACTTTCGCCGCGCGGTGAACGAATTGAAAACCCCACCGAGCCATGCATGTCCAGCATCCGCTGCCAAGGATGCCGACGAGGACCGCTAAACCATGAGGTCTGCCGCCGTGGCCATACCGAGCCCTATCCGCGGGCGATCCGCGAGCACCGTCTATGACGTGCAGCTTCTGTTTCCGGTGCTCCTGCTGGTCGGTATCGGCATCGTCATGGTCTACAGTGCCAGTTCGGCGCTGGCCATGAAAAAATTCGGCTCGGATTACTACTTCCTGAAAAAGCAGGCCATGTTCGCGCTGGTGGGCATTTGCGTGCTCGTTGTGGGGCGGAACGTTCCCTACCGGTTCTACCGGCCGCTGGCCTACCCGTTGTTGGCGATGGCGCTGATCTTGCTGGCGGCGGTGCTGTTTTCGCCTTTCGGAATTACGGCCGGCGGATCGAGCCGATGGCTGGGCCTGGGACCCCTGCGGTTCCAGCCGTCGGAATTTGCCCGGTTCGCGCTGATTGTCTACCTGGCGTATTCCCTGGAGAAAAAAGCCGACC